>JAOUCS010000006.1 GCA_029859645.1 Lysobacterales bacterium | reverse complement strand
GAACAAGGATCAGAGTTACTTCCTGTACACGATTGGCCAGGACCAGCTGGCCCGAACGCTGTTCCCGGTGGGCGAGCTGTTAAAGCCCGATGTACGTGCCGTGGCAGAACAAGCCGGGCTGCCGGTACACGACAAGAAAGACAGTACTGGCATCTGTTTTATCGGCGAACGCAACTTCCGTGAATTCCTGAGCGAGTACATACCGCCCTGCCCCGGCGAGATAAGGACACCGGAAGGGCAGCTTATCGGTCAACATACCGGCCTGCAGTATTACACCCTTGGACAGAGGCAGGGACTCGGTATCGGGGGTCTGAAAGGCTTCAGCGACGAGCCCTGGTACGTGCTGCACAAGGACCTGCAAAACAATATCCTGTATGCCGGACAGGGCCACGACCACCCGTGGCTGTTCTCCCGGACCTTGCGGGCAGAACAGCTGAGCTGGGTTTCGGGGACGGCGCCCAAAAAAGGCACTCCGCTGGCGGCGAAGGTCCGGTACCGGCAGGCAGACCAGGCCGGCATCGTGCGGCAGATCAGCGATGATGAACTGGTACTGGAATTTGACCGGCCGCAAAGAGCGGTTACTGCAGGGCAATCCGTGGTCTTGTACGATGGGCAAAACTGCCTCGGCGGCGGTATTATTTCCTGGGCGGATACTCCGCCGGAGGTGACGACATGAAAGAAAGGACGCTGGCTCTGGCAGGCGTATTCCAGGCCACCGAACTGGTCAGGCAAGCTGCCAATCATGGAACCTGGTCCGGTTATGCGGCCAGTTCCTCTCTGCACAGCCTGTTTCAGCTGGAAGCTGAATCCACCGCGGAAATCTACGGCGGCACCGCCCGGATGAAACTGGGTGTGGAAACGATGCTGGCCGTGCTGCAGGGTGACAACCGATACACAGAATCTCTTCGCTATGCCGTCGGGCTGCTGCAGATCGAAAAGAAATTTCGCAAAAGCAGTAAATTCCAGGCGACCGTCGGCAACCGGCTGGAGGACATCTCAGCTGAAGGAGCCGAACTCGAACAGCATGAGCGCGAAGATCTGCAAGCGCACGAAATTTCAGCCCTGTATACCGATACCGTCAGCAAATTAACGCCGCGTATCGTGGTCAGCGGCAGACCACAATATCTGAAAAACGAACGCACCGTGGACTGGGTCCGAACCCTGCTGATGGCGGGCTTGCGATCCGCCACCCTGTGGAATCAACTGGGTGGCGGCCGCTTCGAGCTGATGTTCGGCCGCAAAAAAATCATTCGCGAAGCCGAATCGCTGTTGATGAGTTGATCAGCCTTTTTCGGGGATATCAATCTCACCGGCGACATCAGTAGCCTTGATGCTGCCGCTGCCATCCTTCAGCACGCGGAAATCTCCTCCAATGGTGTCTGCCACGATATTGCCGGAAGAATCCCGTTCGACGACGAAATCATCCCGCACGTCTTGGAAACGGATATTGCCTGAACTGTCCTGCTTGACCAGGACTGACCCACGGATGTCAGTGCCCGAAATATTTCCTGAACTGTCACCTTCAATCACCAGGTCGCCTTCAACCTGACGCAGGTCTATATCGCCAGATGAGTCTTCGATGTTGACCAATCCCTGGATATCGCGGACATCGATGTCACCCGAGCTGTCCTGGATGGTGAGGTCACCGCTGCCCTGCACGCTCAACGACCCGCTACTGTCCCTGATGCTCAGCGCCAGACCGGCTGGAAAGGATATGGCGAGATCAACACTGAAGTTTTCGTTGTCTTGCCACGATGAATCGCTGTCCCTCGGATCCTGAACACTGATTATCGCGGTTTCCCCACTTTCCAGTTTCAGCCAGGATTCATCGGCCCACTCCTCCTGCGATGTACAAATAGTGGCTTCGATGACCGCCACGGAGGAATGGGCATCCCCGGTCACCTTCAATTCTCCAGCCCTGGCGTCGATGTTCAATTGACTGGCGGTTGCCAGATCAAGCGTTGTGTCGATCCGTTTCTCGAATTTGCAATCGTCATAGGCCCAGACATTGGATGCCAGCAAGCATGCCAGCACGTAAAGGATCTTGTTCATGGGTTGTTCCTCCCGGGAATCAGGTTCTGCTAATTAGGGACAATCTGCGATATCAACTGATTGGACGAGTCAAACACGCATCGGGTTTAAAGCCAGGAAGAAATAAACCAGTGCAACTGTGGATTACTGAGAGAGTGTTTCACATAACGACACGTTATCCAGAACTATACGCTGAATCGGTATCTCTCCGGAAATACCCAGCGAGTTGATCGTGTAACTCACCATGGCCTCTTCGCAGTCCGCGAATTCGATTGTGAGTATCCCATCACCGTCGGGGTCTGTAGACGGAACCGGCACGGCGGAATCGAACACCCCTCCCTCAGTGACGAAAATAGTGAGCTTCGCGGTATTTCCTTCATACGGTCCCAGCGCAGTCAGCCAACGATGACCGGGTTCTCCCAATAAAGCATTAACATCATCGGGAGGTCGCTCGATATCATAGGTGAACCAGGCCAGGAACAACTGTCTCACATCCGGAAAAACAGTGATCAAAAATCCCTGGCCGCCTGTCATATCGTTGTACCAGGCGTCATTCAATCCGGGATTTATCTGAAATGAGTCCACTGGTTGATCACTTCCATAGAATGCCTGGAAAATCTGTACCCGGTGATTCTCCAATTCGCCAACGTAAATGACGTTATTTTCATCCACATCGACGGCCTGGGGGTCATTGAACTGACTCAGGCCTGCGCCAGGCCCACCGTATGCCGTACATTGACCGCTCAGATCGCAAATCTGCAAACGGTCATTTCCGCTTTCCGAGATGATGATCCGGTCTTGGCTGTCTACTGCAATTCCGGCTGGATTATTGAACTTTCCGGCTTCTGTCCCGAGTCCGCCGAAAGCTGTGCAGTCACCCGAATAACTGCAAATCTGGATTCGGTGATTCCAGAAGTCCGTCACCAGAATCCTGTTCCCGCTTGCCAGTGCTACGTCACGGGGGGTATCGAACATGCCGGGTGATGAACCCAACTGGCCGAAGGCCGTGCAGTTTCCGGCATCATCACAAATCTGAACGCGATGGTTCCGTTCGTCAGCAATGATAATCCGGTTCTCAGCATCCACTGTCATACCAGCAGGTATCCTGAACTTGCCGGGTGGACCATCCAGGCCATTGGAACCGAATGAAGTCCAGTTTCCCTGCTGATCCAGCAACTGAATCCTGTCATTGCCCGCTTCCGAAACAACAATTCTACCCAGGCCGTCTACAGCAACTCCCAGTGGCCATCTGAACTGCCCTGGTGACCGACCTCGTTCTCCTATGACTTCGCAATCGCCTTCAACGGTGCAGCGCTGTATCCGATGGTTTCTGTTGTCGGCAACGATAACTCTTCCCTGGCCGTCAAGCGCCACACCGGCAGCCCAATCGAATGTTCCAGGGTCCGTGTTACCGAACTCACCAAAACTGCTGATGAATTCAATGTCGACTTCGGGCTGCGCCTGCGCGTGCGATAGGCAGATGGCCGATATGATTGCTGCTGTCAGGCAGTTTCTGATTGATGGCATATGGTGCTTGGCTCCGCAATGTTCCGGTTAATTCAGTTGTACGGATACAATCTTCTGTTTTTCGGTTTTTGGTTCCACATGACCATAAATACGATGGATAGTGATTATAACTGTGAACAAGTCCTGATTTCGGCGATAATTCCCAGTCCACTAATCACTCAGTCGAATAACGGAGAACAGCATGGGAGATTCCTTCTCAACCGCCTCCAGCCTGTCGGTCAACGACCAGGACTACCGCTACTACAGCCTCGAAAAACTTTCTCAGCAACATGATATTTCACGACTGCCCTTCAGCCTGAAAATCTTGCTGGAAAACCTGCTTCGCCATGAAGACGGCGTTGACGTCACCCGCAGTGACATCGAAGCCCTGTGCAACTGGGATCCCAAAGCAGATCCCAGCACCGAAATCGCGTTCACTCCTTCACGGGTGGTGTTGCAGGACTTTACAGGTGTGCCAGCCGTTGTCGACCTGGCAGCCATGCGGGATGCAATGGTCTCTCTGGGCGGCGATGCCAACCAGATCAATCCCCTGTCTCCGGCTGAACTGGTGATTGACCATTCTGTCCAGGTGGACAGTTTCGGCAAGGCAAACTCACTGGACCTCAACAACCAGATTGAATTCCAACGCAATAATGAGCGTTACAGTTTCCTGCGCTGGGGCCAGTCCGCGTTCAGCAATTTCCGCGTGGTGCCGCCTAATACCGGTATCGTGCATCAGGTCAACCTGGAGCACCTGGCCCGCGTCGTGTTTGGTACGAACGGCGTCGCCTACCCCGACACCGTGGTCGGCACCGATTCCCACACCACCATGATCAACGGCATTGGCGTACTGGGCTGGGGCGTTGGCGGCATTGAGGCCGAAGCAGCGATGCTGGGACAGGCGATCACTATGCTGATTCCGCAGGTCGTTGGATTCAAGCTCACCGGCAAACTGCCTGAGGGAACGACCGCGACAGACCTGGTTCTGACCATTGTCGAAATGCTTCGCGAACTGGGTGTTGTCGGTAAATTCGTCGAGTTCTTTGGTGATGGCTTGCAGAGCCTGCCACTGGCGGACCGGGCAACGATCGCCAACATGGCGCCTGAATACGGCGCCACTTGTGGAATTTTCCCGATCGACCCGGAAAGCCTGCGTTACCTCAGGCTTTCCGGGCGTTCCGATGAGCAGGTGGCGCTGGTCGAGGCTTATATGAAGGCTCAGGGCATGTTCCACACAGCCGGTCAGCCTGATGCCGAGTACAGCGCGGTGCTGGAGCTTGACATGTCTACCGTTCAGCCCAGTTTGGCGGGACCCAAACGCCCGCAGGACCGCGTCCTGCTGAGTGACATGCGCAGTAATTATGAAGCCAATGTCGGACCTCTGTCGACTGGACGTGAAACTACAGGCTCGGCTCCCGTCGTCAACGAGGGCGAATCATTTATGCTCGAAGATGGCGCCGTGGTGATCGCTGCGATCACTTCCTGTACCAATACCTCCAACCCTGCTGTCATGCTGGGGGCAGGCCTGGTGGCTCGTAATGCCCTGGCAAAGGGGCTGAAAGTCAAACCGTGGGTCAAGACTTCACTCGGCCCCGGTTCGCGTGTAGTCACCGACTACCTGGTCAAGGCTGGCCTGATGGATGACCTGGATGCACTGGGCTTCAACGTGGTCGGTTATGGCTGCACGACCTGTATCGGCAATTCCGGCCCACTGCCGGAACCCATTGGCAATGCCATCCGGGAAAATGACCTGGTTGCATGCTCCGTGCTGTCCGGCAACCGGAACTTCGAAGGTCGTGTCCACGCAGATGTGAAGATGAATTACCTGGCTTCTCCGCCGCTGGTGGTCGCTTATGCACTGGCGGGTAGCCTGAAAGTTGATCTGACCAAAGATCCCCTGGGTGACGATCAGGATGGTAACCCGGTCTATCTGAAAGACATCTGGCCAACCACTCACGAGGTCCACCAGGTGGTGGGCAGCAGCGTCACGTCTGAAATGTTTCGCAATAGTTACGCGAGCGTGTTCAAGGGCGATGAGCGCTGGAACAGCATTGATTCCCCACAAGGTGAAATCTTCGACTGGCAGGATGATTCAACCTATGTGCAGAACCCGCCCTACTTCCGTGGCATGACCCTGGAACTGCCCGAAATACCCACCATCGGCGGCGCCCGTTGCCTGGCGAAACTGGGTGATTCCATTACCACGGATCACATATCACCCGCCGGAGCCATCAAGGAGGATTCCCCAGCCGGCGAATACCTCAAGGGCCGTGGCGTGCAGCGGGCAGATTTCAATTCTTACGGATCCCGCCGGGGTAACCATGAAGTGATGATGCGTGGCACTTTTGCCAATGTTCGTCTCCGCAACCAGCTCGCACCGGGTACCGAGGGTGGCTGGACCACGTTTCAGCCTTCCGGTGAGCAGATGAGCATTTACGACGCGGCAATGAAATACCAGGCAGAAGAGACACCGCTGATTGTTCTTGCCGGCAAGGAATACGGAACGGGATCTTCTCGCGACTGGGCGGCAAAAGGAACCAACCTGCTTGGCGTCAAAGCGGTCATCACCGAGAGTTTTGAACGCATTCACCGTTCGAACCTGGTCGGCATGGGCGTATTGCCATTGAATTTCATGCCAGGAGAGAGCGCTGATTCCCTGGGTTTAAGCGGGAAAGAAACTTTTGATATTGAAGAACTTGGAGACGATTCTTCAGAAACTGTAGCAGTTACTGCAACCGCTGAAGACGGCACTTCAAAGACGTTCCATGCACGGGTGAGGATCGATACGCCGAAGGAAGCGGAATACTACCGCAATGGCGGTATCCTGCAATACGTGCTGCGTCAGCTCGCGGCCTGATCGCCGGCAATCAAACCTGAAACCCCGGCCTGCGCCGGGGTTTTTCATATCGCTGACGTTATGGGTTGGATTGAGAACGGCGAAAATCCCGTACGACTCGCAGATGCCGTTCAGCCTCTGCTGAGCTGACCGCCCTACCCTTGCCAAGCAATTCCAGCTCATCGCCCTGGATTCGAGCGACCGGCACCCCGTTTTGTAACAGGACACGGTTTCCCGGTTTGGCAGCGGTCTTGACGCCTGGTGTAATGATTCCACCCAGGTTCAGTGGATCCGTTGCGTTGATGACCTTGAACTGGTCCTGCGCTGGTTCCTTCGCATGTCTTCGCAACAGGCCGACCGCCTCGGGCAATGCAAATTGCTCGCCTGAAAAACCATCCACAAACCGTCCGCCGTACACTTCTCCACGGTCTTCCATACGCCGCAGGTAGCGCAGCAGGTAACGCCAGGGCGGGAGCAGCGATTCGCGTTCTGTAACCGCTCTGAACACGACGCCATAACGCTTCAAAAGTGCTTCACAGAGGCGGGCAAGCCTCGCCTGGTCCTGAAAGAGCTCGCTTTCACGGAGGTTGTCGTTGCCCGGCATACTGCCACCACTGATGCTCCAGCGCCCCAGCAGCCCGGTCTGCACCCGCATTTTTCGCCGCGCCAGCGTTTTCTGTTTCCGACGTTTTTCAGACTCGGGCCGGATCAACCAACGCAGCGGTGAAAAAGCGTCGGAAGTCACTCGCCCGCGGGCAATCAGCTCTGCGATGGCCTGCTCCAGTTGCACCGGCAGCAGGCCCGTGGCCCTCTCGAGGTCAACGGTAAACATGGCGCCGTGCTGTTCCAGTACCCGCAGGGCTTTTTCAGCCAGCGCTCCGGGAGTCTCCTCGTCAACAGCAGATCGCAGGTTCCAGGTGTCTGCATGAATTCTCGGGACGATTGCGATCGGCGTCGCGGCGACCAGATTCTGTGCGCCCTGACCCGGACCCGCCGGGCGAAACCAGGTCACAAAACCACTGAGAAACTGTTCATCGAGACGCTGGGGCGAATAGTCTGCACAGCGACTCGCCAGCAGTCCCTGCTCCCAGGCAGCGACCGGGGCGGACCAGCCCTCGAGCAGACCCAACACCTGTTCGAGTTCCCCGGCCGGCTCATCGAGGCCGTGCCATTCCAGCAGGAAACGCAAGTAGGCTGCGGGAGCAACCGGACGTGCCGCTTTGCGGCGCCGTTCCCGGCTGTAGCGGTGGATCCTCGCCAGCAACCTTCGCTCACACCAGGTTTTTTCCGGACTAGCGCCTTGGCTGGGCTGCCCCATCACCATGACGTAGCCTTCGCTTTGCAAGGCCAGCAGGGCCGTGTCAATTTCTGCCGGAATCAACATGAAGTCTTCTGCCAGTGTCGAGCAATCAACGGGGCCAAGCCCCGACAAGCGGCTGCGCAATAGTTCAACCAGGGCCTTATCCCGGTCTGTTTCTACCCGCGGATAGACCGCTGCCGGATCCGGAGCGACCCCGGCATCCGGGTGAATGGCCAGAAATTCATCCAACCGTTCGGTTGCTACCCACCAGTTGCGGTCATCAGTGCAAACGCAGCAGGCGCGGAATTCGCCCGCCAGGGCCTTGAACCAGTGGTTCCAGTTTCCCCCACCCGGTGTTCCGGTACTGGAAGTTCCGGTTGAGTATTCCGCCTCGGTCAGAAAACCCAGTTGCAAAAGGCCATCATGTAATTCATCGGCAGACCGCGGTCTTATCCACGCCTCAGAGCTGACCTGCTGGGTCGCTTCTGTGGAGATGATACTGAGGGTCGCCGCGTCCGCCAGATCGTTGTGCGGTTGGCTGATTGCCCGTGTCCGGCGGTTCTCTGCCTCTCCGTCGTCCAGAAACGCGTAGGGCCGGGCATTGATAATTTCAGCCGTCAGCGGGGAAGGCCCGTGCAGGTCAAGACAGAGAATTTCCAGTTCCTTTGCCTCGATGCGTCGGAGCAATGCCTCCAGGCCATCGATGTCCATCGATTCGGTCATGCAATCGCTGATGGTCTGATTGACCAACGGGTGGTCCGGAATCTCGCGCTCGCCGCGGATGTTCTCAAGACAAGCCAACTGGTCGGGAAAAACAACAGCCACCAGGTCTTCGGCCTGGTTCCTCTGCCATTGTGGCGGCAATTTCTGCCCATTGCGCATGCGTTGAACAGCCAGCGCGATGGTCGCATTCCAGCGCCAGCGGACTTCAAACAGGGGCGCATCCAGCAACGCCTGCACCAGCACCTGTCGCACGGTTGCGGATTTCAGGTAGGCAGGAACATCCCTGGTCTCAAAGCTGTGGGTTTCTCCCAGGGACAGGATCAGGCAATCCTCCAGTGCCGCAGCCTGTAACTCGAAATTGAAATGCCGGCAAAAACGCTTGCGCAGAGCCAGGCCCCAGGCCCGCATGATGCGTGACCCAAACGGTGCATGAACGACCAGGTGCATGTCGCCGGTATCATCAAAAAACCGTTCCATCACGATTTTCTGTTGGGTCGGTATGCAGCCGAGCGCTTCGCGGGCCGCGGCCAGGTAACTGACCAGTTGCATGGCTGCGGCCGCATCGATACCCAGGTCCTCCAGGTATGTCAGGGTGCCCTCTGCTCCCTGCGCGCCCAGCCGTTCGTCCATTTCCGCTCGCAGGCTGGACACGGCCGCAGACAACTCATCGCTGCGCCCCGGCGCATCGCCAAACCAGAACGGGATCGTGGGCGGCTGCCCCCTGGCGTCCTCCACCAGCACCCGGCTCTGCTCGATCTTGAGAATCCGGTAACTGGTGTTACCCAGCTGAAAGATGTCACCGGGCAGGCTTTCGAATGCAAAGTCCTCATTCAGGGTGCCGACCCGGAATCCCTGCGGCATCATCAGCACCTCGTAGTCGAAATGATCCGGAATGGCGCCACCGTTCTGCAGCGCCGTCAGCCTGGCTGCAGGCCGTGCCCGCAGGCGTGCATTGATGGCGTCGTGATACAGATAGGCGCTGCGCCGGCCACGCCGGGTTGCATAGCCGTTGGCCAGCATGTCGATGACATCAGCCAATTGTTGCTCGGAGAGATTCCGGTAAGGCCACGCCTGCCGTATCATTTGCAGCAACGATTGCGTGCCCCATTCCCGTGCGCTGACTTCGGCAACAAGCTGCTGGGCAAGCACGTCCAGCGGTTGCTCGGGGATGATGACGCGATCCAGCACGCCGTCGCGCACCGCCCTGAGCAGCGCGACGCTCTCGAGCAAGTCGTCACGCGAAACTGGAAAGAGCCTGCCCTTGGGTGTTTCGCCCACCGCGTGGCCGGCACGGCCAACTCTCTGAATGAATGCAGATATGCTGCCGGGTGAACCGATCTGGCATACCAGGTCCACGTGCCCGATATCGATTCCCAGTTCGAGTGAAGCCGTCGCGACCAGTGCCCGCAAGTGCCCCGACTTCAGCGCCTGTTCCGCTTCCAGGCGATGATCACGCGAAAGACTGCCATGATGTGCAGTGACAGACTCTTCTCCGATTCGCTCCGCCAGGTGCCTGGCCAGCCGTTCGGCCAGCCTGCGTGTGTTCACAAATATCAACGTGGTGCGATGGTTCTCCACCAGGGCTTCGATCTGATCGTAGATTTCCTCCCAGACTTCATTGGCCATGACCGGCGACAGTGGCGACGCAGGAATCACCAGCGCCAGGTCACGCTCTCGCTGATGTCCGGTGTCGACGATGGCGCAGGGTTTTCCACCCGTCAGAAAAGCAGCAATCAGCTGAATGGGGTTCTGGGTAGCGGACAGGCCGATCCTGCGGACATGCCCTGCTCCGGACGGATTGACCAGCGCGTCCAGCCTGGCCAGGCTCAATGCAAGATGACTGCCGCGTTTGCTGCCCGCGACCGCGTGAATCTCGTCGACGATGACCGTCTTAACCCCTGCCAGCATGCTGCGCCCGGAATCGGAGGTCAGCAACAAGTACAAAGACTCGGGAGTCGTGACCAGTATCTGGGGTGGCTTGCGCCTCATCTTGTCCCGCTCACCAGGCGTCGTATCGCCGGTTCTGACCATGGCGCGGATGCCCGACGCCCTTCCGTTTTCCTGCTTCAGCCATGCGTCAATTCCGTCCAGCGGCAGGCGCAGATTGCGCTCGATATCGTTCGACAGCGCTTTCAGCGGTGATACGTAGAGTACTTTCACCGCGTCGGCCAGTGGACCCTCTCGGCTATCGCGAACGAGTTCGTCGATGGCGCAGAGGAAAGCAGCGAAAGTTTTGCCGCTGCCGGTGGGTGCGGCGATCAAAACATCCTGATCAGTACGAATGGCGTTCCAGGCTTCAACCTGGACAGGGGTCGCTGATTCGAACGTATTCGAAAACCAGGACAGAACAGCTGGATGAAATCCGCGGAGCGCCATTCGGTCATTCTAACCCGGGAATTCTCAAAACCTGAGAACCCTACAAGGCGTCTTCCAGCGGAACCGGATCCCAACGCGCGGATGTCAGCAACCATTCGTCATCCACCAGGCGCCACCCGGTCGTAAAATCGAACACCTGGCCGCTGTCCGGAATCCAGTTCGGTCCGCCGGTCACCAGCGCCCTGAATGTCGCCTGCGCCGTTGCCTCACCCGTCTCTGAAACCTTTATCGGGAACAGTTGGGCCTGCAGTCTTTGATGCCGGTTCAACTGGAAAACCACAAACGCCCGCAGTTGCTCCCTGTTCATGGAGCCGCCCTGGGCCTGGAAGTCATCGGCGATGTGTTGCATGAATGCACGGCGTTCGCCGGCCTCGATTTTCGATTCCATCTCACGGATGGTGACAATCACTTGCTGTTCAACGGTGAGGTTTTCACCACAACCCGAAAGCCCGGCAAGCGCCAGTATCATCAAGCCGGTAAACCAGTGGCTCCGATTCACTCCCGGTTTGCCAGTTGCGACTCCAGCAGGTGCGATGCAACGATGATCAGGTCATGCTCACTGACGATTCCTACCAGTTTGCCATCACGCGTTACCGGCAGGCAGGCCAGTTTTTCCCTGCGCATGATCTGGATGGCTTCCACCGTCGACGTATCAGGACTTACCGTGATCGGCTCCGGGTTCATGATCTCATCGACGGTGACCCGGTGTTCTTTACCCATCCGGCCTTGCGCAACCAGGCGCAAGAGGTCACGATGCGAAACCAGGCCAACCAGCATGCCCTGGTCGTCTTCCACCGGCACGTGCCGGATGTGGCGCCAGTCCATCAGCGTGGCCGCGAAATCGACAATGTCGTCTGTGCGGACCGTAAACAGGTCGCGGGTCATGAACAAGCCAACCGTGCGGTAGCTGTCGCGCCAGTCCTGTTCCTCGCAATATTCTGCCAGCTCCCAGTCACAAATGGGTGTACCGCTGGACTGCTGTGCGACCATGCTGCCAACAATACAGCGCATACGCTGGTCCTCAGTGCCCAGGTCCTTCATGTTTTCCAGCGACTCAAGCGCCCAGCGCGCCCCGGTTCGCCGCTTGATGACACGGTTCTGGATCACACCCAGGTAGCGGTCGATGTCATCGTTGTCGATATCGGCTTCCTGAAGACCCTCGCGCGCCAACGGCAGCAACTGTTCCAACACCAGTTCCTTCGCCGGCAGATGGGTGTCGTTGAACCAGTTCATCTGTGCCCGGATGCCGTCTCGCGCGGCGGCCAGGAAATTGGATTTGACGTCACCAAAGGTCAGGTAGTCCCTGATGTCATCAACCTGCTCGGTCATGCCGGCCATCATGCCGTAGAAGAAAGCGGCATTGGCCACTTCATCGAGCACCGTGGGGCCGGAGGGAATGACCCGGTTTTCAATCCGCAGGTGGGGAATATTGTTGTGGACCCCATAACACGGCCGGTTCCAGCGATAGACGGTTCCGTTGTGAAGCCGCAGGGCGTTTAAGGATGGCATGATGCCCCGGTCGATCATTCCCAGCGGATCTTCTTCAGTATCGGTGGTCAGCACAATACGGAAGCGCGCGATATCCTCCTTGAATATTTCCGTGACCGATTCTTCAAGCCAGCGATCACCGAAATGCACTCGCGGCTTCAGGCCCCGCTCCTGCTGTACCTTGGAACGGGTATCGACGGAGTATTCGAACACCGCGATACGGGTTTCGTGCCAGAGACGCTTGCCCAGCAGCACCGGCGAGTTGACTGCCGCTGCCAGCAAAGGTGCAGTCACTACCTGCGCGATATTGTAATTCTTGGCGAAGTTTTCCGGGCTGACCTGGAAGTGAACCTGAAAACTGGTGTTACAGGCTTCCAGCATCACGTTGTCATGCTCGACCACCAGTTGATCTATACCGTTGATGGTGAAATCGAATTCCCCGCCCCTGAGTGCCTTGATCGCGTCGTTCAGCGCGTAATAACGGGGTGTGGGCACCATCGATTCAAGACCCAGGTTATCCTTCGTAAGCGTTGGCAGAATACCGATCAGGGCAATGTCGCAATCGACCTTTGCCGCGGTTTCCCGCGCCTTCAGGTAGATTTCCTGGGCCTCTTTTTCCAATTGGGATAGGCAGTCTCCACCCAGCCTTCGTGGAGAGAGGTTTGCTTCGAGATTGAACAGTCCGAGCTCGTGTGTAAAGCGCTCGTCATCAACGATGTCAAGGATCTCCATGGCCTTGAGTGCCGGCTTATTGGCCTTATCGATCAGGAACATTTCCTGCTCGGCTCCAATGCGGCGTACGCCCGATTCCAGCAAGCCGGTATCCAGCATCCGCTCGAGGGCATGCACTTCGGTCAGCAATGCCTTCATGAATGCCTGGTGCGTCGATTCGTCGTCGTTCAGCTTGACGTTTTGTTCGCCCATCCGTTGCTACCCCGGCCTAAATCGGTAATCATTATCCCACGTGATCGAAAGAAAAGCTTCTGACATCCATCAAAATGCTTCGTGCAGTATTGATGCATATATTACCCTGACCGCGTTATTTGCGAGGAATCGTTGTGAACCAACCATGGCTAAATAGTTACCCCGAGGGAGTCCCGGCCGAAATTGACATGGGTGAATACTCATCCATCCTGGATATTTTTGCCCAGAGTTGCCAGAAGTTCGGCAAACAGACCGCTTATATGAACTTTGGCAAGGAACTCAATTATCACGACCTGGATCGCCTGACCCATGATTTTGCCGCCTGGTTGCAAAGCAAGGGCCTGGTCAAGGGCGACCGGATCGCACTGATGATGCCCAACATCCTGCAGTACCCGGTGGCGCTGTTCGGCGCGATGCGCGCCGGTCTCGTTATCGTCAACACCAACCCGATGTACACCGCGCGGGAACTCAAGCACCAGCTGACCGATTCAGGCGCCCGGGCGATCGTGGTCGTTGAGAATTTTGCGCACGTGCTGGAAAAAGTCGTCGGCGAGACACCGGTCGAACAGGTCATCACCACGCGGATCGGAGATCTGCTGGGTTTTCCGAAGGGCACGATCATCAATTTCATGCTCAAGCATGTGAAAAAGGCGGTACCCGATTTCAGCATTCCTGGAGCGACCCGCTTCAACCAGGCCCTGCAGGAAGGATCACGGATGGCGTTGACTCCGGTAGAGCTTGGCCTGGACGACTTGGCATTCCTGCAGTACACCGGCGGCACCACCGGCGTGGCCAAGGGCGCGATGCTGACACACCGCAACCTGGTCGCCAACATGCAGCAGTCGAAGGCATGGATGATCCCTGCCGGCGTAGGCAACGATTCCGAGATCGTTATTACCGCACTACCCCTCTACCATATCTTTGCCCTGACGGCGAACTGCCTGGTGTTCATGGCCATGGGCGGAGTCAATGTCCTGATCACCAATCCGAGGGATATTCCCGGCTTCATCAAGGAACTCAAAACTGTGCCGTTTACGTTTATCCCGGGCGTCAACACGTTGTTCAACAGCATGCTGGCCGACCCCGGGTTTGCCGAACTCGATTTCAGCACACTCAAAGGCGCATTGGGTGGGGGCATGGCCGTGCAAAGAGCGGTAGCGGAAAAATGGCGGGAAGTGACTGGCACTCCGCTGGTCGAAGCGTATGGCCTGACGGAAACCTCACCGGCGGCCTGTATCAACCCCATGGACCTGGAAGGTTTCAACGGCTGTATCGGCCTGCCGATCTCTTCCACCGAATGCGGCATCATGAACGATGCCGGTGACCTGTTGCCGCAGGGTGAAAGGGGGGAACTGGTCATCAGGGGGCCCCAGGTGATGAAAGGTTATTGGCAACGTCCCGAGGAAACAGCCAAGGTGATTACCGACGATGGCTGGTTGCGAACCGGTGATGTGGCCCTGATGACCGAAGACGGCTTCTTCAAGATCGTTGACCGCAAGAAAGACATGATCCTGGTCTCCGGTTTCAATGTCTTTCCCAACGAAATCGAAGACGTGGTCGCGTTGCATCCCAAGGTTCTGGAAGTCGCGGTAATCGGCGTGCCGGACCCCAAGTCGAACGAGGCCGTCAAGGTTTTCGTGGTCAAGTCGGATCCGTCACTCACCGAAGACGAACTGCTCGCTCATTGCAAGGAGCAGCTGACCGGGTACAAACGTCCGCGTCACATCGAATTTCGTGACGAATTGCCCAAGTCTAACGTGGGTAAGATTTTGCGCCGGGAACTCCGTGACGAAGAGCTGAAAAAGCTGGAAGGCGGTTAGTCCTTTTTACGCCGCAGTACCTGGCCGTGGGTGATTTTTGAATCGCCGTAGCGCTGGTTGATCTGGTCGAAAACCCGGTCGATTTCCCGCTCTGCAGGCTTATCCAGGCGGTCACCGGCCGCCTGCCCGGCCACGCTGGATTCCTGCAAACCTGACACGCCCATGCCAAGCAGGCGCACGGCCGTCCCCTGGTGTTCATTACGCCACCGCTCAAACAGGGCACGTGCCAATTTGTACAGTGTCTGGGTGCTGTTCGAGCAAGCCCTCATGCTGCGGCTGCGCGTAATCGTGTGAAAGGACGAATCCCGGATTTTCACCACCACCGTGCTTGCCATGAGTTGCTGGGCACGTAATCGCCTGGAAACTGCTTCCGCCTGGCGTTGCAATTCCGCCAGCAACTCGACCCGGTCCAGGATGTCATTGTCAAAGGTTACCTCATGACTGATGGATTTGTCCGGCCGGCCGGGAGCGACCTCACGATCATCCAGGCCTGCTGCAAGGTCCAGAAAATGACCGGCTCGGTTCCCCAGCACCTGTCGCAGAATGGACATGTCCGTGTTCCTCAGCTGCCCGATCGTCAATATACCCAACGCCCTGAGTTTTGGCGCTGTCTGTTTGCCGATACCCCACAATCGCGTAATCGGCATGGGATCGAGAAAAGACTGGACCTGTTCCGGCCGCACGACCACCAGACCGTCGGGTTTGTCCGCATCAGAAGCAAGTTTTGCCAGGAACTTGTTGTGTGCAATTCCCACCGAGGCTGTCAGCCCGGTGTCAGCTTGTATCCTGTCCTTGATCCGCCGCCCCATTTCTTCCCGCTCGCCAAACAGGCGCAGACTGCCGGTTACATCGAGAAAAGCCTCGTCCAGCGACAGGCCCTCGATGAGAGGGGTGAAATCACGGAAAACAGAGAAAACCTCGGCCGACTTCTGCCGGTACCTCGCCATGCGGGGGCGGATAAACCGGGCGCGCGGACAAAGGCGCCTGGCCCGTCCCATCGGCAACGCGGAATGAACGCCGAATGACCTGGCTTCATAGTTGGCCGTAGCGACAACACCGCGCGGCCCCAGCCCGCCCACAATCACCGACTGTCCCTCCAGGGAAGGATCATCCAGGAGCTCAACCGCAGCATAAAACGCATCCATGTCTACATGAATGATCGCCCGTTGCTTTGCCGCTTCCATCACCGCATTATAGCGGCATGCCTGATACAAACCGACCGCTGCCACCCTCGCGCCCCCTTTCCTTTTCCGACCAGTTTCCTATCCTGGAAAATGGCATGTATCTCAATCATGCAGCCGCGGGCCCGTGGCCGCGCTGCGCCGCCGAGGCCGTGCAGCAGTTTGCAGAAGAAAACATGCTGCAGGGGTCAATGGGCTACCGAGAGTGGTACAAGCGTGAAATTCGCTTACGCGCAAGCCTGGCCAGGTTAACGGGCGCTGCCGGTGCCGCGGATATCGCGTTGCTGAAAAATACCAGCGAAGGTATCTGCACGGTTGCCTTCGGGCTGGACTGGCAAGCGGGGGACAATGTCGTTCTGCCTGCTGGAGAATTCCCCTCCAATCGCCTGCCCTGGCTGGCGCAGTCGGTCCACGGCGTGGAAATTCGCGAAGTCGATATACGCAGCGCAGCGGATGCCGAACAGGCCTTGCTCGATGCCATGGACCGGAATACCCGGCTTCTCTCTGTCAGTGCAGTCCAGTGGAGTGATGGATTCAAACTCGACCTGCATCGACTGGGCTCGCATTGCCGGCGCCATGGCATATTGTTTTTTGTCGATGCGATTCAGCAACTCGGCGCCCTGCCGATGGATGTACAGTCCTGTCACATCGATTTCCTGGCCGCCGATGCCCACAAGTGGCTGCTGGCGCCGGAAGGCATCGCTGTTTTTTACTGCAGCGAATCGGCCCGGCCGAAATTGCGATTGTTGCAACAGGGCTGGCATATGTTTGAGCATCCATTTGATTTTGAACGTGATCACTGGGAACCGGCCAGCAGCGCCAAGCGGTTCGAAGCGGGAAGTCCCAACACCATGGGACAGGCGGCCATGGACGCCTCAGTCCAGCTGTTACTTGACTATGGTATGGATAAAGTAGGCGCGCGGGTGCTCGCCAACACCGGATTCCTGTTGCGCGAACTCGGAAAAATTCCGGGGGTTATGATCAGCAGCCGGACATCACCCGACAGGCAATCAGGCATCGTCAGCTTCCGCCATGAATCGGTCGCCGCAGAGGCCATTCACCAGGCACTGGCTGAAGCAGGTGTCGATGTGGTGATCCGTGGAGGGTCTATTCGAGTGTCCCCGCATTTCTACCAGGACGAGGAAATGCTGGGCCGGTTCATGAACATCGTAGGATCAGCGGCCCGCTGAAACTTACATGGTGTGCGTCGCTTTGTTGCTTTTCAGCTGAGCTGCCAGGTGTGACTCGATCACGGTCCTGGCGTGGGCGCCATCCTGTGTGTCAGCAAACTGTACACCGATACCTGCTTTGCGATTTCCCGCGGCGCCCTGGGGTGTAATCCAGATCACCTTGCCCGGTATGGGCAGGCGTTCTTCGAATTCCATGACAGTCAGCAGCAGGAAAACTTCATCCCCAAGGCTGAACTGCTTGGTGCTGGGTACGAATAGCCCGCCACCCGACACGAATGGCATATAGGAT
This sequence comes from Lysobacterales bacterium, assembly GCA_029859645.1. GTDB lineage: Bacteria > Pseudomonadota > Gammaproteobacteria > Xanthomonadales > SZUA-36 > JAHEFT01. Next base: position 48,951 of record JAOUCS010000006.1, on the reverse strand, counting down.
TTATACAGTGCCTGACGGTCCTTGATCGAAAGTGAGAGAATTCCCTGCTGTGCCATGGTTCCTTCCTAAGCGCTGATTCGCGCCCATTGTATCAGCCAATCCTGCAGAAGAAAGTCTTTCCGAACCGGTGTTGATACCAACTTGCGGTTCAGATCCGCGGCTGACTGCAATTTCGAAAGCTCACGGGCTTGCTGCAGAGGGCGCCCACCGGATTTCAGCCGGCCAGCCGCCAATAGCGAAATCCACGACCACAGCCTGTCCGGTTCAACATCGGCCAGCGCTGCAAGAGCGCTGCCTGCGCCGATCCGACCGGCTTCCAGTTTCGCCAGGGTTTCGGTCAATAAAAGGTATTGCTCCGTGGCACCTTCCCGGTGAAGTCTGAGTGCTTCCAGCGGACTGCCGGCGGCTGCCTGCAAGGCTGCCCTCGCAGACTGCTCATCAAGACCTGACTCGTTCTGCAACCAGTCAAGTGCATCCGCGGGTTCAGGCTGGCGAATGGTCAAATTCTGGCAGCGACTGCGAATGGTGGCAGGCAAACGGGCCGTATCGCTGCATACCAGGATGATGACTGTTTCACCCGGCGGCTCCTCCAGGGTTTTCAACAGGGCATTCGCGGCGTTGGTATTCATCGCCTCAGCCGGGTAGATCAGCGCCGCTTTTCGCCGGCTGATGGTGTTTGTCAGATTGAGGGATGAAATGAGGCCGCGAACCTGGTCTACGATCAGTTCCTTGCGCAAGTCACCCGTACGCGGATGGTCCTCGAAGGTGAGGATGCGGCAATCTGGATGCGCGCCGGTTGCCAGTAACTGGCAGGAGCGGCAGTTACCGCAGGCCGGCCAGTCGCTGTCCAGGCAGAGGATACCGGCCAGCAACTGCGAGGCCAGTTCTTTCTTGCCGGTGCCGCGTGGCCCGGAAAGTAACAAAGCGTGAGGCAGGCGGCCTTGCACCAACCGTTCTGCAAACTCTTCCTCGGCGGGCTGTAACCATGGATAACTCATGAATTGAACCTGCTTGACAGAATTTCTTCAATCTGTGCCCAGACCTCATCCACCCCGGGGGACGCATCGACGATGGCGAATCGCCCACGGGCCGAGTTTGCCCGTTCCAGGTAGGCGTTTCGGACCCGCTCAAAGAATGTGCTCGATTCCTGTTCAAAACGATCCGCCTCGCTGCGCTCACCGGCTCGTCTCATGCCATGTTCTACCGGCAGGTCCAGCAACAGGGTCAAATCCGGGCTGAGATCGCCGTGAACGAGTTTTTCGAGCGTTTTGATGTCGTCCAGTGGCAGGCCCCTGCCACCTCCCTGGTAGGCCCAGGTGGCGTCGGTAAAGCGATCACAAAGGACCCAGTCTCCGCGTGCCAGCGCCGGTCGGATCAACTCATCCAGGTGTTGCGCCCTGGAAGCAAACACCAGCAGCAACTCCGCCTGGCCCGAAAGCGTGTTGTTATCACGGTCCAGCAAGATCTCTCGCAGCTTCTCAGCGAGATCCGTGCCACCCGGCTCACGGGTCACTACCACGCGGTGTCCTGCCGCTTCCAGCCAGCCTCCGACACGCTGCATCATGGTGGACTTGCCAGCGCCCTCACCGCCTTCCATGGTAATGAACTTGCCTTGCATTAATTTCTTCCTATCAGTTTGTTTACGGCAGCCTGGTGCTCTTCCAGCGTCGCTGAAAAAGTATGGCCGCCTTTGCCGTCTGCCACGAAATACAGTGCATTGCCCGCATCGGGCTGACCGGCTGCCAGCAAGGAAGCCTTGCCCGGCAACGCGATCGGCGTTGGCGGTAATCCGTGACGGGTATAGGTATTGTAGGGCGTGTCCGCCTTCAGATCACGGCGCCGGATATCACCGTCAAAGGTATCACCCAGGCCATAAATGACCGTTGGATCGGTTTGCAGCCGCATGCCTTTTTGCAGTCTGCGAATAAACACGCCAGCGACTTGCGACCGTTCGTGGTCGATGGATGTCTCTTTTTCGATGATCGACGCCAGTATCAGCATTTCGTATGGAGACTCCAATGGCAGCCCCGTATCCCTGGCTTCCCAGGCCTCGGCGAGTGCCCGCTGCATCGCCTGGTGCGCCCGGAGCAGGATGTCCCGGTCGGAATCACCCCGGCTGAACTGGTAAGTTTCCGGCAGAAACCAGCCTTCAGGGTGATCCCATTCAAGTCCCAGCGTGGTCCGCCACCCTGCATCAACCGGATCGGTTTCCAGTTCATGCCGCAGGGTTTCATTTGTCGCCAGCGCATCAAGCAGTTGACTGAAGGTCCAGCCCTCCACTACGGTCAGGCGATACTGAATAACATCAGCACTGGACAGCTTATGGAGAACGGCCTGCGGCCCTGAACCCGGTTCCAGTAAATATTCACCGGCGCGGTAAACGTGAGGCTCCAGCCGCATCAATACGCGCCACTCCCAGCCGGGGCGTGCCAGTCCCATGGCAGCGAGCTGCTGGACAATTGCCGACCCTGTGGCGCCCACCTCGAGTTCAAACACCTGTCCGTCCGCCGGGATGTTCAAAGGCGTGGCAAGAAAGTCCTGGTAGCGCTGCCATCCGGTCCAGGCAATCACTGCCAGGAGCACCAGGGCAACAGCAAAAAGCATCAGGAGCTTCTTCATTCTTTCACTGCTGCTTCAGCCACTCCCGCACTTCCCGCGTGACCGGGCCGATTTCATATTCCCAGTGCCCGATTCGGGTGAGTGGTATGGCACCTCGGACGCTGTTACAGATAAAAACCTCTTCTGCATCCGGCAGCATGTCCAGCAGTAATCGGCGTTGCTCACACCGTTCCCGGAAGGCGCCCAGAATGGCGGCGCGCATGACACCCCGAATGCCACAGCGATCGAGACGTGGCGTGAGCAGGCGCCCTGCATACACCAGGAAAATGTTGCTTGAGACACCACAGATCACGTGGTCCTCACGGTCTAGCAGGATGCCTTCATCGATCAGCGGGTCGTCCCATTCAGCCCGTGCCAAAACCTGTTCCAGGCGGTTCAGGTGGTTCATGCCTGCCAGGTCGGGTTGAATGCCCAAACGCAGATTACACAGGCGCGCCCGGACACCGAATACGCCCGGATCAGGTTCTTCGGGTTGCCAGGCATGCGCGCTGACTACCCGATGGGCCTGCGCGAGGCCGGCGGTCGAATAGGTTCGTTCTGATTCACCACGGGTTACGATAATCCTGACGATGCATTGTGATTGTCCGGCGCAAACGGTTTTAACTTCGCGCAGCAAAACAGGTTGCGGTGTGGCGGGTATGCCCAGCCGCTCACAGCCTGCCCCCAGGCGGTCCATGTGAAGTTGCCAGAAACGAGGTTGCCCACCAATCACGGCTATGGTTTCAAATAACCCGTCACCGAATTGCAGACCCCGGTCAGACGCGGAAATCCGATCGGAAATTTCACCGTCCACCAGGCATTCGATCATGCTTTCCCCTGTCAGTCCCGGAATCGCCTGAAAACCAGCGTGCCGTTGGTTCCGCCAAAACCGAAAGAATTGGACAAAACGACATCTACCTCCTGTTCCCTGGCGACATTGGGAACATAGTCGAGGTCACAGCCCTCGCCGGGGTTCTCCAGGTTGATGGTAGGCGGCAAAATGCCGTGCTGGATCGAAAGCACCGAGAACAGTGCCTCGGCCCCGCCTGCAGCGCCCAGCATATGGCCGGTCATCGACTTTGTGGAGCTGACCGCAAGCCGGTAAGCGTGATCTCCAAAAATTGCTTTCACTGCGTCGGACTCGGCCCGGTCACCGAGCATGGTCGAAGTACCATGGGCATTGATGTAGTCAATATCCTCCGGGTTGAGTCTGGCGTCCTGCAACGCAATTTTCATGCACCGGGCTGCACCTTCGCCATCCGCCGGCGGCGCAGTCATGTGATACGCATCACCACTCATTCCGAAACCGACCAGTTCAGCCAGTATGCTGGCGCCGCGCGCCCTGGCGTGTTCTAACTCTTCGATGACCATAACGCCGGCGCCATTGGCCAATACGAATCCGTCCCTGTCGCGGTCCCAGGGCCGGCTCGCGCCCTCCGGATCATCATTGCGCGTGGACATGGCTTTGGCCGTGACAAAACCGGCCATCGAAGTCGGCGTGGTCGCGTATTCGGCACCCCCGGCCACCATCACATCCGCATCGCCGTACTTGATCATACGAGCTGCCATGCCGATGTTATGGGTGGACGTTGTACAGGCCGATACCACGGCTACATTCGGCCCTTTGTAACCGTACTGGATAGAAAGAATGCCACTGATCATGTTGACGATAGCGCCCGGAATGTAGAAAGGTGAAATCCTCCGGGGACCTTTGTCACGATAAATCAGCATGTTTTTTTCGATGGCAGAAATACCCCCGATTCCGGAGCCGATGGCACAACCGACCCGTTCGGGATCAATCTTCCCGTCATCCGGGCTCAGGCCGGCATCACTCAGGGCATCGTGAGCGGCGGCCAGGCCATAGTGCACAAAGGTGTCATAGCGCCGCGCCTCTTTGTCAGTCAGGTAATCGGTCACGTTGAAGTCACGGATCTCGCCGGCGATTCGCGTGCCGAGCAGCGAGGCATCAAAATCCGTTACCGGTCCGATACCGCTTTTACCGTTGCATACGGCTTCCCAGCCGGACTCAACACTGTTACCTACGGGCGAGATCAAGCCCATGCCTGTCACAACAACTCGACGAACTGACACTTTCATTTCCTCATGAAGAAGCGGGTATTCCAATCGACAACGGCCGGCGTAACGCCGGCCGTTTTTCTAAAATGCGTATTTCGAAAAATCAGATGTGGGCTTGAACGTAGTCAATAGCCTGCTTAACGCTGGTGATTTTTTCCGCTTCTTCGTCCGGGATTTCGCATTCGAATTCTTCTTCGAGCGCCATCACCAGTTCAACGGTATCCAGGGAGTCTGCGCCAAGATCATCAACGAATGACGCACTGGGCGTAACTTCGTCTTCCTTGACACCAAGTTGTTCGATAACAATCTTTTTGACGCGATCTTCAATACTGCTCATTGAGATACATTCCTCTTTGGGGGATTCAGTCTGGCAATTTTAGAGAATATGCGGCTTCGATGCCAGTCTAAATCATGTACATGCCGCCATTGACATGAAAAGTTTGCCCCGTAATGTAGCCGCCCTGCGCCGAAGCGAGGAACAACACGGTGGCTGCGATATCTTCGGGCTCTCCCAATCTTTGCAAGGGAATGTCCTTCAGAAGAGCCTCTCTTTGCTTGTCATCCAGGGCGCGTGTCATGTCCGTATCGATAAAGCCCGGAGCGACCACGTTCACTGTGATATTTCTCGAACCGATCTCACGCGCAAGCGAACGTGAGAAACCCATCATACCTGCCTTGGCGGCAGCATAGTTGGTTTGCCCGGCATTTCCCATGGCGCCCACCACGGATGCAATACTGATAATTCGGCCGGTCCGCGCTTTCATCATACCTCTCAGGCAAGCTTTGGAAAGGCGGTAAACCGATCGAAGATTGGTCTCCAGCACCGAGTCCCATTCGTCTTCCTTCATGCGCATCAGGATCTGGTCCCGCGTGATGCCGGCATTGTTGACCAGGATGGTGGGCACACCCAATTCAGCAGTGACCCTGCCGACCAGTTCGGCGGCGCCATTGGCATCGTTGACATCCAATACCTCACCACGGCCATCCGTACTGATCTCAGCCAGGCGTTCCGAAATGGCTTCCGCGCCTGCCTGCGTGGTCGCTGTGCCAGCCACTTTGGCGCCGGCAGCAGCGAGCGTGTCGGCAATCGCCGCACCGATCCCACGACTGGCCCCGGTAACGATTGCAACTTGTTCACCCAGATTCAATTCCATAACGCACTCCAATTCCATCAATACCTGATCAGCGCTGAACCCCAGGTAAAGCCGCCCCCAAACGCCTCGAGCAGCAGCAGGTCACCGCGCTTGATGCGCCCGTCACGCACGGCCTCGTCAAGCGCCAGCGGAACCGAGGCCGCGGAGGTATTGCCGTGCCTGTCGACGGTTACGACCACGTGATCCATGTCCATTTCCAGTTTTTTGGCCATAGCGGTAATAATCCGCAAATTGGCCTGGTGCGGGATTAGCCAGTCCAGGTCGGATTTTTGCAGGTCATTGGCGCCCAGGGTTTCTTCCACGATCCGACCCAGCGTCCTGACCGCCACCTTGAAAACTTCATTACCCCGCATCTGGATTTCCGGCTTGCCATCGTTTTCACTCACCGCTTCCCAGCCCACGGAAACGCCGGCATTGGTTGTCAGCAGGTCCACGTAGTCACCGTTGGCATGGATGTGAGTCGAGAGGATTCCAGGTTCTTCCGAGGCCTCGAGCACCAGCGCCCCTGCCCCGTCCGCGAACAGCACCGCGGTGTCCCGCTTATTCCAATTGGTAATTTTTGACAAGGTTTCCGCACCGCAGACCAGGACTTTTTTGGCGTCGCCGGTGCGGACAAACTTGTCTGCGACACTCAAGGCATACATGAATCCCGAACAGGCCGCATTAATATCCATTGCACCGCAATCAGGTAACCCGAGCTTCTTCTGCAACAGGCAGGCGGTGCTCGGAAAAACCAGGTCCGGCGTCGTCGTGCCCATCACGAAGAGATCGATCTCAGCCGGATCGACACCGGCTGATTCAATGGCTCTCAGGCAAGCCTGCTCGGCCAGGGTTCCCGTTGTCTCGTTATCTTCGACCACCCGGCGCTCGCGGATACCGGTGCGCTCCCTGATCCACTGGTCGCTGGTATCCATCATTTTTTCCAGATCATGATTAGTGACAATTTTGTCGGGTAAACAACTTCCTGTCCCGATTATTTTTGAATAAATCACGCTGATGTCTCCAGTTGATACTCGTGTATCGAAGCCTCGATTCTGCGAGGTACCTGGCGCCGGGCTTCGCGCCCTGCCTCAAGGATCGCCCGGGTCAAGCCGGCAACGTCCGTTCCGCCATGGCTCTTCACGGCAACGCCATTCAGGCCCAGTAAAGGGGCACCATTATGCGCGGCGGGGTCGAGTCGCGCCAGCATTCTTCGAAGAGAAGGCGCCGCCATCATTCCACCCAGCCTGCTCGCCGGGTTACTGTTGAAGGCGCTGCGCAATTCCTGCAGAAACATGCGCGCCAGGCCTTCTGACGATTTCAACACGAGGTTTCCCGAAAAACCGTCGCATACGGCGATATCGACCGTGCCTCCAAAGATATCATGGCCCTCGATAAAACCAACATAGTTCAAAGGCAGGTCCTGCAGGATCGCATGGGCTTCGCGGACCACGTCATGGCCCTTGCTGTCTTCGTGTCCCACGTTAAGCAATCCCACCCGTGGATTATCCCGCCCGTCCGCTTCCGCCGCCGTCACCGAACCCATCACCGCGAACTGGACCAGTTGCCGTGCTGAAACCCTGAGGTTCGCACCCAGATCCAGCAAACCGGTATGGCCTCCCAGGCTGGGTGCATACGCCATCAGGGCTGGCCGTTGAATCCCGGTCAGCGTACCCAGCAGTTTGACGCCAGACACCATCATGGCTGACGTGCTGCCGCTGCTGACGCAGGCTGAGGCCTGGCCGGCCGCTACCCGTTCAAAGGATTTCCAGAGGCTGCTGTCACGGCCACGCCGAAGCACATCGGCGGGACTGGCATCCACGGCCAATACGGTCGCTGCAGGATGGATACGCAGGCGCTCCCTGGCTGCGCTACCCACTTTCTCCAGCGCAGAAGTCAATTCGCCTTCGTTGCCTACCAGGTGGATTTCGAGACCCTGGTCGGACTCCAGTGCGGCCAATGCGCCGGGCACAGATACAGCAAGGCCCTGGTCGCCGCCATGAGCGTCCAGGGCCAGTACCGTCTTTTCAGGTTTACTCACTCAGCAGAGCTGGGTCTTACTCTTCGTCGAATTCCACGACTGGAGTTTCAATGACCTTTCTGCCCTTGTAATAACCTTCAGGCGTCATGTGATGACGAAGATGGGTTTCACCTGTCGTGGAATCCACAGAAAGCGTAGGCGCTTTGAGTGAATCGTGCGACCGGCGCATACCGCGCCTTGACGGCGTTTTACGGTTTTTTTGTACAGCCATGACTATTACTCCCAAGTCAAATCAATAAATAATTTTCAATTTCACGACCGATCCGGCTTGCGGATCAATCCTTGATATCAGCCTTCATGAGCCCAGCCAACCCGGCGAATGGTTTGTGGCTTTGCTCTTTCCCGGCTTCGGACGGCACTGTGACCTCTCCATCCGTCGATAATTCAATTTCTCCAACCTCAGGGTTTCGCGGCACCTGCGGTATGGCTAACAGCAACTCTTCTTCGACGATGTCCTGGATGGCCAGCCGTCGGTTTTCCACCAATACGGGATCATAGCTTTCCGGCACGTCATCCTGATCGGATATCTGCTCTATGACCACCAGCAAACTGCTTCGGTCGATTTTTTCCTGGTACGGCTCCAGGCTGCGCTGGCAAACAAGCGGCAAACTCCCGTTCACGTTTATCCGAATCGTTACCAGTCCCTGCTCGTCATATCCAAACCGGACGCTGAAAGCCACGTCTTTTCGAGCCAGCTTAACGTCAGACTGGCCATTTTCTGCCGGCGCCAGCATCGATTCAAGCCGCTGCAGCCTCTTCAGAGGCATCGTACCCTGGAAACTACGCCGCCCGTCTGCTGCCTTCCAGGGATCTATAAAGTCTGGAAATTCACGGGACATAGCTTCACAATTCCAATCAGCAGCTGCAATATAAAGACAACTGCTCCACATAAACGGGTCATTTTACTACAAATATGCAGCTCCAGTCACCCCATTCGAAATTGATTCTGGCTTCTTCCAGTCCTTACCGCAGATTACTGCTGAAACAGTTAAACCTTCCGTTTGACACCCAATCTCCAAACGTGGATGAATCGGCACTTCCGGGAGAGGCCATCACCTCCCTGGTCGCACGCCTGGCACGGCAAAAAAGCCTGGCAGTGGCCCGGCAGTTTCCAGCAGCGACCGTTATCGGTTCGGACCAGTTGGCCGAGTGCCTGGGGGAAGTTGTCGGCAAGCCAGGAACAGCGGACAAGGCAATCCGCCAGTTGCAAAAATTCAGCCAGCAAACGGTCTCCTTCCACACCGCGGTAGCCATTCATTGCGTCCGCAGCGATTTCCTGTTCGAACGTTGCGTGGTTACCAAGGTCCGCTTTCGCCGTTTGGAGGATGATGAAATCCGGCGCTATGTGAAAGCCGATGACCCGGTCGACTGTGCCGGCAGCTTCAAATCGGAAGCACTGGGGATCAGCCTGCTGGATTCGATGACTTCCGATGACCCGACGGCGATCATCGGATTGCCCCTGATTGACTTGTCCCACGGACTGCGCAAGGCGGGATTCATACTGCCGTAACGCTGCGATCTATGTAATAATCAAGGGTCACCATACTTCACCGTACGGAGCCCGAAAATGAGCAAGCCCCCATTCACCCACTGGCGTCTTGACTACGACCTGGACAAAGTCTGCTGGCTGACCCTGGATCGTAGCGGGGAAACCAGCAACAGCCTGTCGCGCGAGGTCATGCTTGAACTGGTCGAAATAGTGACGGAACTGGAAAAGAATCACCCCCGCGGCCTGGTGCTCCAATCCGGCAAGAACAAGTCGTTCATCGTCGGAGCTGATGTCCGAGAATTCGACCAGGTCAGCAGCGTGGGCGAAGCCGAGGGGTTCATCCGGGAAGTTCACGATGTTTTCGACCGGGTTGAAGCACTGCCGTTTCCTACCGCCGTGATCATTGAGGGTTACTGCCTTGGTGGCGGACTCGAACTCGCATTGTGTTTTGACTACCGCATCGCCGCCAATATTGAACAAACGCGCCTGGGCTTCCCCGAAGTCAAACTGGGAATTTACCCGGGCTTCGGCGGCAGCGCCCGTTCAACCCGCCAGATTGGCGGTTTCCAGGCCCTGCAAATCATGCTGACCGGTCGCATGTTGCGTGCACACCAGGCAAAAGGCCTGGGCCTGGTGGACCAGTTGGTAGGACCGCACGGGGGCCTTCGATGGGCGGCCAGGCGTGCAGTTTTGGCTGGCAAAAAAAGCCGCGGCCCCGGTCTGCTGGCACGGCTCAGCAACTCGGGCCCCGCTCGCAAATTCCTGGCCGGGCAGATGCGCAAACAAACCGCAGCCAAGGCCAACCCCGCTCATTACCCTGCCCCGTTTGAATTGATCGACGCCTGGGAAAACCATGGCAACGACCCTCGCAGCATGTTAAACGAAGAAGCAGTGCGGATCGCACGCCTGATTAACGGCGATACTTCGAAGGGCCTGAGACGCGTGTTCCGATTGATGGAAGGGCTAAAGGCCCATGGCAAGGGTGCCGGTTTCAAGGCTCGTCGCGTTCATGTCATTGGAGCAGGCGTCATGGGCGGCGACATTGCCGCGTGGTGCGTACTGCAAGGCCTGGAAGTAACGCTGCAGGACCGCGAGATGCAGTACATCGAACCCGCTGTGAAGCGTGCCAAAAAGCTTTTTTCCAGGCGGCTTAAAACACCGGACCGGATCGCCGGCGCACTCAGCCGTCTGATCCCGGATGTGACGGGCGACGGTGCCGCACGGGCCGATGTCATTATCGAGGCCATTTTCGAAAACCTCGAAGCCAAGCAGGAACTGTTCAAGTTACTTGAAACCCGGGTAAAACCGGAAGCCATTCTCGCCACCAACACCTCTGCGATCCCGCTCAAGGACATTGCGGCGGTGCTGGATAATCCAAAACGCCTGATTGGGCTGCACTTCTTCAACCCGGTTGCCAAGATGCCACTGGTTGAAGTGGTCCATGACTCTGTGACCGAAGCGGAAGAAATTGACCGGGGCTCAGCGTTCTGCAACCAGATAAACCGGTTCCCATTGCCTGTCGTCAGCAGCCCCGGGTTCCTGGTCAACCGGGTCCTGGCCCAATACATGCTGAAGGCCTTCCAGATTCATCGCGAACGCGGTATCGCGAAGGAAGCGATCGATGCGGCCGCCGAGCAATTCGGCATGCCGATGGGGCCGGTTGAACTCGCCGATACGGTCGGCCTGGACGTCGGCCTGGGCGTGATGAGTACACTGGGTGGAGAGGAAGCTGCAGCAGACGCGGAAGTCCTCAAGTCATACGTCGACCAGGGCAAGCTGGGCAAGAAAAGTGGCGAAGGATTTTACCTATGGAAAAAGGGCCGGGCCGAGAAGGACCGGAGCGCCACCGAAGGCATCAACCTGGAGTCCCTCGGAAAAGAATTGCTGCAACCCTATTTCGACGAATGCCAGGCTTGCCTGGCTGATGGAATCGTTGAGGATCGTGACTCGGTAGATGCAGGCATGATCTTCGGCACCGGTTTCGCTCCTTTCCGGGGTGGACCGCTGTACTACCTTGAGCAAGGCAACAAAGGTCAGGAGGGTCAGGAACATGAGTGATCAATTACGCAGGATTGCAGTCATCGGCGGTAGCCGCATTCCGTTCTGCCGCTCCAACACCATATACGCCAACCAGACCAACCTGGACATGCTGTCTGCTGCCATCCAGGGACTGGTCGATCGGTTCGGACTGGACGGCAAGCAGATCGATGAGGTCGTTGCCGGCGCGGTAACCAGCCACTCGAAAGACTGGAACCTGGCGCGGGAAGCCTTGCTGTCGACCTCGCTGTCACCGCTCACCCCGGGAATTACCCTGCAACAGGCCTGCGGCACCAGCCTGCAGTCGGCCATGATGATTGGCGCAAAAATCGCTAGTGGACAGATAGACTGCGGCATCGCGGCAGGTACGGATACCACATCCGATCCACCTATCACTTTCGGCAGGAAATTTGCTCAGCGGCTGGTCAAGGCCGGCGCTGCCCGAACCGGCAAACAGCGAATGCAGGCGTTCAAGGGTTTCAGCCCTTCTGAGCTGAAGCCCGTTCTGCCGGCCAACGGAGAACCCCGAACCGGAATGTCGATGGGCCAGCACTGCGAACGAATGGCGCGTGAATGGGGCATTTCCCGCGAAGATCAGGATCAGCTGGCGGCAGAAAGTCACCAAAAAGCAGCCCGGGCCTACGACGAGGGCGTCTTCGACGAGCTGGTTTTACCGTGGGGCGGCGTAACCCGGGACAATAACATTCGCGCAGACAGCAGTATGGATAAACTCGGCAAATTACGGACCGTGTTTTCCAAGAGTGCTGATGCGACACTGACGGCGGGAAACAGCACACCGCTGACCGACGGCGCAGCCGCCGTCTTGCTCGCTTCCGAGGAATGGGCTGCCGAGCATGATTTGCCGGTGCAGGCCTGGCTCTCCGCAAGCCGGACTTCCGCCGTTGATTTCGTTAACGATGAAGGCCTGTTGATGGCCCCGACAGTGGCGGTGTCTGAAATGCTGCAACGAACCGGCCTGTCGCTGCAGGATTTCGATTATTACGAAATTCACGAAGCCTTTGCTGCCCAGGTCCTGTGCACGCTGGCGGCGTGGGAATCGGAAGAATACTGCCGTGACCGACTGGGGCTGGATGCCGCACTGGGTTCCATCGACCGTTCCAAGATGAACATTCATGGCAGCAGCCTGGCCGTCGGCCATCCGTTTGCCGCGACCGGTGCACGAATTGTCGGCAACCTGGCGCAAATCATTGCCAATTCCGGCTCCGGACGTGGTTTGATTTCGGTCTGCACCGCCGGCGGCATGGGTGTTGCCGCCATCCTGGAAAAGGATTAAGGGCTAACCCCTGGGTTGAGCCTTGAACGGCATCTGCACTTCCAGGCCGGCAGCTTCGGCCGTGTTGAGCATGAGCGTGGCCCGGGTCATCGGGCCAACGCCACCTGGAACCGGGCTGATCCAACTGGCCCGTTCCGCCGCCCTGTCAAAATCAATGTCGCCGACGATTTTGCCGTCCGGCAAACGGTTAATGCCAACGTCCACAACAATCGCCCCCGGCCTGATCCAGTCTGAATTGACGATGCCTGGCTTGCCGATCGCACTGATCAGGAGCTCAGCGCTGCGCACGTGTTCTTCCAGGTTACGGGTAAACCGATGGCTGACCGTGACTGTCGAGCCGGTGAACAGAAGTTCCAGCGCCATTGGCCGACCGACGATGTTAGAAGCGCCAACCACCACTGCATGCATCGAACGGTTCGCAATCCCGTAATAATGCAGCAACGCCATCACACCGCGGGGTGTGCACGGTCTCAGACCAGGTTGACGAAGCGCGAGCTTGCCGACATTGAAAGCATGGAAGCCATCGACATCCTTGTTCGACCGGATGCGATTGGTCACGGCAGCCTCATTGATGTGGTGCGGCAACGGTAACTGCACCAGGATGCCATCGACCTCCGGATCTTCATTCAGCTGATCGATCAAGTCGAGCAGTTCCTGTTCGGCGGTGGTCTCATCCAGGTCAAAGTCCCGGGCGATGATACCGGCCGATTCACAATCACGGCGTTTGGCACGGACATAGATTGAAGATGCCGGGTCCGAACCCACCAGCACGACCGCGAGCCCCGGACGCCGCCCTCCCTGCGCCACGTGAGCTTCGATTGATTCGCGCACACATTCAATCAGCGCCTGGCTGACTTTATTTCCATCGAGTATTTTTGCTTTTGATTGTTGTTGGCTTGTGTTCATGATCCGGGGTATTTTAGTTTAGACAAGGAGGAAAATTCTATGCGAGTCCATGAGTTTGTTTTCCACTCCCTCCAGGGAGTGACCATGCCGCTAAACCGATGGAACGGCCAACCACTGTTGCTTGTCAATACCGCATCCGAGTGCGGTTATACATCGCAGTATTCAAAACTCCAGGCGCTGTGGGAAGAATACCGGCCTTCCGGGCTGGTGGTCATCGGTATTCCCTGCAATGATTTCGGTTCGCAGGAGCCTGGAGACGACGAAGCCATCCTTGCGTTCTGCACGAGCCAGTTCGATGTGACATTCCCGATGACGCAAAAACAGAGTATCACCGGAATGGGCGCACATCCGCTGTTTATAGCCCTGCGCGAAGAATACACCAGGGACATACTGCCCACCTGGAATTTTTTCAAATATCTGTTTACAGCAGACGGGTCGTTACTGAAACACTGGCCGTCGAAAGTCGAGCCTGATGACCCTTCTTTTCGCCACGAGATCGAACGAAACCTGTCATCCTGGCGACTCTGAACCACAGCAGGAACAGGATCTGTTCACCGGGATCAGCATTTTCCGGAACTCCATGGTCAGGGCATCGACCATCAGCAGCTCGCCGACCAGCGGCCGCCCGATGTCCAGGGCAAGTTTCAATGCCTCGCTGGCCTGCAGAGCACCCACAATGCCCGGCAGAACGCCCAGCACCCCGGCTTCAGCACAGCCTGGTGCTTCGCCGGCCGCCGGTGGCCGGGGCATCAGGCATTGGAAGCAGGAAGACCCAGGCAATGATTTCGCCGCCGGCCAGAATACAGCCACCTGTCCCTGGAACCGCATTACCGCGCCGTAAACCAGGGGTATCGAGTGCTGCACACACGCTGCATTCAAGGCATAGCGGGTCGCGAAATTATCGGTGCCGTCGATCACGATATCCCAGTTTTCCACCAATGATGCGGCGTTTTCCCGGCTGACCTCCCGGTCGATGACGACCGTATTGACCGCAGAGTTGATATCCCGTATCCGCTGCTGGGCCGATTCAGCCTTGGCAAGCCCCACGCTGCTCTCGCCATGCACCACCTGGCGCTGCAGATTGCTCTGCTCGACGCTGTCAAAATCGACCAGGCCCAGCGTGCCGACACCTGCAGCCGCCAGGTACATAGCCACTGGCGAATTGAGGCCGCCGAGGCCAACCAGCAGGATGCGGGAATCCAGCAGTTTTCTTTGTCCTTCGGCACCCACCTGCGGCATGACCAGGTGACGGGCGTATCGCTCCGCCTGGCCGGAGTCCAGCCCGGCTGGAAAAGCGACCGGCAACCCGGCTTCGCGCCAGTCCCTGAAGCCACCCGCGACGCTGCTGAAACCTGTGCCTCCCAGTGCCCATAACTGCTTTACCGCAGCCAGCGACCGCAGCCCCTCGCTGCACATCACCCACCCCCGTAGTTTCACATCCGGTGCAGATTCCCTGACCTTTGTCAGCAGTTCCTCGACGGATAGAGCGATGGAACCCACGGGCGCACCGGTCTGGCGTTCATTCACGGTTCTTATATCGAACAGTGGGCAGGTTTCCGATACCTGATCCGCCACTTCGCTGACCGGGGTTTCTAGGGGTGCAGTGTGACGTTCGTTCATGAGAGAGGATTCAGCCGGTGACTACTTGCGTGATTTTCTGCCAGTGAATTTTTTCAGGCGTTTGCGTTTTTCAAGCTGTCTCCGGCTGAGAACGTTTTTCCGGTTCTTGTAAGGATTGTCGCTGTCCCGAAAGTCGATAAAAACGGGGGTGCCCTTGAGCTTGAAGTGCTTGATAAACCGGTTGACCAGGTACCGGCGATAGGAATCGGGAATGGTGTCCGTGCGGCTGCCGTGAATGATAATTCTCGGCGGCAATTTTCCGCCGGAGTGTGCGTAGCGCAGCTTTGCGGTCCTGCCGTGTTTCATCGGCGGCTGATGCGCGTCAAACGCCGCTGTCAGCACCCGGGTCAGCTCCGGTGTGCTGAAGTCTTTCAAAGCGCTCTTCCATGCGACCTGCACGGCCTTCATCAATTCCTGTATACCAGAGCCATGCAGGGCCGAGAGCGTGACCCGTTGCGCCCAGTCTACGTAAGTCAGTTTGCGGTCCATATCTGACCGGATGCGCTTGCGATGATCCGGGTCCAGTCCATCCCACTTGTTCAGAGCGATCACCAGGGCGCGGCCCTGTGTCAGCACATGTCCCAGCAAGGTCGTGTCCTGGTCCGTCAGGCCTTCATTTGCATCCAGCATCAGGACCACGACATGGGCGCGCTCAATGGCCTGGAGCGCTTTGATCGTGCTGAATTTCTCAACCACTTCGGTCACTCTTGAGCGGCGCCTGACGCCAGCCGTATCGATCAGCTCATATTCCTGGCCGTCCCGCTCCATCATCGTGCTGATCGTATCGCGGGTGGTGCCTGGCTGGTCGAAAGCCAGCACACGCTCTTCACCGAGAAGGCGGTTAACCAGCGTCGATTTGCCAACATTCGGCCGGCCGACAATGGCCAGGCGCAAACGGTCAGTCGTCTCTTCTTCTTCCGCTTCGGGCGCTTCCGGTAACAGTTGCTCGACCCGGCGCATCATCGAATCCAGGCCCCGGCGGTGTGTGGCAGCCACCGGCAGCAAGTCGCCCATACCCAGGCTGGCAAAATCGGCCACGGCCGTTTCCTCGTCCAGGCCATCGATTTTGTTGGCCACCATGACCACCTGACTTGAGGATTTTCTGAGCAGGGACGCGATTTCCTTGTCTTCCGCCATCAGGCCGTCACGGGCGCTGACCACGAACAGCACCAACTCGGATTCCTCGATGGCCTGGTGAACCTGTTGAGCGGTCAGGTAATCAATGCCCTCGGCGTTGGATACGAGCCCGCCCGTATCCACCAGCAGGCACGGATTTTTCCCAACCCTGGATATACCGTATTGCCGGTCCCGGGTGACGCCCGGCATATCGGCGACCAGCGCATCCCGGGTTCGGGTCAGCGCATTGAACAGCGTCGATTTACCGACGTTGGGTCGACCTACGATAGCGACGACGGGCAGCAATGTCCTGACCCCTGAAAAAACTAAAGTGCCGCACCCGCACGGTAAGCAATGAGTTCGCCTCCATGGGTGAGCACGTAGAGCGTTGTACCAACGGTGATCGGAGCCGTGGCAAACCCCTTCTTGCCGGCCCGCTCACGGGCGACAAATGAGCCAATATCCGTATCGATCCAGTGCAGGTAACCTTCCTGGTCACCCACCACCACATAATTGCCGTAGAAAGCGGGACGTGTCAGCCCCCGGTTGCTCATCTGGTCCAGTTTCCACATCGTTGCGCCATTGCGGCGATCCAGCATCCAGAAATCGCCATTGGCTTCGCTGACAGCCAGATTCGTGCGATCGACCTGTACACCGGTAGCCGAGGAAATTTCCTTGAACCAAAGCAACCGGCCGGAATCGGCGGCCAGCGAAACGACGCGTTTTTTATAGCTTGATACGATCAGGTCGGAGGCGACGATTACCATCTGCGTGCCGACGTCCGCCAGCCTGTCGAGCTCGGTGCGGCCTTCCGGCGAGACGATGGTCTGGTTCCAGATCAGGGCGCCGTCTTCCAGTTTCAGGGCTACTACACTGCCATCGTCGTAGCCGACGAAGACCACGCCGGCCCTGACCAGCAGGTCCGCGTTGCCGCGCAGCGTCAGCAGTGGAACACTATGGTCGTAAATCCAGATCCGGCGGCCGTTGATCACGTCGAGACCAAAAACCCGGCCATCGATGCAACGCACCACGACAATGCCATCCGCGGAGGCGGGAGGCGTCAGTACTTCAGAGGAAACCTGGGCATTCCACAATTCTGTTCCGCTGTTGCGATCATAGGCAATGACGCGACCGTCAATGGTGCCCATGTAAATCTGTTCATTATCCAGTCCGGGGCCACCGGAAAACGGTTGCTCGGTTTTCAGTTCCCAGTTTTTGCGGCCGGTCTCTGCATCAACGGCGACCAGTTTGCCCTTGTGGTCTGCGGCGAACAGTGCTCCGGAGGAATAGCGGGGCGCCATGCTGATGCCCTGCTTACCCATACCGTCGCCCACGTTAACGCTCCAGATTTTCTTGACGTTCAGCGAAGTTTTGAATTCAACCAGCGGGGCCGGCTGATTGGGCTCATCATCACCCCAACTCTGGATCCAGCTACAACCCTGGAGGAGTATTCCTACCGCTATAAAAGCGATGACGAGCTTTTTCACGACCCGATTCCCGGTTCCGGAACTTCTGCGCCAAGTGACTGCAGTTTCATCACCAGGAAGCCGCGATCACCAGCACCGGGTTCAAGCAATTCCAACGCTTCCTGGTATGCGGAAACAGCGTCTTCCACCCTGCCCTGGTCCAGGTGAATATCGCCCCGGACTTCGGCAAACCGCGACTCAAAGCCGGTAATGTCCGTTGCGCCGTCAATCAGCGCCATTGCAGCATCGGGCTGCCCCTGGTCCAGCAGCACACGAGCCAGCCGTTCCCGGGCAACCACTTTCATCGCCTTGGGATAACCGTTTTCCATCACGAATTCATAAAGTCCAACCGCGAGGTCTGGTTGGTTCGCAGCGATTCGGGCCCGGGCGAACTGTAAAGCCGCCATCGAGGTATAGGGAGACTTGGCGTATTCGTCCTGAAGGTTTTGAAAATTGGCTACCGCTGCATCCAGTTGCCCGGTGGACAGCAAGTCGGTCATCACCTCAAATTCGACAGCGGCAGCCTGCCGGCTGTTTTCCTGCCAGCCCTGCCATTGCTTGAATCCGAAGAGCCCGCCAAAGGCAATTACCAGCCCCATAACGATGGCGCTGCCGTTTTCGCTCAGCCACTTCTTGACGATTTCGCCCTGTTCGTGGGCGTCATAAACTTCAACCATGATGGAATCTCAGAATGTAAACGGGTTAGTTTAACATGCGCAGGTAGTTCTGAAACCAGGATTCGACGTCATCCAGGCTAATTTCTTCCTGACCGGCCCGATCCCGCAGATGCTTGATCGTGACCCGCCTTTGCTGCAACTCGTCTTCGCCGAGAACCATGGCCAACGCAGCACCACTCCGGTCAGCTCTCTTAAACTGCGATTTGAAGCTGCCACCGCCCAGGTTTGACTGGATGCGCAAGCCTTTGACGCCCTGCCGCAATTGCTCGGCCAATTTCATGCCCCCATCAATAGCGCCTGCTCCGACCATTACGCAATACACATGGGGTACCTCGTGCGGTGGCTCCGACTGTTCGCGCATCAATTCCACCAGCCGCTCCTGCC
The DNA here is from genome assembly GCA_029859645.1 of Lysobacterales bacterium. Taxonomy (GTDB): domain Bacteria; phylum Pseudomonadota; class Gammaproteobacteria; order Xanthomonadales; family SZUA-36; genus JAHEFT01. The sequence goes on along the minus strand of JAOUCS010000006.1, from coordinate 30,114 downwards.
CCATCGCAAATCCTACCCCGGGCCAGGGCTTGCCGCCCTGGATTTCAACCAGCCCGTCGTACCTGCCGCCGGCACAGACCGTTCCCTGTGCGCCCAGATCACTGGTAATCCACTCGAATACCGTGTGACTGTAGTAATCCAGCCCCCGCACCAACCTCGGATTGACCTGGTAAGGCACGTCAAAGCTTTGCAGCAAGCTGCAGAAGCCATCGAAATGTTCCACCGACTCCTCGCCCAGGTAATCAGCCAGGACGGGCGCGTCGCGCAGCAGTTCCTGCACCGATGAATTCTTACTGTCCAGGATTCTCAGCGGATTTCGCTCCAGCCGTCTGAGGCTGTCGGCATCCAGGCTATCGCGGTTGTCGTTCAGAAAGGCATACAGGTTTTCACGATACCGGGCGCGCTCCTGCGAAGTCCCGAGCGAATTCACTTCAAGCCGGATGTTATTCAGCCCAAGCAACTGCCAGATGCGCTGGCACATCGCCAGCAATTCAGCATCGATGTCCGGTCCGGCCGCGCCGAAAACTTCAGCGCCCACCTGGTGAAATTGCCGGGTCCGGCCTTTCTGCGGCCGTTCGCGCCGAAACATCGGGCCGATGTACCACAGCCGCACCGGAGCAGCGTACAGCAGGCCATTCTGCAGAACTGCGCGGACGACGCCGGCCGTGCCTTCCGGGCGCAGGCTCAACCAATCGCCGTTGCGGTCTTCGAAGGTGTACATTTCCTTCTCGACCACGTCGGTGGCGTCACCTATCGCCCGGGCAAACAGCTCCGTTTTTTCGAGCACGGGAATGCGGATCTCGCTGAAGCCGTAAGACGCAAAAACGGCTTTGACCGTGCGCTCCAGCGTGTGCCACAAGTGCATGTCTGCCGGCAGCGTATCATGCATGCCACGAATTGAATTGATAGCCGAAGTCACTGTGGTTGCAGCGTGAAACGGGCCACGTTGCCCCGCGTATGCGGCCCCAGGCTGATTTCGCTACCGTCCATATTCAGCACCACCGCTGAAGCCCTGCCAATCATGACATCGAAGGGAGCCTGCCCCTGGTATTCCCGGCTGCTCCCCGCCCTGATCAGGTCCAGCTCCAATTGCTTGCCGGATGCATCTGCAATCTCGACCCAGGTATCTGCGGAAGTTGTAATCATCAGGCGATGCTGCAGACTCGCCGGATCATCCGTTGCGTCCGTATTTCCGCTGATCGCTGCCCATGCCTGTTCCGCCGGGGATGTTCCGGTCAGGGCAGGATCCTTGCCGATCACCTCCATCGAGGCAATGGATGCGTTCAGATGGGTATTGGAAGGACGCGATTCCTGCCTGTTTTGCGGCGAGTCCGTACCGATCGACTCGGTCGGGACTTCCGTAGCGGAAGACAACTGCGAATCACCTTGAGAAAACCGCACAGCCTGGTGGGTAAACTGCCAGGCAAGCGTCGCGATCAGTACTGAAGCGGCCAGGTAACTGGATGCCTTCAGCCATTTTTCCGCGGTACTCCGGTTGGTGTTGACGGTGAAAACGGTACGAACTTCGGGCTCGGCCCCCTGCACATGTTCCATGTGCTCCTCGATACCGGAAATATCTGCGCCCAGGAAGCCCGCATAATTTTTGATATAACCACGCAGATAAACAGACGGTATGTCCCCGGTTTCGCCGCTTTCGATGGCCTCCAGCACGGAAGGCTTGATCCTGGAACGTCGCGAGGCAAGCTCGATGGACATTCCCTGTTGTTCCCGTTCGTAGCGAAGCAGGTCACCTGGCCGCAACGGTATCAGTTCTTTCTGACGGCTCATCTTCCATCCTGGCCGGCAACCCTGCCAGCCTGCGTGGAGCCGGGATAGCGCTCCATCAATGATTGCCGGTAACGACTGGCTGCCTGCTCATCGCCCAGCTCTTTTTCTATGTCATACCCCAGTGCGAGGCTTTCCTCGTTCATGGCCCCCACCGCTTCGTAGCGCTGCAGAAAGGCCCGCGCGCGTAAATAGGAACCCTGCTGGTAACTGATCCTGGCCATCGGCAAGAGCGATCCGGCCAGCTTGCTGTCATAATCCAGCGATTGTCTCAAAAAGGTTTCAGCTTTGTCCAGATCACCACGTTCGAGCGCACAGGAGCCGGCGTTCGATAACGCCAATCCGGGCGTGGTGTAGAAGGGATCATCCACCGCGGCCAGGAAATACTTGTCTGCTTCATTGCCTTTACCGGTAGCGCAAAGATAGGCGCCATAGTTATTGTTCACGTCCCCGTCCGTCGGGTCATACTGCAGGGCCAGCTTGTATTCCTTGCCGGCCAGTTCGGTTTCACCAATGGTTTCGTACAGAACCCCCAGCAAGGTGTGCGCCGGCGCATAGGTCTTATCGTTTGCAACCGCTCTTTTCAGCTTCTCAAGCGCAATTTCATACTGCCCCCTGTCCATGTAATTACGGCCCAGCGAGGTATTCGTTTCGGCCGCTTTACGCTTGGAGGCATCTGATTTTTTCGGCGTGCTTTCACAGGCAACGATCATCAGCGTGGCAATCAGTAGCACCAGTTTCAACATGTCAGTTCCTTTGCATGTGTTGTCGAAGCATCTGGCTTCGACGGGTACGGTCGAGCACTTTACCGGCCAACTGGCCGCAGGCGGCATCGATATCATCGCCGCGGGTTTTACGGACAGTCGCAATCAACCCCCCCGCCATGACGATTTCCTGGAACTCACGGATACGCTCTGCCGTGGAGCACCTGTAGCGCGTCCCGGGGAATGGATTGAAGGGTATCAGGTTAAGCTTGCTGGGCAGACGCCTGAGCAGTTTCACCAACTGCCGCGCATGCTCAGGGTGGTCATTGACGCCATCAATCAACGTGTATTCAAAGGTGACGGTCCGCTTATGCTTATCCGACACGTAATCGGCGCAACTTCGCATCAATTCCCTGATCGGGTACTTGCGGTTCAGCGGCACCAGGGTTTCCCGCAACGCATCTTCCGGCGCATGCAGCGACACCGCCAGCGCCACGTCAATGGTTTCCCGCAAGCGGTCGATGCCCGGCACCAGGCCGGCAGTCGACAAGGTGACGCGCTTGGCCGCAAAACCAAATCCGAGATCGTGCCGCAACAACGACAGCGCGGGTACTACTGCATCGAAATTGAGCAGCGGCTCGCCCATGCCCATCAGCACCACGTTGGTAATGCGCCGAATACCATTGCGCTCATGCCCCAGTGCCCGGGCCGCCAGCCATACCTGTCCGATGATCTCAGCGGTGGTCAGGTTGCGGTTGAAGCCCTGGGCGCCGGTGGCGCAAAAGGTGCAGTTCAACGCGCAACCCACCTGTGACGATATGCACAGTGTGCCCCGGCTCGTTTCGGGAATAAAAACCGTTTCAACAGCGTTGCCGCCGCCAAAACCAATCAGCCACTTGGTCGTACCATCCAGTGAGACCTGCTCACTCAGAACTTTGGGGGGTTCCACGACAGCCACTCTCTCAAGCCGCTGACGCAACTCCTTGCTCAGGTTTGTCATCAACTCAAAGTCGGTGACTCCCTGGTGATAAATCCACTTGAGAATCTGTTCCGCTCGAAACGGTTTCTCACCGATTGACTGGAAAAATTCCCTCAGCCGGACTTCGTCCAGGTCCAGCAGGTTGATACGTGTTTCAGTTACGGACATCCAGAACCGCTAGCGGGAAGTGATGTCGCTGTCGCTGAAAAAGCAGGCAATTTCCACTGCGGCAGTTTCCGGAGCGTCCGAACCGTGCACCGCGTTGGCGTCGATGCTCTGGGCAAAATCGGCACGAATGGTTCCGGGCGCTGCTTCCTGCGGATTAGTGGCGCCCATCAACTCGCGATTCAGTGCAATTGCGTTTTCACCCTCCAGTACCTGGATCATGACCGGTCCGGAAGTCATGAACTCGACCAGGGCATTGAAAAACGGGCGTTCCGCATGGACAGCGTAAAATTCCTCGGCATCGGCACGACTCAGCTGCTTCATCCGGGCTGCAACAATTTTCAGACCGGCCTTTTCAAAACGGCTGTAGATCTCACCAATCACGTTCTTGGCGACGGCATCGGGCTTGATAATCGATAAGGTTCTCTCGACTTGCACTTATAAACTCCTCATATCATTATGATTATTAAGTGGTTTTATGATTTTCTCAAACTGAGAAAAAACCGTATATATATCCCGCTAATTTTACGGGGATGCGCCCGTTCGTGCAATCGGCTGTGGCCGGGTTCTTGACCCTCACTTCCGCTGAATCTTATGATGGCATTCGCTGATGGATATCCTTTATTTTCTCATCCTGGTCCTGACGGTCCTGATGCTGGCCTACAAAAAGGTCTCTTTGGTCATGTCCATGACCATCATGATCGTACTCACAGTAGTCTGGACCGAATTGCGTCATTTATTTTACGTCCCGAGCTGGTTCCGTTTCGCCAACGGCATTGTCGCAGTCACCCTGATCGGATTCGCCATTACACCGATGCGGCGCCTGTTGATCAGCGACCGGCTTTTCAGCCTGTTTCAAAAAGCGCTGCCAACCGTATCTGAAACAGAACAGGAAGCCCTGGACGCGGGTACGGTCTGGTGGGACGCCGAAATATTCTCCGGGCGGCCCCGTTGGCGCACTCTGCTGAAGCTGCCGGCACCCGCTTTATCGGCGAAAGAAAAAGCGTTCCTGGAAGGACCGGTCGAAGAGTTGTGCCGCATGGCGGATGACTGGGAAATTTGCGACACCTGGCGGCGCCTGCCCGACCGCCTCTGGGATTTCATGCGGGAGCACCGGTTTTTCGGGATGATCATTCCGGAAGCGTATGGGGGTCTCGAGTTTTCCGCACAAGCCAATTCCGCGGTCGTCATGAAACTGGCCAGCAGGAATCTGACAACCGCCATCACCGTAATGGTTCCAAATTCCCTGGGGCCTGGTGAGTTGTTGCTCCATTACGGCACCAAGGAGCAAAAAGACCATTACCTGCCACGACTCGCCGCCGGTGAAGAAATTCCATGTTTCGCGTTGACCTCCCCTTCCGCCGGTTCGGATGCCGCCAGCATGAATGACGTGGGCATCGTCTGCAAAGGTGAATTCGAGGGGAAACAAGTGCTGGGCCTGAAACTCACCTGGAATAAGCGCTATATCACGCTAGCGCCGGTGGCGACCCTGCTGGGGCTTGCGTTCAAAGCCCTTGATCCAGACGGCTTGCTGGGTGAGAAAAAGGAACTGGGCATCACCTGCGCGCTGATCCCAACCGATACGCCCGGTGTTGAAATCGGCAAAAGGCACATGCCGGTGGGCGCAGTCTTCATGAACGGCCCTACCCGCGGTAACGACGTCTTTATACCCCTGGACTGGATCATCGGCGGGCCGGAACGGATCGGCCAGGGCTGGCGCATGCTGATGCAAAGCCTGGCCGCCGGACGTTCAATTTCCCTGCCCGCACTTGGCACTTCGGGTGGCAAGATGTCCGCCCTGCTATCCGGCGCCTATGCCCGAATTCGCAAGCAGTTCAGTATCCCCATCGGCTTTTTCGAGGGCATCGAGGAGCCCCTCGCCCGAATTGGCGGGCGCACCTATCGAATGGACGCAGCGCGCATGCTGACCCTGGTGGCGCTGGACCAGGGTGAACGACCCGGGGTGTTGTCGGCCATACTCAAATATCAACTGACCGAGGAAAACCGCCGTTGCGTCAACGATGCAATGGACATACACGGCGGTAAAGGCATCATTACCGGCCCGGGAAACTACCTGGCGCATGGCTACCAGGCATTGCCCATCTCCATTACCGTCGAAGGCGCCAACATCCTGACCCGCTCACTGATCATCTTCGGCCAGGGAGCGATTCGGGCCCACCCCTGGCTGCTGAAGGAGATGCAGGCCGCCAGGGACCCCAGACCGGGGGCTCGCAAGACCTTCGACAAGGTCATGTTTGCCCACGTCGGCCATATCATCAGTAACATGGTGCGGGCCTGGATGCTCGGCGTTTCCCGCGGCCATGCGACCCGTGCGCCGGTGCGTGGCCCAACGGCTTACTATTTCCGTCAAATCACCCGTATGAGCGCCGCCTTCAGCTTTACCTCTGACCTGGTGCTGCTGGCCCTTGGCGGAAAATTCAAGTTCAGGGAAACCCTCTCCGGCAGACTGGCTGATGCGCTGAGCCACCTGTACATGGGCACCGCCGTGCTCAAGCGGTTTGAGGACGACGGCAGGCCGGAAGACGATCTGCCCTTTGTCCGCTGGGCCATGGATGACAGCCTGTACGCGATCCAGGACAGCTTGAAAGGTGTGCTGGACAACTTTCCGATACCCGGAGCCGGGCGGTTGATCAAGTGGGTCATATTTCCGCTCGGCCAGCCCTACACCCGCCCAGGCGACCGAATCGGCAAAGAAATCGCCAGGATCCTGCAAACCGAAAACGAAAGTCGTGACCGATTGGTTGCCGGCGTCTACCTGTCTGACCTGGATGATGCCTGTGGACGAGTACACACCGCGTTTCACCTGGCCCTGACAGCGACCAACGCAGAAAATGCCATCCGCAATGCGCTGAATGAACCGGTAACTTATGAGAATTATGAAAAACTGGTTCAGAAAGCCGTGGAAAGTGGCGTGATTACCGAGGACCAGGCAACCACCGTCCGCCTGGCGCAACAGGCAGCGCGTGCGGTGATCGAAGTGGATGAATTCACTCGCGCCGAGATCGAGGGCTTTGACGATCCTGCCTTCAGGCCGGCGGCAAAAAGCGCCTGAGCCCGCCAGTCCGATAAGTCAGGCCAGGAACTGCTTGATCTCTTCACTCTGCCCGAGCCCGTCCTGGTAGCCCATTTCGATGAGTTCCTTGCAGTAAACCGATTCGAACAACAGGTAACTGGCCATCCTCCAGTCCCGGCCCCAGCCACCCAGCGCCTTCAGCAGGGTCCGCACCGACCCGGGAATTTCGCCCATATGTTTATGCGTGACCTCACGCAAATCCTGGCTGGGACGGATAACCAGCGAGTCAATCCGCCTGAGCTGCGATTGCTCCCGCATTTCGGGGGAAAGCATTCCGAGTGTTCGATTGATACGCTTCAGCCGGCTCAAATCGGCATTCAGCGTATCCATGAAAATCGTATCCAGCAGGTAACCGCCGATCTCACCCAGCGACGGATAGGGCACCGGTTCCAGCGGTGGCGGATCCGGGTTCTCATCACGGGTACTGATGATCAGCAGGCGCTCCGCGCCCAGATGAATGGCCGGACTCAGTGGCGCCAGCATCCGCATGCCGCCATCGCCGAAAAATTCGTTACCGATGCGTTCCGCGGGAAAAAGCAGCGGCAGGGCAGCCGATGCCAGCAAATGATTCAGCCCGATCCTGACCGGCCGGCCATGTCGTCGTGTACGGTCCCAGGGAATGATGTCACTGGCGCCCTGGTAGAAACTGATGGCCGCCGCGCAGGTATAACCCGAGGCGGTGATACCCAGGCCCCTCAGGGCCCCCTGCTCGATTGAAGTATCTATTCCCTCCAGGTGCAGTGAGCGAGCCAGGAACTTTCGCAAGGGTTCGTTATCGAGCAGTGACCGTGGGTTCGCAACCAACCGGCCTCCGAGCGCCAGGGACAGGCCCCATTGCACGCCTGATTTCAGGACGGTCCACGCGTCCGTGCGATAAACGCGCGAACAATACATCGTTGACCAGAAGCGTTCCAGCCGTTCGATTCCAATGCCGAATTCATGAGCGTGACTGGCCAGGACCACTGCGTTTATGGCGCCGGCTGATGTGCCGCAAATCACCGGGAAGGGATTGCCCGTTTTCCCCGTGATTTCATGGATAGCCCTGAGTACACCAACCTGGTAGGAACCGCGCGCGCCGCCGCCCGGCAGGATCAGGGCCGTATGCGAAGTGGAATCGGACATGCTGCAGAATATACCGGCTTTTGGAGTGAATGGTATACTCCGAGCAATTCAGGGAAGGTCCGGTCACTTAATACGGGATAAGGGAATATGAACAGCACCGTCATTTCTACTCAGGAAAGCACAGGAGACAGGCATGGGCGATTGCTTGAAGCCCGGGCTGCCGTCAATGCCATTTTGCTGGGGAAAGACAAGCAGGTCAGCCTGGCTTTCTGCTGCTTGCTGGCCCGCGGCCACCTGCTGATCGAAGATGTACCCGGCGTCGGTAAAACCACTCTTGCCCATGCCCTGGCCCGCGTTATCGGCTCCGACTACCAGAGAATCCAGTTCACCAGCGACCTGCTGCCGGCAGACATTCTTGGTGTCTCCATTTACAAGCGGGAGAAAGATGAATTCGAGTTTCATCCCGGGCCCATTTTTTCACAGGTCATTCTCGCCGATGAAGTGAACCGGGCCACCCCGAAGACGCAAAGTGCGCTGCTTGAAGGAATGGCTGAGGGCCAGGTAACGATTGAGAATGAAACACACGCTCTGCCAAGCCCCTTTTTCGTCATGGCCACCCAGAACCCGCTGGACCTGGTGGGCACTTATCCTCTGCCCGACTCCCAGCTTGACCGCTTTCTGCTCAGTTTTTCGCTGGGCTATCCCGATCCCGCCGCTGAGCGGGAACTCCTGATCACCGAGGACCGGGCGCACTTGCTTGACCGAACCAGGTCTTTGCTGAGCCCTGATGATGTTAAAGCGCTACAGGCTGATTGTGAAAAAATACATGTCAGCGAAAACCTGTTGGATTATATCCAGGCCTTGCTGCAGGAAACCCGCGATGACCGATGGTTCGAAACAGGACTATCACCGCGTGCTGGACTTGCCCTGCTACGAGCCAGCCGTGCGCTGGCCTTCCTGGACGATCGCGACTTCGTTACACCGGAAGACGTGAAGACAGTTTTTACAGGTTTGGGCCGTCACCGCCTGAGCCCAACTTCCGGATTCAGCCAGTCTCCGGAGGAACAGATCCAGGAACTGCTGGGCGAGGTCCCCATTCCCTGAATAATTGATTCCACGGACGGGAACCCATGTTATCCAGCACAATGGCCAACGAGACCTCCAGCGCAGGGCAACGCTTTGACAGCTGGGTGCTGGAGCGCGTCAGGCAGCGCCGTGGAGCCACTGAACTCCCGCTGACTCTGGAATACCGGCAGATCTATGTCATGCCGACCCGCTTTGGCCTCTGGTTTGGCCTGCTTTTGGCGCTCACCGCGATCGGCGGCCTGAATTTCAATAACAACATGACCCTGATGCTCAGCTTTCTGATCGCTGCTGTCGGCCAACTCACCACGGTGCTCGCTTATCGGAACCTGGCAGGCCTTCGGCTGGAAGCCATTCGGGCCAAGCCGGTCTTTGCCGGAGAGACCGCCCGCTTCCGGGTACTGTTTCGGAATCCTGAAGAGAGGCACCGTTTTGCGATCGAAGCCGTCTCTCCCGAGGATCGGGATTGCACGGATATCGAGCCACAGAACACGATTGCCCTGACACTTGGGCAACTCTCGTTTGAACGCGGCTGGATGCCAATGGAACCGTTCCGCATTGAGAACCGTTATCCACTCGGCCTGTTTCGCGCCTGGTCCGTCGTCATACCACGCACTCAATGCCTGGTGTATCCGAAACCCGCCACCACCCCGCCGCCATTACCCAAAACCGGCCGCGGCGAACATGGTGCGGCTCATCGGGGTGAGGGGGAGCATTTTCATGGCCTGAGAGAGTTTCAGACCGGAGACCCGTTGCGTCGAATTGCCTGGCGCACCAGCGCCCGGCACCAGAAACTCTATTCACGGGTCATGGAATCCCCCAGCGAAGAAGCCTGTGAACTTAACTGGTACCTGATGGGAAGCGGCGATACCGAGGAAAAGCTTTCGATCCTGACCGCCTGGGTTCTGCGCGCCGAACGGCGACAGATTCCATACAGCCTGGAAATGCCCGGCGCAGCCCTGCCCGCCGACCTGGGAGAAGAGCACCGGGATGCCTGCCTCGAAATCCTCGCGCTGCATGCGTCATGATTGATCCCGCACGCAAAACCATACTCTGGGTGATCGCAACTCTGGCCCTGGCGATGCTGCCGCAACTGGCCAGCATGCCACCTGCCTTGCTGCTGGTCGCATTGCTGCCGCTGGCCTGGCGGGTCGGTGCAGAAATCTACCACTGGAAGCCGCTGCCGGCACTGGTGCGTCACGGGGCCACGGCCGGTGGGCTGGCCATTCTGTACATATCGTACGGCGACCTGGCCGGGCGTCGAGCGGCTGTCAGCCTGTTATCGATCATGCTGGCGCTGAAAATGGTTGAATGCTATCGCACGCGGGACGCCCGCCTGGTGGTCAGTTTCAGCCTCTTCTTGTGCGCTACGCAATTCCTGTTCACCCAGGGCATCTTCATGCCCGTTTACGGCGGCCTGACTGTGATTCTCGCGCTGGTCACGCTGGCGCAGCTGCAAAGGTCGGAAGCCTGGTCACATGCGGGCCCCGCGCCGGCAGTGCGTGCCTCCATCCTGTCTGAACTCGGTTTCAGTACCCGTTTGGTGGCGCTCGCCATACCCATCGGGATCGCTTTTTTCATCCTGTTTCCGCGGCTGTCGAGCCCCCTTTGGGGTATCCCGGATACCACGCTGGATTCCAAATCCGGGCTGTCAGACTCCATGTCACCGGGCAGTATCCAGAACCTGTTCATGGATGACAGTCCCGCTTTCAGGGTGCAGTTCTCAGGAAATGTGCCCGAGTCCAGCCAGTTATACTGGCGCGGTCCGGTATTCTGGCGCTTTGATGGAAGAACCTGGAAAAGCAGCTTTTACGGCCGGAATATCGAGGCCCCCGAGGTTCCTGAAGTCACGGCTGATTCCTGGAAATACACGGTCCAACTCGAACCCAATGAGAGAAACTGGCTGTTCGCGCTGGATTACCCGGCAAGCAAGCCTGACGACACGCGCCTGACCATGGATTTCCAGATGATCCGCGATCAGCCGGTGATTCAGCTGACCGAATACGAAGTGGTCTCAAATCCGGATTTCAGCGATTCGCCCGAACTTGCGGGCTCGCTGCTGCCGCAGGCGCTCGAATTGCCGGAGGGCAGTAACCCCCGGACCGAGCAAATGGTTTTCGAGTGGCGCCGGCAAACCCCGGATGACGAAATGTTTATCCGCAGGGTGTTGCAGCATTTCAACCAGGAACCCTTTCACTATTCCCTGAATGCACCCTACCTCGGGCAACATTCGGTGGACGATTTCATGTTTGACACGCGAACCGGATTTTGCGAGCACTACGCCTCATCTTTCGCGGTCATGATGCGCATGGCCGGTATACCGTCCCGCATTGTCACCGGCTACCAGGGGGGCTGGTTCAGCACGCTGGGCGACTACTTGCTGGTCAGGCAATCAGACGCCCATGCATGGACCGAAGTCTGGTTGAATGGAAAAGGCTGGACCCGCGTTGATCCGACTGCTGCAGTTTCTCCTGAGCGGGTTGAACAGGGCTCCCTTGGCGCTTTGAATGCACCCCGCCATGTTCTGGATTATGGCTGGTTGAGAGGTATGCGTAACAGCGTGGATATTGTCCAGCAGCGATGGAACGACTGGGTTATCGAATATGGTGCGGGACGACAGTCCAGGCTGTTCGAACCGCTGGGCCTGGATCACCTTGGCCCTGCGGGGCTGGTGGCCATCCTGTTTGTCGTCATGCTGGTATTTGGCGCCATGGTTTTCCCGATCGTGATGCGTATCAAGGGGCCCTCGAGCAGCGATCCGGTGCAGAAATACTGGCGGAAATTTCTCCGGCGGCTGCTGCAAGCCGGTTACGAAGCGCGGCCGTCAGATGGCCCGATTGAAGTCGCCCGGTCCGCCTCGAAGCTGTTGCCGGCCAGCACTCAACCCATTCACCGGATTGCACATCTGTATTCACGCAGCCGATACGCAGCCACCCCACCCCCATTCATTGAGCTGAAGCAGGCCGTACTGGCATTCAGACCCAATAAAAAGTCAGCATGATGTAAGATAATTGCTACAGATTGCGGTCCAATAGATTAGCGGCATCATGAGCAGGGAAATTCACATGCGTCTTTTGATTATTATGATCGTTACTCTGGCAGTTTCCGCCTGCACGACCATTCCGGAGGAAATCCAGGGCACTTACCAGGAGATTTCACCGGCCCGCGTCGAACCCGGCGTTTTCGGGTCGGAAGTCCGTTGGGGAGGGGTTATCCTGAGTTCCAAAATCTCGGACAACACCACTTGCTTTGAAGTCCTGTCCCGCAACCTCGACAAGTATCTCAGGCCGAAGCTCGAAGACTCCACGCTGGGCCGTTTCATAGCCTGCAAACCGGGTTTTCATGATCCGCTCGTCTTTACCAAGGGTCGAGAACTCACAGTGACCGGGAGCCTTCGGGCGATCGAAACGCGGAAAGTCGATGACTTTGATTACCGTTATCCGGTACTGGCAGTCGACGACCTGGTTTTGTGGCAGAAGCGCCGGGTCGTGATGCGTTACCGGGGGTACAGTGACCCCTTCTACGGGCCCTGGGGTTGGCGCGGAGGTTATTGGGGCGGCTGGGGAGGTTGGGGCGGCTACCCCTATTACTATCGGCACCCGTTTCCGCGCTACACCACGGGTTATGCTGAACCCGTTACGCTGCTGCCAAATCCGGCCATTGTCGAACCGAGTGAAGATTAAGCGCGGGTCTACCGTTTCAACCAAGGGAGAGTATCCATATGACGGAATTCCGGGGATTTCCGAAGGATTTTTTCGCATTTTTTGAAGATCTTAAGATCAATAACAACCGCGTATGGTTTAATGAAAACAAGGGCCGTTACCGTCAATCCGTCGTCGATCCGATCAGTGAATTCATTGTTTGCATGGCGCCGCGCCTGCACAAGCTTTCTAAACACTACATAGCGAATCCGAAGCCACATGGCGGATCCATGTTCAGGATCTACCGGGATACGCGATTCTCAAAAGACAAAACACCCTATAAGACGCATGCCGGCGTGCAATTCCGCCATGAAGCCGGCAAAGACGCACATGCTCCGGGCTTTTATCTGCACCTGGCAGGGGACGGTATCTTTTATGGCGGCGGTGTCTGGAACCCAGCCAGTCCGCAGCTGAACAGGATCAGGGATTTCATCGCGGACAATGCCCGGTCCTGGGCAAGGATCGTAAATGCTCCCAAGGTCAAGGCTCTGGGTGGGATCAGGGGCGATTCGCTGAAGCGTCCGCCTCGCGGCTTCGATGCACAGCATGTGCATATCGATGATCTGAAACGCAAAAGTTTTTACATCATGACCGAAGTTCCGGCCGACCATGCACTAAAGCCGGAGTTTATCAATGAAGTGACCGAAGGGTTCCGTCGCGCCCTGCCACTGAACCGTTTTATCACTGACGCCCTGGACCTGCCGTTTTGAAGGAAGGCGTTTAGAGGTGGGTTATGCATTTTTAGCAGCTGGCCTGTTGGTCCTGGCCTGGGTGGTATGGACTTATAACCGGCTGGTCAGGAACCGGAACCGGGTCGACGAGGCCTGGGCCGGCATCGATGTGCAGCTGCAGCGCCGCTACGACCTGGTGCCCAACCTGGTGAAAACGGTGCAGGCTTATATGCAGCACGAGTCACGTGTGCTGGAGCGGGTCACTGCGCTGCGCGGCAATCCTGGCATGCAGCTGCCTGAACGTTCCGAACAGGAGTCCGGGCTTTCAAGGTCGCTGGGCAGGCTGTTCGCACTCGCTGAAGATTATCCTGAATTGAAGGCCAGCGAGGGCTTTCAACAACTGCACGCAAGCCTGGTCAGAGTCGAACAGCATCTGCAGTTCGCACGGCGCTATTACAACGGCAGCGTCCGCGATAACAACAATTTCGTAGAGAGCTTTCCTGCGATGCTGGTGGCCAGGTTATTCGGCTTTATCAGTGCTGCGTTTTTCGAAATAGAACTGGCCAGCCAGCGTTCGGCACCCGTGATCGACCTGGAACACTCATGATTCGGCTGACGCTGTTGCTGTCGTGGCTGGCAGCCTGCCTTTTCGCAGGCACCGCTGCGGCCGATGAACGCATACTCGAATATCGGTCAGACATTTTGCTCGAGCCGGGCGGCCAGCTACGGGTGACCGAGCTGATTCGTGTGCAGGTGGAAGGCCGGCAGATTCGCCGGGGCATATACCGGGATTTTCCTACCCGCTACCGGGATCGCCTGGGCAACCACGTGGTCGTCGAATTTACCCCGCTATCGGTCAAGCGCAACGGTACACCTGAAGCCTGGCATACCCGGGACCTGTCCAACGGTGTGCGTATCTATGCAGGCAACGCCAACCGGACGGTTGAGAACGGCGCGCACGATTATGAACTGACCTTCAGGACCAACCGGCAACTGGGGTATTTCGAAAATCACGATGAGCTGTATTTCAACGCGATCGGGCATGGCTGGGAATTTCCGATTGACCGGGCTGTGGTCACAGTCACTCTGCCCTTTCAACCAAATCCGGGCGAGTTGGCGTATTCGGTCTATACCGGACGGCAGGGCTCGCAGGACGGTGACGCCACCGTTGAAGTGACCGCCAGCAACAAAATAAGGTTCGAGACACAACGACCATTGCAGCCTCGCGAAGGTTTGACCATCGTGGTCTCCTGGCCTAAAGGCCTGGTTGCAGAGCCCACTATTGAGCAGAGATTCCTCTGGTTCCTTGGCGATAACGGCGCTGCAATCGCTCTGTTGCTCGGCTGGCTTGGCGCGTTGGCCTGGTACGTCCGGGCCTGGCTGCAGGTGGGCCGTGATCCAGACAAAGGGGTCATCATTCCCTTATTCGAACCACCCAACAACCTGTCTCCGGCAGCCTGCCGCTATGTCAACGACATGTCATTTGACCGTAATGCGTTTACAGCCGCCATCATCAGCCTGGCCGTCAAACGGCAACTGTCGATAGAAGAAGACGGCAAGGACTTCACCCTGAGCCGTTTACCGGGCGCTGCCGCTGCACCGCTGACTCGTGGGGAGCAGGCTGTGCTCGATAAGCTGCTACCGGGCCGGAATTCGAGCATTGGCATGGATAATGAAAACCATGCGCAATTCCGGGGCGCGGCCCAGGCCTTGAAGAAAGAGCTTAAAAGAGAATACCTGGGCCAGTTGTTTCACTACAACAGCATGTATATTGTTCCGGCCGTGCTGATTTCGATTGCGGCCGCCATCATCGCAATATTTCTTGATGGCGGGCCTGCCCTCTGGATCACCTACGGATTGCTGACGCTTGGCCTGCACGGGCTTTTTGCTTTCCTGATGCGGGCGCCCACCCGCATTGGCCGGCAGGTCATGGATGAAATCGATGGGTTCAGAATGTACCTGGGCACGGCCGAGCAGGATCGCCTCGAGCGGATGCGTTCACCGCAACTCACGCCCGAGGTATTTGAGGCATTTTTACCTTACGCCTATGCCCTGGGTGTTGAAAACAGCTGGTGCCGGCGATTTGCCCGTGAGCTGCCGCGGGACCAGCAGCAGTCCGGCTATCACCCCGCCTGGTACAGCGGTCAATTTCACGGCATAAATGCGCTGCATCACCTGGGCGACAGTTTCAGCAGTTCTTTTTCGACCGCCATCGCATCGGCCTCAACTCCACCCGGTTCGTCATCAGGATCGGGGGGTGGCGGCTTTTCCGGCGGTGGTGGCGGTGGTGGCGGCGGTGGCGGCTGGTAAGCCCGAGCAACACGGTTTCGTGTTACAGGTCAAAAAAAGCCAGGATTTCGGCAAAGCGCGGATGATCGCGGACGTTATCCAGGTCTGAATCGTGTTCCAGCCACTCGCGGTTCAGGTTGCCGACCTTCAGGTAGCAGTGTTCCAGGCAATCGATTGATTTTTCGGCTTCCCCGGCCAGTGAATAAAAGCAGGCTGCGTTGTAATTGACGATCGAATCCATCGGGGCGCTCTCGACAGAAGCCTGCATCCAGCGCTTGGCTTCCTCTTTTTCGCCCAGGCGCAGCAGTCCGAACGCACCCATGTTCAGCGCACGGTTGTCATCGGGATTCAGCTCAAGCACAGCCCGGGCGCGCTCAATTCCTTTTTTCGCGGACTCCATTTCCTTTCGGGTATCGCCCAGGCTGTGATAAAGCTGCGATTGCAGTAACACGCTCTGGCAGTCCTCGGGACGGACCCTGGAAGCCCGGTCAAACAGCTGCAGCGCTTTCTCGAGATCCCCTTCGTGAACCTTGCTGCGACCGAAAAAATACCAGGCGTCATAGCTCTCGGGATCCAGTTCAACCGCGGTTTCAAACTGGGACTCGGCCTCCTGGTAATCCTTCAGCATGCAGTGGGCAATGCCGGCGGAAACGTGTGATTCCGCCAGGTCCGGAGCCAATTCAAGCGCCTTCAGACTGGTTCGCAGCGCCTCTTCCCGGCTGACATCCGCCGCGTTGAAATACATGTATTCAAAGCCATAGGTATAACCCAGGCCGGCCCAGGCACGTCCAAATTCCGGATCCACTTCCAACGCCCGGTTGAACATCTGGCGGGCATACACCGTGTCCTGCACGTTGTGCTTCGCGAAATAACTCAGCCCGCGCAGAAAGAAATCATAAGCTTTTGGATCGACATTACGCTGCATGGCGGCGCTTGTGCGCTTAAGCGTCACGCTCAGCGCGTTGGCAATGGAGTCGGCAATTTCGGCCTGGATCTCAAAAATGTCTTCAAGGCCACGGTCGTACTGCCGGGACCACAGGTGATAGCCATCCGCAGTCTTGACCAGTTGCGCAGTGATCCGAAGCTTGTCCCCGGATTTACGGACACTGCCTTCCAGCACGGTCTGCACCCTGAGCTTTCTGCCGATGTTCTGAACATCAGCGCCTTTTCCCGCAAAACGAAATGCAGTAACCCGTGAAGCAACACGCAGGTTCGCGATTTTGCACAGGGCGTTGAGGATTTCCTCGGCGATACCCTCGCAGAAATACGCCTGATCGCCGTGCTCACTCATGTCCTCAAAAGGCAGGACAGCGATAGACGGAGCCTTGCGATCCAGTTCGGGCGCTGCCTGCCTGGGTTGATCGCTTCTCCCGGCCGAATCTTTTCGGATACCCTCCGGGGTCAGTTCAAAGGCCCAGGCCAGCACCAGCGCGATCGGAAAGCCCAGCAGGACAATGACAATCAGCAGGCTCAGCGCCCATTCCGGCAAGCCAAGCGCCTCGAAAGTCACTTCACCGATCTGCATCATGACCCAACCGACCAGAACGTAGACGATGGCTACCCGGATCACCTTCCGCTCTTTCAGTTTCGTCCAGAGACTCTTGGTTGTTTTTTCAGTCACCATAGGCTTTGTAACCAGTTTAACAGTTGATCAACACCTTATTACTGTATATATTTATAGTAATCCCTGAGAGCACACCACGATGCCTGAAAAGAAACTCACCATTCGTCAGAGAGAGATTCTCACGTTTATCTCACAATTTATTGAAAAAAATAAATTTCCTCCTACCAGGGCTGAACTATCTGCGCATTTTGGTTTTCGTTCACCCAACGCTGCAGAAGCCCACCTGAGGGCCCTGGAAAAGAAATCCGTGATCGGTATCGAGCGCGGCGCCGCCCGCGGCATCAGCCTGCTGCCGCTGGCTGCCGGTGAATTGCCGGCGTCCGCCAACACGCCACTGCCGCTGGTCGGCCGTGTAGCCGCCGGCAGCCCGGTCCTAGCGCAGGAAAACATCGAAGACGAATATCGTGTAGACCCGTCACTGTTCCCGCAAAAACCCCACTACCTGTTACGAGTGGAAGGCAGCAGCATGCAGGATGCCGGCATCCTGGATGGCGACCTGCTGGCCGTGCATCGCACCCCGGAAGCGCGCAATGGGCAGATCGTGGTGGCCCGGGTGGACGACGAAGTGACCGTCAAACGTTTTCAAAGGCAGGGTTTCCGGGTTCAGCTGCTTCCTGAAAACCGTGATTTCGATCCCATCGAAATAGATCTCCGGCACCAGGAACTCGCCATCGAGGGGCTGGGCGTCGGGGTCATCCGCCCGGCGCTGTGAGCACCATCAACCAACTGCTCCGCAACACGCCGCAGTTATGGCGGGGCCGGCAGCACAACCGCAGTCAGCGCAGCCTGCCCACCGGCTATGCACGCCTTGACAGGCAATTGCCCGGCCATGGCTGGCCGCAGGGCGCGCTGACCGAACTGATGACTCTGAAACCCGGAATGGGTGAATTGAGGCTACTGTTTCCTGCGCTGGCGGAAATCAGTCAGCGGGGTCAGTGGGTCATCCTGGTGGATCCGCCATGGATACCCTACCCGGCCGCACTGCACGGACATGGCTTATTGCTGGATCACTTGCTGGTGGTGCGGACAGGCAACGGAAAAAAAACCTTGTGGGCCTGCGAACAGGCCTTGCATAGCGGCCGGGGTGGTGCGGTACTGGCCTGGCCTGAACAGATCAGCTTCAGCCGCCTGCGCCGCCTGCAGATCGCCGCCGAGAGCAGCGCGAAGCTGGCCTTCCTGTTCCGGCCGGCAAGCGCCAGCAAGGAATCCTCCCCTGCTGCTCTGCGCCTGCAACTGGGCGCGGATCATCATCGCGGCATCCGTATCAACATCCTCAAATGCCGCGGAAGCCGTCCCGCCGAACCGGTCTGGATCCCCCAACTTTTCTCAGCTTATGGGAAACAACCGCGGCACACTCAAACCCATGCAAGCTACACAGAACATACCATCAGCACCACGCTGGCTGGCCATTCGTTTTCCGCAACTGTCGCGGGACCTGCACAGCCGCGGGCTAAGCAGCACTAGCCTCCCGCCTGCAGACTGGTCCGTGCCGGAATCCAACGGTGCGGCCGAGCGACAGGCCCTGCAACGCCTGGCCGCATGGTGTTACCAGTACAGCAGCCAGGTCTGCATGCCGAGCAGCCGCAATGGCCTGTTTCTTGAAACAGCGGCCAGCAAGCGCCTGTTCGGCCGCACAGAGCAGTTGGGCCAACGCCTGCGGCAGGAACTCGGAGATTTGGGTTATCAAGCCCTGGCCGGCTCGGCGCCAACCCCCGAAGCTGCCTGGCTGGCGGCGCCTGAGGGTTTGCACCTCGCTTCACCGGCTGATATACGCCGGCAACTGGGCCCGTTACCACTGGACCGCCTGCACTTCGATGCGGCGCAGCGGACGTCGATGGAGCGGATGGGTTTTCGTCAGTTTCGCGACCTGCTGCGCCTGCCACGTAAGTCACTGACCCGTCGTTTCGGCCCCGCCTTGCCCGACTACCTCGAGCGTATCCTGGGAACCCGTCCCGATCCCCGGGCCATGTATCATCCGCCCGAAACTTTTTCTTCGCAGCTGGAAATGCCGGCAGAAATCCACAGCTGCCAGGGATTGCTGTTCCCGTTGAAACGTCTGCTGGAAGAGCTTTGCGGCGTGCTGCGCGGCGGTGACAACGCGGTACAGTCACTGCAACTCAATTTGGGGTATGAGGATCACCCATCGACCTCGCTGAACCTGGGCCTGCAGTCTCCAACCCAGGACGCAGACCGCCTGCTGAGCGTACTGCGTGAACGCATGGAGCGCTTGCAGCTGCCGCAGGCCGTACGCGAAATCCGCCTGGAAGCAGCCACCTTGCTGAAGTTCAACGCGGGCCAGCACAGCCTGTTCCGGGATACTCCGACGGAACAACAGCAGGATATCCGGCAACTGGCGGAGCGCCTGCAGGCCCGGCTGGGCAACGAAGCCGTCAGCGGCTTGACCGGAGTGCAGGATCACCGTCCGGAATACAGCTGGCGCCCGCGCACGCTGGATGAACGTCCGGATTGCATCCCCCTGGCTCACCGCCCACCCTGGTTGCTGCCAAACCCCAAACCCTGCCGCATCGAACACTTCGAAATCCTGGCCGGACCCGAGCGCATCGAGAGCGGTTGGTGGGACGGCCGCGATTGCCGCCGTGATTACTTTATCGTCCGTGACAACCATGGCAGCACCTTGTGGGCTTTCCGCGAATACAAGCCCCGCCGGGGTTGGTATTTGCATGGTATCTTTGCCTGATGGCGGCTACGTTCAACGGCATGAATAAAATCAGTCAAGTCCAACCTGCAAACCGATCGGAATGGCGCTCCTGGCTGAGGCGCTCCTGCTATTGCAGCAGAACAGGAAGCCGGGGATGAAATGAAACGGTCCCTCGAACATAGAATCCCCCCCGTAGCGGTGACCCTGGTAAGCGCGGCACTGATGTGGCTGATAGCGATCCTGGCGCCGGCTTACCCCCTGCCGGAGAAGCTGAGATTGATCAGCATGTTCCTGTTTGTCGTGGCGGCTTTGGCTTTTGGAATTTTGGGTGTTGTTGCTTTTCACCATGCCAACACCACGGTGAATCCCCTGTTGCCTGAAAACTGCTCTCACCTGGTCGATGACGGAATTTTTCGTTTTACCCGCAACCCCATGTACCTGGCGCTGCTCCTGGCACTGGTCGGCTGGGGGCTGTTTCTTGGCAACCTGTGGTCACTGCTGATAGTGGTTGTTTTTGCCTGGTACATAAACCGTTACCAGATCAGGCCCGAGGAACAGGCGCTGGAGGCCGCCTTTGGCGATGATTTCCGCCGGTACAGACAGAGGGTGAGGAAATGGCTGTAAACATCGGGCGAGGGACAACCTTACCCGGATACCGGGTTCTGCTGCTCCTGTTCGTGCTACAGCAAACGATATGCAGCGCCTGCTTTGGCGATGAAATCCGGGTGGCTGCAGCCAGCAACTTTCGGCTTGCCATGTCATCACTGGCAGCGAATTTTGAGAGGGACACAGGGCACGAAGTACTGCTCATTTTTGGTTCTACCGGCAAGCACTACGCCCAGATCATCCACGGCGCGCCTTTCGATGCGTTTTTTGCTGCCGATAGCGAACGCCCTGCCCGGCTGGAACAAAACGGGCTGGCGGTGCCCGCCACCCGCTTCACTTATGCGCGCGGCCAACTGGTACTGTTCAGGCCAGGCGACTCAGCCCTCCCGCTGGATGAAAAATACCTGCAGGAGGGAAACTATCGGTACCTTGCCATCGCCAATCCTGCACTTGCACCTTACGGCAAAGCCGCCCTGCAGGTGCTGGAATCACTGGGCCTTCGGGAATCGCTGAAACAACGCCTGGTCATGGGTGAAAATGTCGGACAGGCCTATCAATTCGTCTTCAGCGGCAATGCCGAACTGGGCTTTGTGGCCCGCTCACAACTCGACCAGCAGGCGGAACTGACGGGGGCCAGGTACTGGCTGGTGCCTGCCGGACTGCACCAGCCGATTGATCAACAGGCCGTGTTACTCAAGGACACTCCGGCAGCGCGGGATTTCATGTTGTATGTGCGCAGTGACAAGGCTATAACGGTCATTCTTGAACACGGATACCTGACACCCTGATGCTGAACGAAGCTGACATTACAGCCCTGTTTATCACGCTGAGACTCGCATTCATCAGCACCCTGGTCCTGCTCGTGCTGGGCATGCCGCTCGCCTGGTGGCTGGCGCGCACACAGTGGAAGCTCAAATTCATTCCGGAGGCAATCGTCGCCCTGCCGCTGGTCCTGCCACCCACGGTGCTCGGGTTTTACCTGTTGCTGGCGCTGGGTCCGAATGGCCCGGTCGGCGGGCTAATGGAAGCTGCCGGTGGCCGCCCCCTGGCTTTCACGTTCACCGGGCTGGTGATCGGTTCAATCATTTACTCCATGCCATTCGTGGTGCAGCCGCTACAGGATGCATTCAGCGCAATAGGCAAGCGCCCAATGGAAGTTGCCGCTACGTTACGCGCCTCTCCAATCGACCGTTTTTTCACCGTGGCAGTGCCATTGGCCCGGCCGGGATTTTTTACCGCGGCGGTACTCGGTTTTGCCCACACGATCGGTGAATTCGGAGTGGTGCTGATGATTGGCGGAAACATACCCGGACAAACCCGGGTTGCATCCATCGCCATTTACGATCATGTGGAAGGGCTCGAATACGCCCACGCCCACTGGCTGTCAGCTACCCTGCTGGTTCTCAGCTTCCTGCTACTGATTGCCGTCTATGGGCTGAATCGCCGTTTCCGGCTGGTGCGGCAATGACCATTGAAGTGCGCTTCAAAGCTCGTCGTGGCGAGTTTGATCTCGACATCGATCTGCAACTTCCTGCGCGCGGATTCACCTCTCTGTTCGGCCCTTCCGGCTGTGGCAAAACGACCATCCTCAGGGCCATTGCCGGGCTGGACAGGCATCCCGGGGCTGTTATCAGGGTGGGGGAAATGATCTGGCAGCAGGACCGGTTTTTCCTGCCGACCCATCGCCGCTCACTGGGCTATGTATTCCAGGAATCCAGCCTGTTTGATCACCTTAATATCAGGCGTAACCTCGAATACGGCATCAAGCGCGTTGCCCGGGAAAACCGCCATATCGCACTGGACAGCGCCATCGAATTACTGGAAATTGGCGAACTGCTACAGCGGATGCCGGCGACGTTGTCAGGGGGTGAGCGCCAACGCGTTGCAATCGCCCGCGCCCTTGCTCTCAGCCCGCAACTGTTGCTGATGGACGAACCGTTGGCGGCAGTTGACATCGACCGGAAGCAGGAAATCATTCCTTACATTGAGTCGTTGCATCGCGAATTGAAGATCCCGGTCATTCACGTCAGTCATTTGCCCGAAGAAGTCGCCAGACTGGCCGATCACCTGGTTCTGCTGGATTCCGGCAGGGTCAAGGCAGCAGGTGATGTCCATGACATGTTTACCCGGCTCGACCTCGCTCTCGCGCAAGGCACAGAAGCATCGGCAATTATCGAGGCAGTCGTTGCTGCCCATGACCACGCGTACCAATTAACCTTGATGGACTTTGGCGGCGGTCAGATCGCCATCGCAGGAACCGATCTGCCGGTTGGCACGCCCGCCCGCCTGAGGCTTGCCGCGCGCGACGTAAGCCTGACCCTCGAGCACCAGACTGGCACCAGTATTCTGAACATATTTCCAGCAGTAGTAGACGACATTTCACCCGCCGGCGCTGCCCAGGTAACGGTAAGATTAATGACCTCCCAGGTGCCTCTGATCGCCAGCATCACCCGTAAATCCGCCGATGATTTGAAGCTTGCGCCCGGAAAACAGGTATTTGCGCAAATAAAGAGCATTGCTTTATTACCATAATCTAATCAATTTCGGTTATCATTATGTCCCGAGCGGTGTCCGCTAAAAATTAAGCCGAACAGTATCTGAGTCAATATGTTGTCCTGTTGTGACAAGTAGGATAACGCTCGTTAGCATAAATTGCGTCTGAAGCAATACGAATTGGATTGTTACAGGCGTTGTAAAAACCTCCAAACGATTGGTTTGGGGTTTGTTAAATAGGCGTTAGATAGCTTGACGGCGACTGTAAAAATCCGGACACTTTGACCCACAAAGGCCCTTGATGATGGATTCAAAAATTACTTTCGGGCAGAAAACTAAAACAGAAAGCTCAATGCAGCCAACGCCTGTCAACAAAAAGCTTCCAATTAAGAGCGACGGTTTCGCTAACCTGGCGGAGGCTCTCGATTATGCTGCTGCAGGAGATTCCGGTTTCAATTTCTACGACCACCGGGGTCAACTGGATGCGGTGCTCAGCTATCGTCAATTGCGCGATGAAGCCCGGACACTGGCCAGGCGACTGCTTGGGCTCGGACTCAAGCATGGAGACCGGGTTGGCATTATTGCTGAAACAGATCCCATGTTTCACCGCTTTTTCTTTGCTTGCCAATACGCAGGACTGATTCCATTCGCCCTGCCGGCGGGCATTCAGATGGGTGCGCACACCGCGTATGTCGGGCAAATTCGCCGCATGCTGGAAAGCTGTGACGCCGCGATTGCCGTCGCACCTGCGTCGCACACCGAATTCCTGCACGAGGCTGTCGCCGATATGGACCTCGTGATGGCGGGTACGCCAGAAGAATTTGATGCACTGCCTGAGGCAGACATTGAATTCCAGACGGTGCAGGCCGGGGACCTAGCCTATCTGCAATATACATCAGGCAGCACGCGCTTTCCGCGTGGTGTCGAAATTGATCAGGCAACGGTGCTCGAAAACCTGCGGGCTATTGCCCAGGACGGTTTGAAACTGAACAACGAAGACCGCTTCGTGTCCTGGCTTCCCTACTACCACGACATGGGCCTGATCGGTTTTATCCTGGTGCCCCTGATCTGCCAGTTATCGGCCGATTACCTGCCTTCCAGGACTTTCGCAATGCGTCCCAGGCTCTGGTTGAAAATCATTTCCGATAATCGCGGGACCGTTTCATCCAGCCCGACCTTTGGCTATGCCCTGTGCGCCAAGCGCCTGCGGCCTTCAGATTATGAACGTTACGATCTGAGTTCGTGGCGGGCGGCTTGTGTCGGTGCAGAGCAGGTCAACCCGATTCCGTTGCGTGCGTTTGCCGAGGCATTGGCGCCCTGCAATTTCGATCCGAACGCTTTCGTCGCCTGCTATGGCATGGCGGAATGTGTCCTCGCGGTAAGCTTCGCTCCGCTGGACCTGGGCCTGTCCGTTGATTATGTAGACCAGGCAGTGATGTCCGGCAGCGGCGAGGCGAAACCCGTCAACCCGGATCACAACAACGTGGCCGCCTATGTTGATTGCGGCCAGGTCCTTCCCGGTTTTGAATTCTGCATTCGCGATGAGCAGGGCAATGAAGTGAGTGAACGCCAGTGTGGCGAGATCATGCTCAGAGGACCCAGCGTCATGAGCGGTTACTTTCGTGATGAAGAAAGTTCGCGCGCCGTTCTCAGCGATGACGGCTGGCTGGATACCGGTGACATCGGTTACCGGGTGGGCGACAACCTGTTCATTACCGCACGGAGCAAAGACGTAATCATCATCAAGGGGCGAAATATCTGGCCCAATGATATGGAAGTCGTTGCACAACGTGTTGAAGGCGTGCGACTCGGCGGGGTTGCGGCGTTCTCGGTCGCCGGCTTCGGCGAGGAAGAACTGGCCGTCATGGTGGTAGAAACCAAGGAACGCGAAAACTCAGCGCGTCACCGCCTCAGCCAGGGCATCACCGAGTTGATGCATGAACATTTCGGAATCAATGTCATTATCGACCTGGTGCGACCCGGCACACTGCCCCGGACGTCTTCCGGCAAGCTGTCAAGATTCCAGTCCAGGGAAGCATACCTTGAAAGGCAGCCTGCCCCGGCTCTGCGTCTGCCCAGTCACCGGCGGAACAATCGCAAGACTGCCTGACCCGGCATTCCCATGAATCCCGTTCTGCTCACCGGCGCAACGGGCTTCATTGGCCGCAACCTTCAAACCAGCCTGCTGAACGCAGAAACCGGCGTGATAGCCGTGGTCAGACCATCATCCGGTCATCCAGACGCACTGGAACCGGGTGTTGAAAAGCGGATCTGCGATCTTGGCGACAGCCGGCAGCTGATTTCCGCAATCAAGCAGTCCCGCGCCGTCATTTATTGCGCGGGTTCAGTGCGAGGGCGGACCCTTGATGATTTCCGCCCGGCAAACATCGACGGTGTGCGTTCCGTTGTCGATGCCATCAACCAGGCTGGCCATAACACCCCCTTGCTGCTGATTTCGTCTCTGGCCGCCAGCCGGCCGCATGTCTCGGATTACGCCAACAGCAAGCACCTCGGCGAACAGGAAGTGATCGCCCATGCCACTTTTCCCTGGACTATTTTCAGGCCTCCCGCGGTATACGGGCCGGGCGACAAGGAAATGCTGCCGATTCTGAAACTGGCTCGAAAGGGACTGATTGCACCACCCGGCCCGGTTGATCAAAAACTCTCGCTGATTCATGTCCAGGACGTTGCCTCAGCTGTTCTGGCCTGGTTGGACCAGCCCGAAAAATGCCTCGGAAAGACCTTCACCCTGGATGACGGGCATGAGGGTGGCTACAACTGGGAAGAAATCGCCCAGGCTTGCAAAAAAGGTCGCCACTACCGGCTGAATATTCCCCACTGGATTCTGTTTGGCGCGGGCAGCATAAATCTCTTCTTGTCCCGCCTGCTGGGCTATGCTCCAATGATGACCCCAGGCAAGGCCAGGGAATTAACGCAACCCGACTGGCTGTGCAACAATACGGCTCTGAACCAGGCTACCGGATGGTCTCCTGAAATCACCCTTGAACAGGGTGTCGATTCGCTGTTTCGGGAATCGGGGGATTGACCGAAAATATTTAATGGAGACCCCAGTGAACACCCGCATCCATGAAATCGAGCAACGCATCAAACTTCTGCTGGCGAGCTACCTGGAATCCAGCAACCATCCGGAACTGGAAGCACATGGTGAAATTACCGGGGAAACCAACCTGGTGTCCGACTTCACAATGGACTCGTTCCAGGTGATGGAATTCATGATGGAACTGGAAGAAGCCTTTGACGTCATGATCGATATGAACAGCCTGTCCAACACTCACACCGTCCACGACCTGGCGGTTATCGTCGACAAAGATCTGTCTGGCTGACGGATAGCCGTATGGGTTTACTGGACAAATTCGAATCGGCCAGGGCCATTCGCGAACAGCTCAGCGTCGGCGGACACGACCCGACCGCAGTGGTGATGGAGCAAATCCTTTCGCCGACCGAGGGTATTGTCGAAGGCCGCAACACCATCCTCGCGGGGACCAACAATTATCTCGGGCTGACCTTCGACCCGGCCTGCGTCGCTGCCGCCAGGAACGCCATCGAGTCTCAAGGCACCGGCACCACGGGCTCCCGCATGGCCAATGGAAGTTTTTCGGCGCATGCGGCTCTCGAACAGGAGTTGGCTGACTTTTTCAAGGTCGGCCATGGCATGGTTTTCTCGACCGGCTACGCGGCCAACCTGGGGACACTGGTGGCCCTGCTGAACCCCGGTGATGCGGTGCTGCTGGATGCCGATGCCCACGCCAGCTTATACGACGGCTGCCAGATGAGCGGCGCCGATATCTTCCGGTTCAGACACAACGATGTCGAGAGCCTCGAAAAACGCCTGCAGAGACTCGGAGAGCGCGCGCAGGACTGCCTGATCGTTACCGAGGGCCTGTACAGCGTCATGGGAGACTGTGCGCCCCTGGTGGAAATAGCGGCTCTGAAAGAAAAGTACGGCGCCCTGCTGCTGGTGGATGAAGCCCATTCGCTGGGCGTTTATGGTGATAACGGCTGCGGCGTGGCAGAAGCGCAGGGAGTGATGGACCAGGTAGACTTTTTTGTCGGCACCTTCAGTAAAAGCCTGGGCGCGATGGGTGGCTTTTGCGTCAGCCGGCACCCGGAACTCGACCTGCTGCGGTACCTGTCCCGTCCGTTCATATTCACTGCTTCGTCCAGCCCTTCAATCATCGCCAGTACTCATGAGGCCCTGAAGCAGGTGAAGGGCAGACCTGAGCTGCGTGAAACGCTCTGGCGCAACGCCGACAGGTTGTACCAGGGATTTAACGAGCTGGGATTTGAAACCGGCCCCGAGGTCAGTCCAGTGGTTGCGGTCAAACTGGGGGCAAAAGAAGCGGCCCTGCCCTTCTGGAACCAGTTACTGGAGAAAGGCGTCTACACCAACCTGATGGTGCCGCCGGCGTCACCGGATCAGCACAGCTACATCCGCTGCAGCGTCAGCGCTGCCCATAGCCGCGAACAGGTCGAACAAATCATCGAAGCTTTCGGCAGCCTCAAGCATTTGCTTCAGGCCGATGGCTGAGCAGAAAGCCTGCTGATCAGCCTGGCCGTCAGGCCCATTGCCAATAACGAGGCGAGCACCGCTGCCAGACCCGGGCCCACTAATCCCAGTGGCGGCGTGAGCACAAAAAACGCGCCGATATAAGTCAAGATGCCAACCACGTGTATGTTCAGAATCGACGCGGCCTGTCCCATCGCGTAAGCGGCCGCCCGCAGTGAAGCGCTGGCCAGGTCGAATGAAGCGGCCAGCAACAGCAGGCTCAGCAACGGAGCAGCGGCAACGTATTCATCGCCCACGATCCCCAGCAGCGACTCTCCGAACACGACCGCAAGAGCGACAAAAAGCAGTCCGACCACACCCGCGACCACTGCGGTCTTGATAGGCACAGAATGGATATTGCCGTCGTCCATGTGAACACTGCGGGTCAGGTCCGGAAACAGTACTTCCCTGAGCACCAGTGCCGGCTGGGCAAGGATCGTTGAAACCTCGCGCGCCAACCGGAACAGGCCTGCCGCCGCCGGTCCCAGCATCGCGCCCGCCAGCAGCACGGAGACGTGCTTGGGTAACAGGTCGATGTTGGTCTGCCAGTAGACCACCCTGACGAATTTCCAGAATTCGCTTTCCCGCCGCGTCAGGTCGGTCCGGCTGAATCCCAACCATAACCGCGTTTTGATGTGCCGACGCAACTCAATGAAGCCGCGTACCGACATGTAGGCATGTCCGAGGGCAAAGGCGGAACCCCAGGCGACCATGAACACTTCCATCGGCGCTTCCAGCCACCAGGCGATCCCAATCGACAAGAAGCGCAGCGCAGGGGCAACCGCATACTGGACGCCGATCGCATCAAAACGGTCATAGACGCGCAGAATACCGTTGGGCGTGCCGTTGGCGGTGGCCAGGATCACCAGGCTGTAACCCATTGCCCAGTAAACGGTTTCGGGGCTCCAGTGAAGCAAAGAACTGGCCAGCGGGGCGGCGGCAATGGCGACCAGCGTTGCAAAAATCCCGGCGGAATAATCCACCAGCAGGGTGGAGCGCAGCAACGACCTGAATCGATCCCGGTCGCCGGATTCGTTCAGCGGAATTCCAAAACGGACCACCGCTTCGAAGGTCCTGAAATTCAGCGCACCGCGGATCACCATCACGTAGGTATGTACGAGCACGATCAGGCCGAATTCGGCGGCCGGCAACGCATTGGCCATCAGACCGGTCGCCGCCACCGAAAACAGGCCGGCCAACGCACGACCACGGATAACCACCCCGAAATTGCGCAGCACACGTTGCAGCATGCTGCCTGCGGGAATCATCGGAATGCTCCTTTCCGCCACAGACGAAACAGCAGCGGCCAGGCGAAAACCAACGGCGCCCTGCGTTGCAGCGCGGTAGGCTCGATGTAGACACCGGAATGCCGCTTGATTTTCCACAACAGGTAATCCAGCGCGCCATCGAAGGTCAGGGCCGCCTTGATGATCCGCAGCGTCGACAGAACCTTGCCCTGCAGGCGTCGCAGCCACCAGCCTGCCGGTGACCATCGGCGCTTCCCGCCAGGCGCCTTGTTGAGGTACCAGTCATCGCCGCCTGAAGGCTCGTAGTCAACCCCGCCGGTGGCGATGGATGCCGTGACCTCACGGTAGTAATCCGGCCAGTATTCAAAAAGCTGCTCTGCATGACCCGGAGGTTCAGAGCGGAATTCACAGCGATAGGTGCGTGCCAGCCCTTCTGCCCACAAGGTGCGGGCGTCGAACCCGTCAGGCAATGCAGGCACGACCCGGCGGGTAAAGGTCCTGCAGGCGACACTGATCGCCTCGATGACGCGTTGTTCGACGGCGTCGTCCCTGCAGTACAGAATCCCGCAGGGTTGAGCGAACCGGGCCCAGAAATAGGAATGAAAATCACGCGACACGGCGCGTTCGAAACCGGCCAGGGTCAGTAAGGCATACTTGGCCCGGATTTCGTCCGGAGGCACCCCATCGAAGATCTGGTAAACATTGGGCGGCAGCGCCCGGCATAGCCACCCTTGCCAGGTACTCGGCATCGAGCGATAACTGTCCAGCAAGACGTAAAAATCAAGCAGTGTGTCGCGCTTGCCGCGTAAATAAGACCCATAGATCAGGACCGCCTGCAGCCCGTCACCGTAGCGTTCGCGAACCTGGTTCAGCAGACGGTCTCTTTGCTGGTCCGGAAAATCACAGGTACCCGAGACCTGGCCACGAACGATCTGCTGCAGGGTGCGTAATGGCGGCTGGGGACTAGGCTCCATATGCGCCCCGGGTGCTGCCGAACACCCTGAATGCACCCCGGTGGGGTCCGGTTGCGACATCTGCCGCGCTCAGCCAGGAATGCAGCGGACCACTGCGAAGTCTCGAAAAAACACCCTGCAACAGGCGCAGAGCCAGAACCCCGGTGGTCAGCACGGACCAGAAAGTCACGGCGATGAAACCCCAGTCCGGGCGGCCGGCCAGCGCCGCCAGGGTCAGGATGATCAGGCAGGGATTACGGCGCGCTGTGACCAGTCGAAACCAGGCATCGAATGGCCGCCAGGTAAACAGGCCGCAGTCTCCCAGTAATGGAAAAACGCCTTCCACCAACCGGCCGCCGACGTAAGCCCCAATAATCAGCCAGTACATTTGCTGCTGGTCGAAACCGAGCACCGGCACCAGGCCAGGCAGGG
>JAOUCS010000099.1 GCA_029859645.1 Lysobacterales bacterium | reverse complement strand
TCCGGGTAAAGAGGAGTTCTACGAGTCACTCAGGTATTACGGCAGGCAACTCGAATTGCGCGGCGTCGATGTCAGGCTCAGCACCCGGGCAGAGGCCGATGTGCTGAAGGGATTCGACGAAGTCGTGCTGGCAACGGGAGTGACGCCCAGGACGCCTGAGATCGAAGGGCTGGAGCATGAGAAAGTCCTGAGCTACATCGATGTCTTGCGGGACAGCGCGCATGTGGGCAAAAGTGTTGCGGTTATCGGGGCCGGGGGCATCGGCTTTGACGTTTCCGAGTATCTCGGTCAGAAACGTCATAATGGCCCCGAATTTCCCACACCGGAGGCATTCGCCAGCCAGTGGGGTATCGATATGGAGCTGCAGGCGCGCGGGGGTGTCGAAAACGTTTCGGCGGAGCCTGAGCCGCTGGCGAGAGAGATCTGGTTATTGCAACGAAAAACGAGCAAACCCGGCAAGGGGCTCGGTAAAACCACCGGGTGGGTTCATCGGCTCAGTCTCCGGTCCCGGGGGGTCAAAATGCTCGCTGGCGTCACCTACAAAAGAATCGATGAGTTTGGTTTACATATCGAACATGACGGGCAGGAAAAACTGCTGGAGGTGGATAACGTCGTGATCTGTGCAGGTCAGTTGCCCTGTCGCGAACTGCAGGACCCTCTCGAATCCGCGGGCGTAGCGGTCCACTTGATCGGAGGTGCAGACGTGGCTGCCGAACTGGATGCGAAAAGGGCTATCAGGCAAGGTTCGGAATTGGCTGCGGTTATTTGAGGGTTGACGTGTGAATTGGCGAATTCTGGTTTTCCTGGCCTGTGTGGCATCGACTGCCGTTTTAGCCGCAACTGCAGTGATTGCAGACGATGCCGCGAACACTGAACAGGAGGGACCGGTCAGCGAACAAACGGCTGGAGATGAGCAGATCGAAGAAGAAGAGGAGGTCAATGGCTATCGCTTATTGCCCATACCTATTTTTATCACCGAGCCTGCAGTTGGTGAGGGCCTCGGGGTGGCGCTTGCACTGTTTCACCCGGTCAAGTCCGGGAAATCTGACGACACCAGGGTTGCCACCCTGGATTCTATGGCGGAATATTCCTCGCCCAGAAAAGCACCGCCGGTCGTAACCGGAGTCGCTGGAGCGTATACCAACAGCAAATCCTGGTTCGGCGGGGTGGGGCATACCAACAACTGGCGGCAAGACTCCATCCGGTACACCGGTCTCCTGGCAGCGGCAAAGATCAATTCCAATATTTATGTGCTGGGCTTGCCGGTGGACTTCAGCATGAAAGCGAA
Organism: Lysobacterales bacterium; assembly: GCA_029859645.1. Lineage (GTDB taxonomy): Bacteria > Pseudomonadota > Gammaproteobacteria > Xanthomonadales > SZUA-36 > JAHEFT01. The sequence continues at coordinate 11,435 of JAOUCS010000099.1, read as the reverse complement.
AATTGTTTACCAGGATATGAAGTTTCGAGTCGCGGACAGCGATTTCATGCTCGGCGCTGCAATTTCTTACCTTGATGCTGAAAACACGTTCGGGTTCGGGCTTCCGGAAGATATAGACGACAGCAGATTTTCTGCAGATTTCAAAAATATCGGGCTGGCGTTCAAAGCGGCTTACGAAACCCGTGACGATACGATGAATCCACGGACCGGGCAATTGGTTGATTTGAGTGTCTGGCGTTATGACGATACTTTCGGCGGGGATTACGACTACTGGTCGGGTACGCTAAAGGCGCTGTCGTTTCACAGTTTCACTGAGGAACTGACGCTAGGCTTGAGGCTGGAAGGATCTGGCGTTGATGGCCGGGTGCCGTTTTTCGCAATTCCGTTTGTGAAATTGCGCGGAGTTCCAGCGCTTCGCTACCAGAACAAATTCGCCGGGGCGGCAGAACTGGAGTTACGCTACCGGATCAGGCCCAAGTGGGAGGTGTCTGTTTTTGGGGGGCTGGGTTTCACCAGCGATGACTTCGTTATCTATGAAAATCCGGACAGTATTTATAATTTCGGGGCGGGCGGCCGGTATAACATATTCGAAGCGCATAACGTGTGGGTCGGGGTGGACATCGCGCGCGGCCCTGAAGACTGGAATTATTACATCCAGGTGGGACACCCCTGGTAACTGGAGAGCTTATGAATTCAATTCTCGCAATTTCCGGCAGCTTGAGATCGGATTCATTCAACACGGCACTTCTGAAAAACGCCTGTGAGCTTCTCCCCGACATGCTGGTGCTGGGTTCTATCGATGATATTCCACTGTATAACGGTGACGTAGAAGCCAAGGCAGTGCCGGAATCGGTCACACGCCTGCAACTGCAACTCAAGGAATCATCCGGTTTGCTGTTGGCCAGCCCCGAATATAATCAATCCGTGCCTGGCGTTCTGAAGAACACAATAGACTGGTTATCCCGGCCGTCCGACGGTATCAGTAATGTATTCAGGGATAAACCGGTTGCTGTAATGGGAGCCTCGCCGGGCGGTTTTGGAACCATTCTGGCGCAGAATGCCTGGTTGCCTGTATTCCGCGGGTTGGGCGCCCGTCAGTGGGCCGGTGGCCGCCTGATGGTTTCGGGAGCAGGCCGCGTATTTGATGAGCAGGGCGTATTGCAGGATGAGCATGTGCGTGACCGGTTGAAGCAATTTGTCCGCGAGTTCGGGGTATTCTGTGAAGCTTGAGTTCTATACCTGCGATGTGTTTACCAGAAACCGCTTTGGTGGCAACCCGCTGGCCGTGATTCCCGATGCGCGCGGTTTGAGCAGCCGCCAGATGCAACAGATCGCCCGCGAATTCAATTACTCGGAAACGACATTCGTGCTGCCTCCGGAACAGGGTCATGACCGCAAGGTCCGAATTTTCACTCCTGCCCGGGAGGTGCCTTTTGCGGGACATCCCAACATCGGCACGGCGTTCACGCTGGCCGCGACTGGATTACTGGGGCCGGTCAGTGACGGCCACGTCATCACGTTTGAGGAGAAGGCCGGATTGGTCAGGATTTCCCTGGCAATCAGCAAAACGGGGAATATGCGCTGTGAACTGTTGGCGCCGCAAAAGCTGTCGGTAGGTCCGGTGGTGATGCCGGAACTGGCGGCACCGGCATTGACGCTGGATGTCGCCGATATCAATCTCAGCGTCCATCCGCCTTGTGTTGCGGGAGTTGGGCTGTCATTTTTAATTGTCGAGTTGAGCGGGCAGGATGCGCTTGCGCGGGCCCGCTTCAATAGCGCGGTCATGGAGGCTCTCGAAAAGGAAGGGATTGCGCCCGATATTCTGCTTTATACCAGGAGCGAGGAGCATTGCGATATCCAGGCCCGCATGTTTGCCCCGCTTGATGGCGTGCCGGAAGATCCGGCGACCGGCAGTGCCAATTGTGCGCTGGCGGCATTGCTGACTTACTATGAGAAAGCCAGCTCCGGCCAGTTCAGCTGGATCATTTCTCAGGGCGTTGAAATGGGACGTCCCAGCCGGCTTTACGCACGTACTGAAAAGGCCTCTGGCGAGGTCATTGCCACGCGAATAGCGGGCGACAGCGTTCTTGTCAGCCACGGCGAGCTCTATATCGATTGATTTGAAGAAAAACAAAACGCGAAATATAATTCATCAAAATACCGTGTTAAGGTCGTTCAATGAGTGATTGGACTTTTTTCAGCAACTACGGCCATGTGCTGGTTTGCCTGGGCCGGAACCGTCAAGCGAGGCTGCGCGACGTAGCGGCTGAAGTCGGTATCACTGAACGAGCCGTTCAAAAAATCGTTCGTGACCTGCAGGATGAGGGTTACCTGACGGTTTCCAAGCAAGGACGCTGCAACCGCTACCGTATCAACCGGCGCAAGACGCTTCGTCATCCACTGCAGTCGCATTGCACCGTGGGTAAATTGCTGCAGTTGACCGCCGGGCCCGCCAGGAGCTTAACTTCCCCCTTGTCCGTGTCCGAGTCCACGCAGCCTGCCGTTGCTGACGAGTTGGAACAAAAGGAGCAAGCAGAGAAGGTCAAGGAGGTTCCCGGAACCAAGGCGGAGAAGAAGAAAGCCAGCCCGTTGGATACGCGGCAACAAGGCAGCCTGTTTTAGGATTCGCATGAGCTGGATGATTTATGGCGCCAATGGTTATACCGGGAGCCTGATTGCCCGTGAGGCCGTCGTTCGCGGAACGCGACCTGTTTTAGCTGGGAGAAACGAAAGCGAAATCAGCAAGCTCGCAGCTGAACTGGACCTTGAGTTTCGGGTTTTCGGATTGGATGATGCGTCGGTTTTGAAAGAATCGATCTCCGGCATGCAGGTAATTCTGCACTGCGCGGGTCCTTTTTCAGTGACCAGCGAGCCGATGATAACGGCTTGCCTGCAAGCTGGTGCCCATTACCTGGACATTACCGGGGAGATTTCCGTTTTCGAGCAAGCTCACCGGCTGGATGAGCAAGCCAGGCGTGCCGACATAGTGTTGCTGCCAGGCGCCGGTTTCGATGTCGTACCCTCTGATTGCCTGGCGGCCAGCCTGGTCCGGCAGTTGCCGGCGGCTACCTCTTTGCAGCTGGCGTTCGAGGCCGGGGGAGGTCCCAGTCCGGGCACCGCCAAAACGAGCGTGGAAGGCCTGGCAGGAGGGGGCTGTATCCGCAGGGACGGCAAACTGCAAAAGGTGCCCCTTGCCTGGAAGACGCGAACGATTCCCTTTGCGCATGCTGAACGGGTGGGCGTGACCATTCCCTGGGGGGACGTTTACACCGCATTCGTAAGTACCGGTGTGCCTGATATCGAGGTGTACATTGCAATCCCACCCTCGGCCCTGGCGGGCCTGAAGCGGTTGCGCTGGATACAACCGTTGCTGGGCCTGGGGTTCGTCCAGTCGCTGATGAAGCGAAAGATTGACCGGAATGTGCGCGGGCCTTCGGCTCAAACCAGGCAGGATACTGACGCCCAGTTCTGGGGTGAAGTTGTCTCGGCCGATGGTCGCAGCCTGCAGGCAACCATGAGCACGCCAAACGGCTACGAACTCACAGTCAGCGCCAGCCTCGCTATCACGGAATACCTGCTCGAAAACGATCTGGAGGGTGGCTACTACACACCATCATTGTTGATGGGCGCCGACTTTGCAGCAACTCTTCCCGGTGTGGAAGTCAGGCTACCGGCCTGATCCTGGCTTCGCCTCGTGTCACGTCGGCGAGCCTGCTTTTCAGTCGTTCCAATTGTGAGGCATCAATTTCAATTCGGATCAGGGTGCCGTCTTGCTGGTGTCGTTCCGATATTCGCCGGGTGCCAAAGGCGTCAAGGGTGGCATAGATCTGTCCCGTCCAGTTAAAACCTGCCTGAACCAGGCATTCCACACGGGTTTGAATTTCTATGATTTTGGCCAGGTCAATGCATTTTGCCGCGCTTCCCCCGTAAGCCCTGACCAGGCCGCCAACCCCCAGCTTGGTACCTCCGAAATAGCGGGTAACGACAACCATGACATGATCCAGTCCCTTGCCTTCGATGGCGCCCAGAATCGGCTTGCCGGCGGTGCTGGAGGGCTCACCATCATCATTGAACCGATACAGGTGATCCAGTCGCCAGGCCCAGCAGTTATGCGAGGCTTGCCGGTCGACCACAGAATCGTAGAACTCGAGGGTTTCAGCAAGTGTATCCACTCGCTGTGCGTGGGCGACGAAGCGGCTGCGCTTGATTTCGATCTCCAGCCGGCTGCTTCCTGCCAGGGTAAGCATCATTCGCTCAGTCACCAAGCTCAGGCGGCAGCGGATAGTCCGGGTAGACGGCTGTGAATGCTGCAAGCTCTTCCGCCAGCCTGGCTTCCTGTTGCGTGGATTTCAATAGTAGAATTTGTTGGAGCCATTGCTCAGGTGGCAACGTTTCATCGGCTTCTTCATTGAGTTGTTCGGCTTCACTGGCAGTTTCCTGCAACTTAAATTCATTTGAGCGTGAAGCCGCGGTTACCGGGGCCTGATCATGGTCTTTCATCATTGAACGTTTCTGCGGCGATTCTGCGGCAGACTCTTTTCCGGCGCTTTCCTGCAGCAATGTGGCCTCCGCATCACCGTTACTCACAGGCACGGACTCCTGCTCCTGCTGCACAAGGATACCCAATGCGAGGATCATCACCGAGGCAGTGGCAAACGCGCTCAACCAACGCAGCGAAAACCGACCTCGTTTAGTTTTACCCGTGTCCTCAAGCTCTCTGCGGGCTGTGTTCAGCACGGCCGTATCGAGCAGTTGCGGGGGTTGGCCGGAATCCCGCTCACCAAGGACGGAACGGATGTTTTCCAGGTCAGACTCGAGATTCTCGTCTGCTGAATTTGCAGGTAGATCAGCGTTCATGATTCGACCTCAATTCTGCTTCCCTGAGTGATTTTTTCAACTTGTCTACGGCGTAGCGAAGCCGGCTTTTTACCGTTTCCCGTTTCATGCCAGACACTGCGGCTATTTCATCCAGGCTCAACCCACTCTCCAGTTTAAGCAATAGAACATCTTTTTGCTCTGGTGGCAGTCGCCGTATTGCTCGCTTTAGACGCAGGATCCGAATATCAATCTCAGTCTGTTTGTCGGGTCCTGGTATCTCTGATTCCAGTTCATCCGGATGAGTTTCTGCCGCCGGCCTGGCTTGCCGGTAGTAGTCCATGACATGGTTGTATGTCACACGATACAGCCATGCCCTGAATGGAAAACTCCGACGATATTTGTTCCGGCCCCTGATGACCTTTTCCCAGGCGCCCTGATACAAATCATTCGCTGTCGAGGTATCTCCGGCTTTTCGCAAAACATATCGATAGAGTGCCGTACGGTGGCGGCTGTAGAGTTCCTCGAAAGCCTCAATGCTGCCTCCGGCAAAGGCCCTCATCAGGTCTTCATCGCTTTGCTTCCGCATGGGCCGAGACTACCACGGTCTTTTGCGCAAGACATCCGGTGTTCCTTCTCTTAAACGCGAAATTCGTGACTTCGGGGTTAATGGACAATTTCGCGAACATGACTGCGGGTCATGCTGGTTATGGTCGTTTTTTCTGAAATGGCGGCTTTATGTGGTACGTTTATCGTCCTTAAGTTGGAGGTATTTGCTTGAGCCTGTTGAAAAATAAGCATGTTGTAACGGCTGCTATCGTGATGCCGGTACTGGCATTGATCAGTTATTTCGGCGTGGATATGCTGATGGGCGAACGTCCACATCCAGCCAGGGAGGGCCAAAGCTACCAGTTGGTTGAAAAACCGAATTGCCGGTACAACAGCGGCCACTGTGGACTGAAAAACGGCGACTTTGAGCTGGACCTGGTCGTTGAGCAAGGCGTTGCAGGCAAGGCGACGTTATCCTTGAGCTCAGCGCATCCTCTGGAAGGAGTGCTGGTAGCCATTAACGCGGACACAAGTGAAGATACTGTTCCTGCGAAAATGGAGCCCAATGGGGAAGACGGCAAAGCCTGGTCAATTCGCATTGCGGCATTCGATCCCGGCAGCGACCGGCTGCACCTGGCAGCCACGGCCCGTGATGCGCATTATTTTGGAGAGGTTTCCCTGAAGTTTGCTGAGAAGGATCAATGATATGTCACTCCGGACATTTCTTTCCGCGTCGTGTCTCAACCGGGAGCAGGCAGCCCGGGTTTTTGTTTTGAGTACTTGATCGGAAATAAGATCTGACGGCTTTATTGCTGTTTATCCGCGGCCTCTTTTTCCAATCGTTTGCGTTCCTTTTTCAGGGCTGACAGGTGGGCGGCATGATGCGACTCCAGGCCGTCGCCGAGATAGTAGACATAGAGCGACGCGTAACAGAAGAATACGGTGAGTACAGCAGCGATTTCCAGCGCCAGGACCCCGGCTGCCAGGCCGGTACCAATGGCTACCAGGATGAATAGGGCGTCGTAGGTATCCTGCAGTGCCCTTCGGAACTGTACACCGGCAACGATGCCAGCAAGGCTGAAAGCCAGCGCCAGGCTGTGCTGAACGACCAATACGATAGCTGCCACGATGCCAGGTAATACCAGTGTGGTTTCATCCAGTGAATGATCATGCGTGCTGGCTTTATGAATGCCTTTGTGCACCCAGGATACCGGTAGCATCAACAGCCACACACCCATCAGGATTATGGTCAGCTGGCGGGCATAACCGAGACTGTCGAACTGGCTGGTCGTACGAATAAAGGTCTGGACAATCGGAATGTCCTCGGCGGGTTTAAGGTTTTCTTCGACGGTAGTAACCCGCAAGTCGCCGCTGCCCTCCAGTTCCTTGATGCCACCAATGGGTAGCTGATCAATAAAATCCGGAAACACCAGGGGAATGGAAATCATGAAAATTGCGAGCATCAGGTGGTAGAAAAACACCTTTCGCAAAAGGCTCAAACCTTCACGACGAGGGGGCAGATACAAAGACGAGTCCACTCCGGATTCGGCCTGCTCTGAGAGATCCTTCGGGTCAGTCACTGGGTGCTTTCCTGTGCGAATCAAAGTCCCGATTGTACATGGACATGCCGATTTTGAGTAATCAGCTTCGGCCGGCGTTCTTCAAGTGCTCTTCTACCACGTCCTCAGGCGAGCCTTTCATGACCAGGCTTCCTTCCCTGATCAGGATTGCCCGGTCGCTGATATCCTTGAGTACATCCATATCGTGGCTGACAAATAAAACCGTCTTGCCGCTCTTTGCGACACTTCGCATTTTGTCGATGCAGCGGCGTTTGAATTGCTGGTCACCGACTGCCAGGACTTCGTCAATCAACATGATGTCGGTATCCAGGTGGGCTGCGACGCTGAAGCCGAGGCGCAGGACCATCCCGGTCGAATAGCGCTTGACCGGCGTGTCGATGTATTCCTCCACTTGAGAGAATTCTATGATCTCATCCATTCGCCGGTTAATTTCGGAGCGGCGCATACCCAAAATGGCGCCGGATAACTGGATATTTTCCCTTCCCGTCAGTTCACCGTGAAAACTGGTGCCGGCTTCCAGCATGCTGCCAACGCGTCCACGAAGTATCGCATGACCTTCAGTTGGACGAGTGATCCGGCTAAGGAGTTTCAGGAGAACCGACTTCCCGGCGCCATTGTGTCCGACGATACCGAGCACTTCTCCCCATTCGAGACTGAAACTCACGTTACGCAGTGCCCATTTCATGTGACCGGGAATTTCCGGATAATGCGAAGTCGGTTTTTTTTGCCCGATCAAACGGGTAACAACGCGACCGGGTGAGGTCAGGGCACGATCCACCAGGGCATGCATGCCCATGCTGTCAATCAACTTGTGCCCGCCAACCCAGTAGCTTTTACCGAGCCCTTCGGCAACGATGGCCGGTTTATCAAACGACATCTGCAAACCGGTCCTCCTGCCAGCGGAAAAAATACAAACCGCCAAACAGTGCTATCAAGACAACCGCGACGGAAACCAGGCTATAGATTCCAGGGCCGGGCTGATTTTCCAGGAGGGCCCAGCGAAAGCCGTTGATCACCGTGGCCATCGGGTTTAGCGCATAGAGTAGCTGCCATTTTTCCGGTATGGAGCTGGCCGGATAAGCCACCGGTGAGACAAACATAAGCACCTGCGAAAAAAACGGTAATGCGTTATTGACGTCCCTGTACTGAACGTTTATCGCTGATAACCACAAGCTCAACGCCAGCGCAGTCAGGATGGTAAAAAGCAGGAAAAAAGGCAAAAGAAGTATTTTCAGAGTAGGTGCCGATCCGTAAATAACCAGCAGAATCACCAGCAGCGCGAATGCGATGAAAAAATCGACCAGTCCGCCGACCACTGCAGAAATAGGTAACACCAACCGGGGGAAATAAACCCGCGTAATCAGGTTCTGGTCCGTGACCAGGCAACTGGTCGCCTTGGTGATGGCATGGACGAAATACGACCAGGGAACGAGAGCCGCCAGGGAAAATAGAGGGTAAGGTGCATCATGCGTCGTTACTTCGACGACGCCTGCGAAGACAGCCGTAAACACAATCATCGTCAGCAAAGGTTGAATGATGGCCCAGCTGATCCCGGCAAAGCTCTGTTTGTAGCGAACCTTGATATCCCTCACCGCAAGGATCAGGACGATGTCCCTGTTTCGCCAGACTTCCCCCAGTTCCAATGTTGGAAATCCGGAAGGCGGTTTGACGTGGGTGGTATGGCGCTCGTCAATGGTGCGCTGGCTGTTTACTGGGGCCATAATCTAAAATCCACGCGAGCTGCTGTCTGGAACGGAAGTTATTACCGATTGAAAAGGGATGAAAGAATAGAACCCGGGTCTCAAAAGAACTAAACTGCAATCTTGACAGGAGTCTGGGATTTCCAAAAGTCTGTGTGCTCCGGAGTTTATCAGTACATTGATTACTGCGCTTGCAAACTGTCTATTGTACTCAATCCAGCGAGAACGACTACGTGAAAAACAATACTTCGCGCGTACTTTGTATTGGTGCCGGACCTGCCGGTCTCACTGCAGCCAGGCGACTCAGTCTGGCGGGTGCATCGGTTACCGTGCTCGAGCGTGATCCCGTCTATGTGGGTGGGATTTCGCGGACAGAACACTATAAAGGCTTCAGATTTGATGTTGGAGGCCACCGGTTTTTCTCGAGATCCAGCGAAATCGAGGCATTGTGGGAAGAAATTCTCGGTGATCAGTTGATCATGCGGGAGCGCAAGTCCCGGATACTTTATCGGGGCAAATTGTTCGACTACCCACTACGCGCGTTCGATGCATTGAAAAAACTGGGTCTGACAGAATCAGCACGTTGCATGCTCTCGTATTTCAAGGCCCGGTTGTTTCCCATTCGTGATCCACAGACTTTCGAGGATTGGGTAACCAACCAGTTCGGCCTGCGCCTGTATTCGATATTTTTCAAAACCTACACCGAGAAAGTCTGGGGCATGAAGTGCCAGGAAATCTCTGCTGATTGGGCAGCGCAAAGGATCAAGGGTTTATCGCTGGGCACCGCCGTGTGGAAAGCATTCATACCTGGATGGCTGCGCAAAGCCGGGGATACACCGAAGACCCTGATCGAGTTTTTCAAGTATCCGCGGCTGGGGCCCGGGCAGATGTGGGAAGCAGCGGCTGAGCAGATCCAGCAAGCCGGCGGCGAAGTTTTACTGGGAATGAACGTGCAGGATCTGGCCCTGGATAGTGAATCCGGTGTCTGGACAGTAACGGCAGTAGATGCACAGGGGCAGTCTCATGAGTACCAGGCGGAGCATGTGATTTCGTCGGCGGCTATTGTCGACCTTGCAGAATATATCCAGCCTGCTCCACCTGAAGCAGTACTCACGGCCGCCAGGGCGCTACGGTACCGGGATTTTTTGACGGTCGCACTGATCGTTCGAGATGTGGATTGCTTTGATGACAATTGGATTTATATCCATGACTCGTCTGTCAGGGTTGGAAGGATCCAGAATTTCAAATCCTGGTCGCCACATATGATCCCTGACCCCGACTTGAATTGCCTGGGACTCGAATATTTCTGTTTTAAGGGTGATGGCCTTTGGAAATCCGATGACCAGGACCTGATCCGGCTGGCCGATGAGGAACTGATCCACCTGGGATTGGTATCGCCTGGTCATGTGGTCGATGGCAAAGTCATCAGGCAGGGCGGCGCCTATCCGGTCTACGATGAAAATTACGAGGAGCGGGTTGATCTTTTCCAGAGCTGGCTGAAGAAACACAGACCGGGATTGTACCTGGTCGGGCGCAATGGCATGCATAAATATAACAACCAGGACCATGCGATGATGACCGCTTTATTGACTGCTGAGAACATCCTTGCAGGAGAAGAGCTCTGGGACGTCTGGCGGGTCAACCAGGATGCGGATTATCACGAAGTGGGTGAAGACCGAACCCTGGCTTTCAGCGAGCGTCAGGTCCCCGCACCCTATCAAAAAAATGGCTAATGATTCCCAGCGCTGCTGAAGTTGCGCAGCCAATGAAGAAAATCACCTGCATCGGAATAACGGCGAACGCGAACGCCAGGTTGCGTCGCCTGGCGACCAGTTGATAGAACCCCCGTTGTGTCCAGACGATGGTCAGGATCGTGGCCAGGGGTAACAGGCTTAACCACTGCGGGTCATAAACCAGGGCCGAGGTAACAGGCAGCCCGACCAGCAGGAGAGGCACCAGGGAGCCCTTCCCGGAAGTACCGGCAATGATCGAGCAAACGGCGCTTGTTGCCAGCAGTACGCCTGTTGCAAGCAATGCGGTGGCGTGGCCGGCCAGCGGTATCAGGATGAACGCCAGGACCAACAAACCTGCCATCACGGTGGCAACCCGTGATTTGTAACTGAGATTCAGGTCGTTGGGTATATCGCGGTTGGCCAACAACAGTTTCATCCAGGGAATGCCGCGCTGAAAGACATCAGTTTTAACGACGTTCCACAAGGTCCATTGTTTCAGATGTTGGCATTGCATCTCTTTTTCGAGCCTGATGACGTGGCCTGTTGCAATTAGGCGGTTTCCATATTCGATGTCTTCAATACTGGGACGGTCGAAGTCTTCGTTGAATCCCCCGGTCTCGACAAACGCTTTTCGGCGAATCAGTCCGCAGCCAGTCCAGAACGTACTGGCTGCAGTATGGGCCGTCTGATGAATCCAGTGATGATAAAGATTCCGGTATTGTGAGATGAAGGAACGATCTCCCGGCGAGGCATCGTAACTGCCGATTACCGCGGTAATCTCCGGGTGAGCCTGCAGCACCTGAACACCTCGTTCAATCGTATCTTCGTGCACCAGTACATCTGCATCGACAAAAAAGATGATGTCCCCTGTGACCTGTTCCACTCCCCGGTTTCTTGCTGCTGCGGGGCCTTTTTGCTGATCAAGCCGAATCACCCGCGCACCAATGGAATCAGCAGCGGGTGCAGTCATGCCATCATCAGAGGCGTCGTCCACCACCACGCATTCGATGTTCTGCCAGGTAGAATCGGCTAAGGATTGCAGACACTTCTGGAGGTCA
>JAOUCS010000098.1 GCA_029859645.1 Lysobacterales bacterium | reverse complement strand
TCTGAACAACTGGGTCATAACGGCGCTTTTGCTGACATCCAGTGCCTCGGATATCTCCTGGCAGCTGTAACCGAGCACCACCTGCATCAACAGGGGTTCCCGGTATTTGGGCGCCAATTTCATGATTCCCTGGCGCAACAGCCGCATTTCCGTCTGTTCTTCAGGTTCCAGTTCGCTGTCTTCCGGAACAACGACTGAATCCACATCGGTGAATTTGGGCACTTTGCGCTCAAAAGTGCGGGCATACTCGCGACGCAAAATCGTGATCAACCAACTTTTAACCGCTTTGTTATCTTTCAACTTATCCAGGGCTTTCCACGCTCGCAGAAAGGTTTCCTGGACCAGGTCTTTAGCCAATGCATCGTTGCCACAAATCCACATGGCATACCGATACAGATCGGTGCCATACGTTTGAGCCAGCTGGGTAAATGTCGCCTGACGGCCGGCTTCAGTGTTCATGACCGGAATTGTTGGGGAGATATTGCAAAATTTTAAACGTTTTCCTGTTAGCGATCGTCAGATGGGTTGAACCATAGCGTGCTCCCACGCGACGGCGCAACCATTTGCTCGTGACTAATGGCACTTAATTCCTGCGTCATGAATGAGCATTCTTTCGCTTGATGCTTTGTTTCCGAAGGCTTAGGCTTGCGTGTTGTAACAAAATAATCCAAGGCCGGGAGCCTGACAATGAATATGAATTTTGACCAAGCGCGCTTCAACATGGTGGAGCAGCAGATTCGACCCTGGGAAGTGCTGGACAGCAAGGTCCTGGCATTGCTGGAATCCATCCACCGTGAAGACTTTGTCCCGATGCGCTACCGCAAGCTTGCTTTCGCTGATATTGAAGTACCGTTGGCCTGCAACCAGGTCATGATGCGGCCGAAAATAGAAGCCCGCATGCTGCAGGCGCTGGACCTGAAAGAAGACGAAACTGTGCTGGAAATTGGCACTGGCAGCGGCTTCATAACGGCCTGCCTCTCCCGGCTTGCCAAGAGTGTTGTCAGTGTCGAATATTTCGAAGAGCTGCACAACGAGGCGTCCTTGAAACTCCAGGACCAGGGAATCAGCAATGTCGAACTGTTTGTGGGTGACGTGCTGTCGGGGTGGCAGCCTGAGCAGGCACATGACGTGGTAGTCGTGACCGGGTCAGTCCCGGTGATACCGGAGCAATTTAAAGGTTGGGTGAATCCCGGCGGTCGCATGTTCATCATAACCGGTGACTCGCCCGCGATGGATGCACGACTGTTAACCCGCCTGGGCGTGACCGAATGGTCAGACGAGAGTTTGCTGGAAACCGAATTACCCCGGTTGGTGAACGCAGAATTACCGCCGGAATTCGAATTCTAAGGTTTTGGAGTCAATTTATGTCGAATACACTAAAGCTACTTTGCCTGCTGTGTGCAGTAGCGCTTTTTTCCACATCGGCAGAAGCCGTGGACCTGGTCGGTGTTCATGACCTGGCGATAGACAATGATCCCAGGTTGCAGGCGGCTGAATTCCGTCGCGAGGCGACCGGTGAGCAACGATACATTGCGCGGGCTAATCTCCTGCCGCAGCTCGGCGCGTCCGGATCCTGGAACTGGGGTAACAGCGACACGGATATCCCGGGCCTGGATATTGATGACACCGACATCGACAACCGCAATTATGGTATCGATTTGCGTCAAAGCCTGTATCGACAGGCCAACTACGAGGCCCTGGACATTGCCCGTGGCCAGATCAGCCAGGCCGATGCGATCTATGCCCTGGCCTACCAGGATTTCCTGTTGCGGGTTTCTGAAAGTTACTTCCTGGTGCTGACCTATACCGATGGGGTGACGTTTGCCGAAGCTGAGGAAAAAGCCTTCCAGCGACAGTTCGAACAGGCGGAACAGCGGTTTGAAGTTGGCCTTACGGCCGTCACGGACGTGCACGAAGCTCGGGCCAGTTTCGATAATGCGCGGGCCCGCGCGATTGTCGCCCGTAATGACCTGGCAGACGCCAAGGAAGCCTTGCGGGAATTGACCGGGCAGTATTTCGAAACCTACGACGCCTTGCAGGAAGTGCTGCCACTGGTGGAGCCGGATCCGATCAATGCGGAAGAGTGGGTGGACATGGCTTTGCAGACCAACCCCTCGGTGCTGGCCAGCCGGGCCGCCGTCGAGGTTGCAGATTCCACCATGCGACTGGAGCGGTCGGGCTATTTTCCCACGCTGGACCTCACGGCATCTTACGACCAGTTCAAGAACAACAAGTACCAGTACAACGATATCATTGGCGGCGGCCAGTTGAATTCGACGCTGCAAGTGGATGACTGGCGGGTCGGGCTATTCCTCGATATTCCGATTTATCAGGGCGGCCGGGTTACCCATCGGACCCGCCAGGCTCGAAAGCTGCTGGATGCTACCGGCCAGGACCTGGACGATGTCCAGAGGGGCGTGATTCGTGAAGCCCAGAACTCTTACCGCGCGGTGATCGCGGGAATCCAGGAAGTACAGGCTTTCCAGCAGGCCAGTATTTCAGCCGAGAGTGCGCTTGAAGCCACCCAGGCCGGTTTCGAAGTGGGTACCCGTACCATCGTTGACGTGTTGATTGCCGAACAGAGGAAATACCAGGCGCAGCGGGACAATTCAGTCGCCCGGCATGCTTACATCATTCGCCATTTGCGGCTCAAGGCGATTGCCGGCTTATTGTCGGCTGAAGATTTGCGCGTCGTTAACCAGTTGCTCGAGTAATCACGCTTTCAATTACTTCCAGGGTGCGTTCGAGCGCACCCTGGCCGCTCTTCACCAACTCTATCCCGGCCCGGCCCATTCTATCGCGCAGTTCAGGCTCATTAAACAGGCGCCTGGTAGCCTGTTCCAGGTCGCTGCTGTCCTGAATCTGAAGCGCGGCGTGCCGATCGATCAGTTGCCGCGCAATATCCTGGAAATTGAACGTGTGCGGGCCGACGATCACCGGCTTGCCCAGCGCAGCCGGTTCCAGCACATTGTGGCCCCCAATGCGTTCCATGCTGCCGCCGACGAATGCGACATCACATGCTGCATAGAAAAGCATTAGCTCACCCATCGAATCGACGATAAAACACTGGGTGTCCCGGGGGCAGCTAATTCCTTCGCTGCGGAAAGAGACCTGTAAACCGGCCGAACGCGCCAGTTGCGCAGATCGGCCAAAACGCTCCGGGTGTCGTGGCACTATTACCAGCAGCGCGGCCGGAAATTCCGCAAGCATGGGCTTGAACGCCTTGAGTACGGCGGTTTCATCGCTTTCATGCGTACTGCCCGCCAGCAGGACCAGGCGATCCATTCCCCACGCCAGGCGTATGGGTTCAGCCTGCTCAAGCAGGCTGGAAGGGATATGAACATCAAACTTCAGGTTACCCGTAACGGTGATGGCTTCCGGATCAGCTCCAATGCCCACCAATCGTTCAGCGTCCCGCGCACTCTGAGCAGCGATGCGCGTCACCGATCTCAGGGTGGGACCGAAAAAGTGGCCGAGACGCCGGTATGCCCCGATCGAGGTCTCTGAAATTCGGGCGTTGGCCATGACAATGGGAACACCTTTGCGGGCGGCTTCAAAGTAGAGATTGGGCCAGATTTCCGTCTCCATGATGAGCAGCAGACCTGGTTGTGTCCGTTCGAAAAATCGACGAACAGAACCTGGAAGATCAAGGGGTACATAGACATGAAAGACTGAGTCCGAAAACAGGCTGCGCACCCGGTCAGATCCCGTTGGCGACAGGGTTGTGATGCTCAGAGGCAAGTCTGGAAAGCGATCCTGTAACTCCCTGATCAGCGGGCTTGCTGCATTCACCTCACCCAAGGATGCAGCATGCACCACGATTCCTCCTTTGCCTGGTCGAGTGTCGAACAAGCCAAAACGTTCGGCCCAGCGCTTCAGGTAATCACGGTTACGCAGTCCACGAAGCGCGAGATGCAGCAGCGCCAGGGGTGTTAACAGGTAGATGAAGAAGGAATAAAGCTTGCGCATCTGGGGCTCGAGTATATCATCGGGTTTTCAATTGTCGCCGGAGTCGGCCCAGATGAAAAATGTCATTCGGATTTTTTTCCTGTTGACGATTGCCGTCATAACGGCCGCGGTACTCAGATCGTTCATTTGAGATTTAGCGGTCATGGCGCAGCGCAGCACTCCAGAGACCCACCAGGAACCAGATCAGCGACGAAGTATACGTGCCATAGATCGCGAAATGTGAATTAAGCGGAAACAGGATCAGAATAACGGCGAGTGCAAATGGAAAAGCGTCCTGGCGTTCAGCCGGGCTGATGCGCCTGGCATGAATCCACAGGAAACCGATGGCAACAAACAGGCCGATCAGCCCGATGGTTCCGGTATCAGACATGATTTCCAGGACAAGATTGTGAGCGTGGGTTGCGCCCGATAGCCCGCCTGATTTCTGTATATGGATATCGTCAGGTTCCGCGTAAATCATGTACGCCCTGGGAAAAGCTCTCACGCCTACGCCATTGACGGGATGTTCGCGGTACATGACCAGGGCCGTCCGAAAGATGGGTATCCGCTCCATTGATGACGAATCGAGAGCCGATTCTGAACCGGAGGTAAAAGCCCGTGTCACGTTCAACCGTTCCTGGAACAACGGCGAGGAAAAATAGCTGATCGCCAGCACGATGACAGCCAGTGCCGGAATGGTGAACATGGTCCGTCGCAATTCCCGGTTTTCCCGCTTCAGCATCAGCAGCATATAGGTGACCAGCACCAGGGCCATGGTCAGCCATCCTGCCCGCATCCCGGCTATCATCACGGCACCGAGTAGCAAGGCGAAAGACAGAGCCCACGCCCAGGGGCGCCATTCGCGCCTTGCATGCTCGAGGACCAGTGGAGACAGCATGGCCAGGGTGGGGCCGAAAAACTGGTATTTCTTGACGAACAGTGCGTTGAGGCGGTCCGGGTGCATTGCGATGCCAAAAATATCGCGGCCGAAAAACAACTGAATGAAAGCATCCACTGCCCAGAACAACAACAACCAGGCGGTCCAGCGCAGGACCCGCTCTCTTGCCGAAGCGGTGTTAAGCAACAAGGTGATGGCCAGTGCCGCGGCGAGAAAGCGCAGGGCAGCGATACTGCTGGTCCAGCTTTTTTCGGGGTAGAAAGAATCGAAACTGGACAGCACCATCGGAATCCAGAAGCACAGGAAAACAGGTAGTACAAACGCGGAAGCCTTGCGGATTCGAGCCCGGTTGTCAGCTGAGCGAGCGAGAAAAATCAGAGACAGGGCAAAGATCGACAAGGGAACTTCGGGCAGGCGCCCAAAAGGCAGCAGTGCGACAAATGCAACAGCCAGCCAGCTGGGCCATTCCGATTGAAATTTTCTCAACATTAAAGTCATAGGTTTTCGATCGCTCGCAAGGATTGATACACGGCCATTGTTTTCTCCATGGACTCCCGCAGGCCAAAGGCTGACTGTTCAGCCACAACCGGTTTTTCTTCCAGAAACGACCGGCTGCGCTGCAACAGGGCTTTGCGATCCCCGGGGGCCACCGCTCCTTGGGGGAAAAGTGCCGACAGGGTTTCCTGCACACCGCCATGGTCCCAGCCGATCACCGGCCTTCCCAGGTGCAGCGCTTCCGGTACGGTTCGACCGAAAGCCTCCGGCGGATCACTGCACAGGCTGTAAACCAGTTCAGAAGCCGCCAGCCAGTCCCTGATGTCCAGGCGGGCACCGGTGAACGTGATCCGGTCCAGCACATCATAGCGCTCTGCCAGCCCTTCCAGTTCATCTCGATAACGGGATCCGGGTTTGGCCTTTCCCACGATGATTCCGTGAACGTCGACGTAATCAGCGGAGAGGCCTGCTATCAGCTCAATGAAGTCCACGTGGCCCTTGTAGCGGGAAAGCCGGCCTGGCAGGCAAAGCAGGCGTTTGCCTGCCAGTTCCGGAAAATCTTGCAGTATCTGGGCCCACCATTGCGCTGACGGACGGTGGCCGTAGGGAAACAACCGGTGGCTGACTCCACCATGCACCGTTATCACCCGGTCAGGATCAGTGGCCGGGTAATTATGCAGCGTATAGTCCCGGATATGGTCTGATACAGCGATGACACGATCGCCGCCGGCCATGACGGCGCTGTAACGGCTGACGGAATAATGCCCATGCATGCTGGTGATGTAAACGGGCCGCAGCGCCGGATCGAGGCGGGCAAGGGCAAGTTGGCAAATCCAGGCGGGCAGGCGCGAGTGGACGTGCAGAATATCCGGCTTCTCCCGGGCCAGCCAGTGCCTGAGCAGGGAAATGTACCGTAAAGTCCCCGGCCTTTTTCTGCCGATGGTCCAGTCCAGGTGTTTTGCTCCGCAGGCCCTGATCCGCCCACCGAGCGGGCCGTCGGCGGCAATCACCGTGACACGGTGACCTGCCGCTGCGGCAAATTCACTTAATTCAACAGCAACCAGCTCTGATCCGCCCAGGTTGAGCGAAACCAGTACCTGAACGATGTGCACCAGGGAGCGCCTGCGCTAATCCACCAGGCGGTAGCGGGCGCTGCAGTAAGGACAGACAGCGGTTCCGGTCTCCTCGATCGGCAGATAAACCCGTGGATGGGAATTCCACAGCTTCTGCTGGGGGGTCGGGCAGGATAACGGCAACTCCTGCCGGCTGACCTCATACTCCTCCCGGGCGTTCGCAGTTTCCAGGCTTGAGTCGGCGGCGTCAGTGGGATGTGTCACGATGCTTGCTCCCGGTTTTCTTGGTGATGCGTCGAATACATGGGCGTAGTTTACGGCAGAGTCCGCGAAGAATCTCCCACTTTACGTGCAAAAATGTCCGCAGCAGCCCGAGTGTCACAGGGCGTTGAATCCTCGTCCATTAGCAGTGAGGCCATCATGCGATGCTGACGCAATGTCCGAGCGGTCTGAGAAAGGGTTTTCTCTTCGTCTGCAGATAACCATCCAATGGCGGAGAGTTCATGCAACTGGGGCAGAGTGCCGGTGGTTTGCAGCAGACGGGGATAGAGGCGGGCATTTCCCAGCACGCCGAATTGAGCAATAAACTCCATATCAATCAAGCCGCCGGCCTGGTGCTTGGGGGACCCTGCCTGATGGTGCTCTGCATTCATTTTCTGTCTCATTTCAAACAGGTCCGAAGCCAGGTCTTGCTCACTTCGCTCACAGCACAATACTTCCTGTCGAATGCGGATGAACCGGGCTTCCAGTTCGTGACTTCCGGCAACAAAACGAGCTCGAGTCAGCGCCTGGAGCTCCCAGGTCCAGGCCTCTTTCAGCTGGTATTCGCGAAAGGCTTCGATGCTGCTGACCAGCGATCCGGCGCGCCCATTGGGGCGCAGACGGGTATCAACGTCGTACAGGCGGCCAGACGGGGTCAAGACGGTCAGAAAGCTCAACACCCGCTGAGCCAGGCGCGCAAAATACCGTTCTGGCGGCAGCGGTCGCGAACCATCGGACAGGTCATCAGCGGCAGCAAAAAGAAAGACGATATCCAGGTCTGAGTCATAGCCCAGCTCGAACGCCCCCAGCGACCCATAACCGATGATGGCGAGATGGTTAGCCTGCCTGTAAACACCGTGCCGAGCGACTATTTCACGCGAAGCAGTCTCCAGAACGCCTTCCAGCAGGGCAGCGGCGAGTTCCGTCAGCACTCGCTGGGCTTCCTCTGCGGCAAGGTTGGCATGGATCTGGCTGACCGCCACCCTGAGTTCAGTAGCCAGTTTCAGATAATTGAGACTTTCCAGCATGGTCTCGGTACCCTGGCTTGCATCCAGGATGCGGCGGACACTCTGTGATAGTTGCGCCTGGTTCGGAATCTGCCGTCCCAGGGACGGGTCTATCAGTTCGTCCAGCAGCGCCGGAAAGCGGATCACCTTGGTGGCTACCCATTCGCTCCTCTTGAACAGCTCCAGCATTCGGTCCAGCGCCAGCGGGTTTTGTTCCAGCAGGACCAGGTAAGCGCTTCTCCGGCATATGGCCAACACCAGGTCAAAGATCCGATTGAGCACTTCATTCCGCAGAGACTGCCGATCCAGCTTCTCCAGCAACACCGGCATGAACCGGTCCAGTCGAAGGTGGGCTCGCTGGCTCAGGGCGACCCTGCCCAGGCGCCGTACGAAGATGTTGAGTGGCTGGTGCCCGTTTTCCACGACGGTTTCGTCAATTTCCTGGCTGATGCCATTCAGCCTTCGCCACAGGTCCGCCCACTTCTGGTCTGCAGGGCGTTCCGGGCGGGCCGGGAAGATGTTTCCGAAGCGATTACTGACCCGGTCACGAGTCCGGGCCAGGCTTTTCTCCAGGGATTTCACGTCCTTTTCGTACATTGCGCATGCGATGCGAGCGCGATCTTCACCCTGCGGCACGCGATGTGTCTGCTGATCGCCCAGCGCCTGGATTCGATTTTCCAGAAACCTCAGGTAGGTATAGTCATGTCGAATCTCATTCACAACATTACTTTCCAGCAGGCCCAGCCGTTCTATTTCCCGCAATGCCCGGTCAAGCGACGGTGTTTGCAGGCTGGGTTCCCTGCCGCCCCGCAGCAATTGGAAACACTGGGCCAGGAATTCTATTTCCCGAATTCCTCCCGGGCCGCGTTTGATGTCGTCCAGCCGGTCTTTACGGCGGGCATCGTCCTGTACATTCGAGTGCATTTCCTGCAGGGCCTCGACGGAACTGTAATCGATGTATCTGCGGTAGACGAAAGGCCTGATGTCCGAAATAAAGCACGCACCGGTCTCCAGATCACCGGCCACGGGCCGGGCTTTGATCAATGCGTATCTTTCCCAGTCACGGCCCTCGCGTTGGTAGTACTGCTCCAGTGAAGCGAGGCTTGATGTCAGTGGCCCGGCGTTGCCAAAGGGCCTCAGGCGGGTGTCTACCCGAAAGCAGAAGCCGTCACCGGTCCGTTCAGAAAGGCTGGCAATCACCGCACGGGCCAGGCGCGTGAAGAACTGATCATTGGCCAGGCTGCGACGACCGTCACACTGGCCCGTTTGCCCATAGCAAAAAATAATATCGATATCCGAGGAAAGGTTCAGTTCGCCACCACCAAATTTCCCCAGGCCAATGACGAACAACCGTTGCGGACTGCCGTCTTCGCCCCGGGGGGTGCCGTACTGGTCTACCAATTGACGATGATGTTCTTCGATGGCTGTCTGCAGGCACAGCTCAGCCAGAGAGGTCAGGCTGGCAAACGTCTCGGCCAGTGGCGCCAGTCCGCACAGGTCACGCCAAACGATCCGAAGTATTTCCCGGTTTCGAAAGCGCCTGAGGCCGGCATCGAGTCCGTGTTCACGAGTGGCGGCGGAGAGGTGTGTGATATCGGGAGAGCCGGGCTCATCGAGGGCTTCGGACCAGGCCGGGAAACGATCCAGCAGGCCAGCGGCGAAATCGCTGCATCGCCGGACATGCTGCAAGCGGTCTTTCGCTGCGATCGTGACAGGCGGCAGGATATTCCAGCCCGAATGCTCTGGGGAGTTTGACATCCCCTTAGTATAAAAGACTTAGTCCCGGGTATCGGGCTCGGTTATCTGCGGCGGGTCTGCGCTGTCCTTGTCCGACGGGGATTTGATGTACAGGTCCCGCTGCGGAAACGGAATGGTGATGTGTTCTTTGCGAAAACGCTTGATCAATTCAACGCTTAGCTCATGGATCGTCAAACCGCGGTCTGCAGGCCGCCTGATCCAGCCCAGCAACTCCAGGTTGATTGAATTATCTCCGAATTCACGAATTCTGACGCGAGCTTCCGGCTGCTCCACAATTTTTTCATTGTCCGCGGCTATACTCAGCAGGGTGTCAATGACCTTGTCGATGTCACTGTCGTATGCCACGCCAACCGGCAGCCTGACCCGATGACGCACCCACGGGCCGCCACTTTCATTGATGATCTTGGCTGAACCTATGACCGCATTGGGGATGGAAACCTCCACGTCATCACGGGTCACCAGGCGGGTAGAGCGGATACCCAGGCTGGAAACGATCCCGCGCTCGCCGCTGTCGAGAACAATGTAATCCCCTATTTTGTAGGGTGCATCAGCCACGATCGACACACCCGAGATGAGGTTGGCGATGGTATCGCGCGCAGCAAAGCCCACCGCGATGCCGATGATACCGGCCGACGCGACCCAGGCCGTGGCGTCAATACCCCAGACAATGAAAAACAGGTAAATGAAGAGGCCCAAAAGCAGCAGCTTGATGCCCATTTCATAGAGCGGGACGGTGCGCGGCTGAAACAGGTGGAAACGGTCACGCTCCGCCTCCAGCGCCTGCAGGATCACGCTGGTGGCACGGAACCATGCGCGTCCCCAGAAGATCAGCAGCGCCGTTATGCAGAGCTTGATCAGAAACTGCTCGATGGCGCCGGGAAATTCGAGGGTCGCCAGGGCAACGACCAGGAAAAAGGTGAAAACGGTCTGATGAATGGGGTGCGTAAGGTAGTGGGCAATTTCGTAATCCAGCTCAGATTTAGTGCTTTTCCTGAACCGGTCCAACAGGGTATGAATAATGGATTTCAACAATCGGCCCAGCCCATAGCCGATTCCAATCAGAACGACCGCCAGTAGCAGGTGGTATTCCTGCATCAGCTGCCAGATTTCCCTGAAAGGCTCACTGAGGTACGGGGAGACATCGAAATCAACGATCCAGTCCGCAATAGATCCGGTTACGCCATCTTCCGGGCGGCTGTCCACGGGCGCACCGCCATCGGACAATTCCTCGGCAACGAAGTGATTCAGGATTTTGCTCATGCCTTCATGTCCGATGTCATTTTCCTGATGGTTTCGGCTTCTACATAGATCCGGTTCACTTTGGGTACGGCGGTCTTGATGCTTGCTTCAATCCGGTCGATGGTTTCTTCGATCTGGTCGGAGGATAGATTATCCACGAAATGGACGTCGAGATTCACCAGCACTTCGTTCGGGCCGAAATACAGGCTCAGGGGGCGCTTATGCCGCACGACCCGGGGTTCTGCCGCCAGGATCCTGTCGATTTTGTCCATGTTCCTGCGACCCAGGCCTTCACCCACCAGTAGTGCCTTGCATTCGACGGCAAAAAACCAGGAGACGCTGACCAGCAGCAACCCGATGAAAAGCGATCCGAGTCCATCGAAATACACCCAGCCGGTTACCTGGCCCAGAAAAACCGACAACAATGCGATCAGCAGACCCACCAGTGCCGCGGTGTCTTCCACGACCACGGCAATGGTGGTGGAGTCCTTGCTTTCGATCAGCGCCCTGAAGAAGGGCTTGGTTCCGCGGCCCGCGTTGAATTGTTTCAGCGCAACTTTGAGCGCAGCCCCTTCAAATGCCATCGCAAGGATCAACACCACGTAATTCCAGTGCACATTCTCAAGCGGCTGGGGATGAATGAGGTGCTGGATACCCTCATAAATGGCGATTCCGCCGCCCAGCGCAAAAATGAGAATAGCGACGACAAAACTCCAGAAGAAAATCTCCTTACCGTAGCCGAACGGATGCTTGCGGTCAGGGGGCCTTTGGCTGAGGCGGATTCCTAACAGCAACAGAATTCCGTTGCCGGTATCAACCAGTGAATGAATTCCTTCGGACAGCATGGCTGAAGAGCCGGTAAAGAAAGCCGCTACAAACTTGCAGACCGCAATAGCGGAATTCGCCGCTATTGCACCATAAATGGCGATTTTAGAAGATCCGGCCATTCGGTATAGCCTTTTGCCAGGGAATCAGGCCAAGATGTTACCAGAAGTGGAA
Source organism: Lysobacterales bacterium (assembly GCA_029859645.1). Taxonomy (GTDB): domain Bacteria; phylum Pseudomonadota; class Gammaproteobacteria; order Xanthomonadales; family SZUA-36; genus JAHEFT01. Next base: position 1,070 of record JAOUCS010000098.1, on the reverse strand, counting down.
CTGTGTCACGGGCGCCAGAGCAACCCGCGGAATATGGGACTTGGCCTTCTAGTACGCGCCCAGAACTCATAGAATACCGAGGTGTCAGAGAATTCCAAATCCATAAGCGACAAGGTTTCCTATCGGGACAGTCGTCGCGCGGCTGCCCGGATTCTGAGGCCAGGCAAAAAGCATGGCCTGCGCCGGTTCATCTCTTTCATCATTGTTGGCGCGCTGGTGCTGTATGTGTGGAACGCACTGACCGGGTCTTTTCCACCTGAGCAAAGAGCCGTGCTTTTTTTGTTCTTGCTGGCGGTAGGGTTGTGGATTACCGAGGCGGTGCCTGCGTTTGCTGTTGGCCTTTTGATCATGGGATACCTGGTCTTTGTGTTGGGTACGACCCTGATCCATCCGGAACCCTGGGATGTCAGTAAATACCTGAATACCTGGTCCAGCCCGGTCGTCTGGCTGATGCTGGGTGGGTTTTTCATGGCCGAAGGACTATCCCGAACAGGGCTGGATCGCCAGTTGTTTGCTCTGGCCATCCGCCCGGCCGGTTCGCGCCCTGGCAACGTCTTGCTGGCGGTCATGCTCACCAGCGCAGTCGCCTCGATGTTCATTTCCAATACGTCCACGACGGTGCTGATGATCGGCGCTGTGATTCCGCTGGTGCGGCAACTGGGCAACAGCGAGCCGTTCGCCAAGTCCCTGTTGATCGCGATTCCACTGGCGGCATCGGTGGGTGGCATGGGCACTATCATCGGCAGCGCACCCAACGCGATTGCTGCGGGCGTGGCGGCGGAATTCGGCCAGGGAATCAATTTTATCGAGTGGATGGTGCTCGGGGTGCCGGTAGCCATCGGGCTCGTGGTCATGGCCTGGTTTTTCCTGCTCAAGCTTTACCCGGCGTCGATGGATTCATTCAGCCTGGATTTCAGTCGTACGGAAGAGCCTGAGCTACCTGACAAACGGGACCGTGTCATTGTAGCGGTGCTCTCCGTCACGACCGTCGTCATGTGGATGACGACACCGCTGCACGGCATTCACGTGGCGGCCATTTCATTGATTCCAATCGTGGGCCTGACGATGAC
>JAOUCS010000097.1 GCA_029859645.1 Lysobacterales bacterium | reverse complement strand
ACGGCTGTCAAGGCCTGTTGGTTTCAAGCCCGATATGACCACGCTGGGCAAGTTTATCGGCGGCGGCCACCCGATTGGCGCCTTCGGTGGCAGCACCGAGGTCATGCAGCACTATAACCCCAAGTTGCCGGGCCGTTGGAACCACGCGGGGACCTTCAATAACGACGTCTTCTCGATGGCTGCCGGCTGTGCCGCGATGGGCAAAATCTACACCGTGGAGCGTGCGCAGGAATTCTTCGAATGGTCGGAGGCCTTCCGCCTGTCGCTCAATGATCTCTTTGCAGCCCGCGACATACCCATGTATGCCAATGGCATGGGCTCGATCATCGCCATTCATTTCTCCAGGGTGCCAACCCTGAAAACCTCGGATATCAGCGCCGGCTGCCATGCCATGCGGCCATTGCTGCACATGGAGATGCTGCTTGACGGTGTGCTCCTGTGCAGCCGCGGCGACCTGTTCCTGTCACTGCCGATGACCGATGAGCACCTGGAGCGGACACGTGAGGCATTCGGGAAGTTCATCGATCGCCACGGGTCCCTGATTCTGGACGTCCTAAACGGTTGAGGTGTCGTTGCTACAGGTGAAAACTGAAAGATTCCAGGGCGTTTTCCAGGCGCTGATGCGCGGCCGCTGACATGTTTGTATCCAGGTCCCAGCAATCTCCCTGGATCAGCAGTAGCTCAGCAGGCGGAATCTTGCCATAGAGGTCCTGGCACAGGTACATCACGGCCGCAGGCGCCAGCACGTGGCTGGTGAACTCGAAGTCCCGGGAAGGTTTGCAGGGCGCCCACTGAAACCCGCCGGGCAGGGCGCCCTGGTAAGAATCGACAAAAATCACGCGGTCGGCACGGCTCACCATGGCAGCATCTTCTACCTGTAACTGGTAACGATATTCCACCTGCTCGGGAAATTCAGCCTGTTGCTGAATCCGGTCCAGGAACGCCCAGCCCAGGCCGTCGTCGCTGCGGCCGCAGTTGCCGATGCCAAACAGCAGGACTCCGCTCATGCGGAAGCTTTCACGTGTTCGGCCACCACCTCGCCGTCCGCATTCAGCACGGTCAGCATCAGCGGCATCTGGCCCATTGAATGGGTGGCGCAGCTCAGGCAGGGGTCGTAGGCCCGAATGGCCACCTCCACCTGGTTCAGCATGCCGTCGGTAATCTCTCTCTGCTGGTCGAGCACATTCTGCGCCACCCACCGCACGGCCCGGTTCATCGGCTCGTTGTTGTGCGTTGTGGAGACGATCAGGTTGCACTTGGTGATGCTGCCTTTTTCATCGACCTTGTAATGGTGAATCAGGGTGCCACGCGGCGCCTCGATAATGCCGATGCCTTCCGGCCGCCGGTTGACCGGGGGACGTTCAACGGTGTCGAGGATGTTCCTGTCGTTGAGCAGTTCCTTGATCAGTTCGGCGCAGTGCAGCACCTCGATCAGCCGGGCCCAGTGGGAGTGCATGGTGTGATTATTGGGCCGGCCGTTGGTATAGGCCTTGAACTCCTGCAGTTCCTCGTTGGCCAGCGGGGTTGAAATGTAGTCACAGACGTTCAGGCGCGCCAGCGGTCCAACCCGGTTCCAGCCTTCATCACGGCCCAGGTGACGCAGGAACGGGAACTTCATGTAGGACCATTTTTCGACGCCTTCACCGAAATATTTCAGGTACTGGTCGTTGTGCACGTCATGCAGGGTCGGCTCGCCATGGGTGTCGATGGCGCGCATGCGGCCATCGTAAAACTCGAGTGCACCGTCGCGGCCGACCAGGCCGAGGTGGCCAGAAGGATAGCTGGCAAACGAATCCAGCCAACGGAAGTGCTGATCATGGTAATCCTTGATAAATCCGACGACCTCTTTAGACCACTCGATCATGGTGTCGACCGAGGGGGTTGCGTTTTCCTGCAGGAAATAGTCCCGCTCCTCGGGGAAGAAATTCTTGTGCACACCACCGGGAATCGCCGTGATGCCGTGAATCTTCTTGCCGGCCAGCGCTTTGATCAGCTCTTGCCCGAATTGTCGCATCATGATGCCCTTGCGGGCCAGTTCGCCGTGCTCGATGGCGACCGCGCCCACGGAGCGTTTCTCTACCGGGGCGTCAACACCGAACAGCAGGTCGGGTGAAGCCAGGTAGAAGAAATGTAGCGCATGTGACTGAAAAACCTGTGCATAATGTAGTAGCCGCCGGATCTTGGTGGCGGTGGGATGCAGGTCTTCCGGGTCTACGCCGTAGATCTGGTCAATGGCCTTGGCCGCGGCCAGGTGATGGCTGACCGGGCAGATGCCGCACAGGCGTTGCACCAGCAGCGGAGCCTCCCAGTAGGGATGGCCCTGGATAAAGCGTTCGAAACCGCGGAATTCAACGATATGAAACCGCGCCTGCTCCACTTTGCCCGCCTCGTCCAGCTGGACCGTCACTCGTCCGTGACCTTCCACCCGGGTGACAGGATCGATCGTGATTTTTTGTGTTGTCGTGTTCATGGCTCAGTCGTATTTGAATTCGGAGTAGAGGACCGGGAGCTCTGCGCCTGAAACCAGGCTCAGCACGGACTTCCAGATGTGGTTGGCGTCCGGTGGGCAACCGGGAATGAAGTAGTCGATGTCCACGATTTCGCTGCAGGCATATACCTTGTCGAGAATTTTCGGCAGGTCTTCGTGGTAGGGGACTGCGCACTCATCGGGCATCGAGGTGATGCAGTTGAGATAGGCCTCTTCCAGGCACTCGCTCAGCGGAATGGTGTTGCGCATGGACGGCACACCGCCCCACAACGCACATTCGCCGAAGGCCACCAGGATGTCGCACTTGTTGCGGAACTCGCGCAGCACCTCGACATTGTCCGCATTGCAGCATCCGCCTTCGATCAGGCCGATGTCACACCGCTTGGTGAATTTCTTGATGTCGTTCAGCGGTGATTTATGCAGGTCCACGACCTCCACCAGGTCCACCAGCTTGAGGTCAATGTCCAGCAGGGACATGTGACAGCCGAAACAACCGGCCAGTGAAATGGTGGCGATGGCTTTTTTCTCATCCGGCAGCTTGAATTCCGGCTCTTTGACCCGTTCTTTTTTTTGCACGGACTCCATGTCGAAGCGGCGCCCGCCAAACGGCCTGGCATGCAGTTCGCCGCGCACGATGATGGCGCCGGTCGGACAGAGGTTCATGGCATTGCGGGCCTGTTCGTCGCTGAGTTTCGGTTCTTCGTTGTAGTCGATACCCACCCGGGTTTCGTTACCCCGGTAGCGGAACGAGAACACGGCCTGGCCGTCGTCGGTAAATACTTCCTTGACGCACCGCCCGCACTTGATGCAGCGATTATGCTCCATGATCATCCGCGAGGGGTTGAAGTCGATCAGGCGGTCCTTGAATACGTGCGGAAAGCGGGTGGACCGCAGACCAAGCTCGTAGGCCATGTGCTGCAGATCGCAGTCGCCGCTTTTTTGGCAGCCCGGACAAAAGTGATTGCCCTCGGAAAACATCATTTCGACAATGGCGTTGCGCGCATCTTTCAGTTCGTCGGTTGAGGTTTCAACCACCATGCCTTCCTTGACAGATTCCGTGCAGGCCGGGCCGGCCACACCATTGATCTTGCAGGTGCAAACCCGGCAGGTGCCCAGCGGTGGTTCGATGTTCTCGAAGTAACACAGGCTGGGTATGAAAATATCATTCTCGTTGGCCACCTGGACCAGGTTGCGGCCCGCCGTGGTTCTGATTTCCTTGCCATCAATGGTGATAGTGATCTGCTCGGACGCCTTTTTGGCTTTGCCGTTGGTTTTTTTCTTTGCTTTGTTCATGGTTGATTCCCAACCCTGGTTAACTGCTGAAGCGATCATATTCACGAACGGCGTCTTTCAGGCTGAAGCCCTTGCTGAGCCGTTCGGGATTCTGATCGACAATGCTTGCGAAATATTCGGGAAATTTTTCCTGCGCCATCAGCAGGGCGTTGGGCGCGGTCTTGCCCAGGCCGCATCTGCAGGTCAGTTTCATGATTTCTCCCCATGACCTGACTTCCTCTACATCCGAGGGATGCGCCAGCTTGGCGGCGAACAGGTCGAGTTTCTTTTCCAGGATGAAATTACCCGCACGACAGGGCGTGCACAGCCCGCAGGATTCGTGTTTGAAGAAGTGGTTGTAGTTCCTCAGGATGCTCAGGATGTCCCTTGATCTGCTGAAGATCATGATGGAGCCTTCGCTGACCAGGTCGTCCATCGCGATGGCCCGGTCGGCTTCGACCATCGAGATACACTCTCCGGAGGGACCGCTGACCTGGATGAAATGGGGGCGATCGGCCTCGCACTTTTCAAGAATTTCCCTGACCGTGGTGCCCCATTCGATTTCGTAGATTCCGGGCAGGCGGCAGTCACCCGATACGCTGAGCAGCTTGGTGCCCGGCGATGTGGGGGTGCCGGTCTGCAGGTAATGATCCACGCCCAGCTGGATGATCCTTGCCGCGGCACAGAACGTTTCTACGTTGTTGATCACGGTGGGCTTTTGCAGGTAGCCGCGTTCGGTAGGAAAGAAACGCTTATTACGCGGTTCGCCGCGTTTGCCTTCCAATGAATTAAGCATCGCGGTTTCCTCGCCGCAGACATAGGCGCCGGCCCCAAGTTGCAGCCGGATATTGAAGTTGAAGCCCTCGATGCCGCAGATATCCTTGCCCAGCAGGTTCATTTTGCGGAAGTGGTCGATCGTGTGCTGTATCTTGTCCTTCATCCAGGTGTATTCGGCCCGCAGGTAAATCGTGCCGGTTTCAGACCCCACGGCGTACCCTGCAATCGCCATACCCTCAAGCATCAGACCGGGCAGAGAATTCATCAATACCCGGTCCTTGAACGTTCCCGGCTCGCCCTCATCGGCATTGCAGAAGATGTATTTCGGCGACTCCGGGTCCTTGCGGCAGGCTTCCCATTTGAACCCGGTCGGGAAAAAGGCCCCGCCCATACCCCGCAAGCCGGATTTCTTGATCGCTTCCAGCACGGATTCAGGTGTATGGTCCTTAAGAGCTTCCAGGGCGATTCCCGGATTATAGTCACGCAACAGGATGGCCTTGTCGCTGTCGGGCACGGAGCGTATGTGGTCCGGTACCGGATCGCAAATGTCGGCAGGATTAGCGCCCTGTTTCAGCTTCGCCACGATATCCCGGACTTTCAGGCTATTAAGATTGGTGAACGGGTAAAATTCGATCAGCGCAGCCGGTTCCATGTCACTGAGGCCGATACAGGCCGTTTCGAACAGGCCCCACTCACCGCTGGGATCCACCCCGTTGAACTTGCCGCCGGTGGCTGCTTCGAACGCTTCTTTGACCCGTTCAAACCCCTTGCATTCACATACCGGGCTCTTGTTCAGGTAAATGGTGAATTCGCCGGCCGGCTTGCGGTGAAAAAAGTGGTAGAAAGAGACCACACCTTCGACATCAATCTGGGAGATTTTCAACGCTTTTGCACAGGCTGAAATATCCTCCGACCTGATGTAGCCATGAGCATTCTGCACGGCCCACAGGTAGTCGAGAAGTCCGATCCTGTCTGTTGGAAGAATGATGTCTGAATTATCAGATTTAGTTGACTTTTTACGGTTCACAGCTACTTCCTTTCGCTGGAGAAAAGCGGCTTTCCGGAAGCAGTCTGATTCGCGGAAAAACCGCTGGAATGACTCGGTTACAGGGTGCTCCCGGGGGGGTGCCATTACTATGATTTAGATCACGCAGAATACCTGCAAAGCCTCGATGTATATGTGTTTTAGCAGGGCTTTCTCCTGCCCCGAAAAAAATCCGGGTAGCTGCTATGCTTGGGGGGAGAAAAGAGGAGTAAAAACCATGAATCAAGTAACGACAAAAGCCCCTGTGCACCTCTGGATCGTGGGAATCCTGGCCGTATTGTGGAACGCCATGGGTGCATTTGATTACGCTGCAACCCAGCTGAAACTGGAGTTCTACATGGCCCAGTTCACGCAGGAACAACTGGATTACTTCTACTCTTTTCCCGCCTGGATGGATGCCGCCTGGGCCATAGCCGTGTGGTCTTCGCTGCTCGGTTCACTGTGCCTGCTGCTGCGTAAATCATGGGCGGTGGGGCTGTTTGGCCTGGCCATCCTGGGCCTTGCCACGAGTTCAGTTTATAACTTCGTTTTATCGAACGGGGCGGAAATGATGGGCTCGGACGCAGTCATTTTCACCGGGGTCATCTGGGTGATCGCGGTGCTGCTGTTTGTCTACTCACGCGCCATGGCGAAAAGGGGTGTTCTGCGGTAACCGTTGATGCTGTCGTTGCACAACTGCCCGGCGGCTTCACTGTCATTCGAATCCGGGGATGATGTCCAATCATCCGGGGTTTCCTAAATGCAGGTCAAGTGAATGCATGCAATGCTCTGGCGTTGATGTCCCAACTACAGTAAAACTCAAATTCACCAGCTTCTCCTGATCGGAACCAAAATGATGGCAAGCAGCAAAGGATCCCTTCGACAATTCCCGCAGTCGTTTTGGGCCGCCAATACGATGGAAATTTTCGAGCGGATGGGTTGGTATGGCTTCTACGCGGTGTCGGCGCTTTACCTGACGGGTCCTGTGGAGGAGGGCGGGCTGGGGTTTTCATCGGCAGACCGGGGCGTTATCCAGGGAATCGCGACCTTTTTCCTCTACCTCTTTCCAGCCGTGTTCGGCGCCCTGGCGGACCGCTACGGCTACAAGCGAATGTTCCTGGCCTCTGCTGTGGTGATGGCTCCCGCCTACTTGCTGCTGTCCCTGCCTACCGGGTTCTGGCCATTCCTTGGAACTTATTTCCTGGTGGCTGTCGGCCACGGCATGTTCAAGCCGGTGGTTATTTCCACCGTGGCCAAGTCGACCAATGAAGAAAATGGTTCGGTGGGCTTCGGCATTTTCTACATGATGGTCAATATCGGCGGCTTCATCGGTCCAATCGTGGCCGGAATTGTGAGGGGGTGGAACTGGGACCTGGTGTTTTATGCATCGAGTGCCTGGATTGTCGTGATGGCGATTGTTTGCCTGCTGGTTTACAAAGAGCCACCAAGGGATACTGAAGCTGAAAGCCACCGGTCGCTGGCCGAAGTGTTCAGGGGCATGGTGGCGGTAGTCGGCAACCTGCGGTTTTTCATCCTGGTCAGTGGCTTGCTGGTGATGCTGGTGATGGGATCGAAGTGGTGGAGCTTTTCCCTGGTGGGTACGGTCGCTGCCGGCTGGCTGGCACTGAACCTGATCGCGGACGTGTTGCTGCGGGGCGGGGAGACCGGTTACTCCAAGCGGCCGTGGTATTCGCAACCCATGATCATAGGTGAAGGGCGGTATTTGCTGTTCCTGTTACTGATGGCCGGTTTCTGGGTTTCCTTCAACCAGATATTCATGACGCTTCCGGAGTACATTCGGGATTACGTTGACACATCCGACCTGATAGCCACGTTCAGTCCGGTGGCCGGCTGGATTACCGGAATGGCGCAAGGGCTGGGGTTCGATACGACCAATTGGTCACGTGCGGTACTGGAGCATGGGCAGGTCAAACCCGAGCATCTGATCAACCTCAATGCGTTTGGCATCATTTGTTTCCAGGTCTTTGTTTCCTGGGCCATGCGCAAAACGTCCCCGCTTACCAGCATCATCACCGGGGTCAGCGTCACCATTGCCAGCTTCGGGCTCTACCTGGTTGGCATGACCGGCTGGATAGTAGTGTCCGCCATCCTCGTGTTTTCGGTGGGTGAAATGATGGCCAGCCCCCGATCCAAGGAATACGCCGGGCGAATTGCTCCGCCTGACAAGGTCGGCATGTACATGGGCTACTTTTATTGGTGCATTGCGTTAGGCCAGTTATTTGGCGGGTTGCTTTCCGGCCTTTCCTACCAGTACTTCGGTCCCAGGGGAATCAATCAGCCTGACATCATGTGGATTATTTTCGCAGCGCTGGCAGGCATTACGGCCGTCTCGCTGGTCTTTTACAACCGCTGGATGATGGCTACTGCGCAGCGCCAGGCAGACGATCCCGCCAGCCGCTAACTGGAGTCTGAAGACACAATGAATTTCAAGCGACGTGAATTTGTCCTGTCAACCGGTTTGGCGGTTGTGGGGTTGGCGCTGGGTCCCTCACGGGTCCTGGGTAAAAGTGCATCAGAGTCAAAACTCCGGCTCGGTTTTATCGGTGTGGGTCTGCGCGGGACCTGGCACCTGGAAAATGCCCTGAAACGCAATGATGTCGATGTGATTGCGATATGCGACATCAATCCTGAACGCCTGGCCATTTGCCGGCAACACATTGCAGCGGCAGGGCATCGAAAAGCGCGCGAATTTGGGGCAGGAGACTTCGATTACCGCAATCTGCTGGAATTGAAGAACCTTGATGCGGTGATCATTTCAACACCCTGGCTGTGGCATACTCCAATGGCTGTCGATGCCATGAAAGCCGGTATATACGCTGGCGTGGAAGTCTCCGCGGCAACTACGCTGGAAGAGTGCTGGGACCTGGTGAACACCCACGAGGAGACTGGCACCCACCTGATGATCCTGGAAAATGTAAATTACCGGCGAGACGTGCTGGCGGTGCTGAACATGGTTCGCCAGGGTGTCTTTGGCGAGATGATCCACTACCGCTGCGGCTACCAGCATGATTTGCGCGCGGTGAAGTTCAATAATGGTCAACAACCTTATGGCGGAGGCGTCGAGTTTGGCGACAAAGCCATGAGTGAAGCCCGCTGGCGCACCCAGCATAGCCTGAAGCGCAATGCCGACCTGTACCCTACTCATGGCCTGGGCCCGGTAGCGGCCTGGTCGGATATCAACCGAGGCAACCGCTTTGTTTCCCTGACATCCCATGCGACCAAATCCCGGGGTCTGCGGAACTACCTGGCAAGGGAAGGCGGATCCGACCACCCTAATGCGCAATTGAATTGGAAGCTTGGCGATGTAATCACCACGACTATCGACACAGCCAATGGTGAAACCATTATCGTCACGCATGACACCAATCTGCCCAGGCCTTACTCGCTGGGATTCAGGGTGCAGGGTTCGAAAGGTTTGTGGGAGGTCGATGGCAACAGGGTCTACGTCGAGGGAATTTCAGAGTCCCACAAGTGGGATGACGCTGACCCGTGGTTGAAGAAATACGATCATCCTCTCTGGCAGAAATTGGGTGATGATGCTGAGGGGGCGGGGCATGGGGGCATGGACTTCTTCGTGCTGAATGCGTTTGTGGAGTCGGCGAAAAGAAACATGGCTCCTCCGATGGATGCCTTCGATGCAGCTGCCTGGAGCGCGGTGACGCCGCTTTCGGAAACGTCCATCGCAAACAATGGGGAAGTGCAGGATTTCCCTGATTTTACCCGTGCGAAATGGATCAACAGGCAGCCCTATGACTGGATTAAAAGTACCTGGTAACCGGCCAGGCAGCTAATGGCCCTTTTGCTATACTGCTGTGCATGTACCGTCTGATTAACGAGAGCCGCAGCACCCGAACAGTTGACTGGAACCTGGTCGACGCCACCATCGGATCCAGCGAGCCACTTTCCCCAGGTCATCAAGGGCGGTGTGGCGGTTTCCGGTAACAGCCCTGCAAGCTCGGTGAATATTGTTGCCACTGCCGTTCTCCTGGTGTTCACCCTGCTGGTGGTACCCCTCATCAGCTATTTCACGGGTACTTCACCTGGTTCATTGGAGTGGGAAGCTCTCAAGTCCGTTGCATGGGTGTTGTTGGCGGCCTGGGTCATCTGCTTCACGCTGGGGGAACTGACCGGAAACGTCAGCCAGGTGGACAAGGTCTGGAGCCTGTTACCCATCGTCTATGCATGGATGGTCGCGGCGCATGGTGAATTTTCGCCGCGCCTGTTGCTGATGGCAGTGCTGGTGACGGCCTGGGGTGCGAGGCTGACCTATAATTTCTCCCGCCATGGCGCATATCAGCTCAGGTTCTGGAGCGGTCACGAGGATTACCGCTGGCAGGTACTGCGGCAAAAGCCGGAATTCCAACCGCGCTGGAAATGGACGCTGTTCAACCTGGGCTTTATTTCCGGCTACCAGAATGTCCTGATCTTGCTGATGACCCTGCCGACGATTGTGGCCTTGCAATACTCTGAAACGCCGTTGGGGTGGCTGGACCTTCTGGCCGCAGTGCTGATGGTGCTGATGCTGTTGATTGAAACCTTCGCTGATCAGCAGCAATGGCGTTACCAGGCGGCCAAAAAGGCGCTGATCGAAGCCGGGCAACCGTTGACTGGAAATTATGCGAAGGGATTCCTGGATACAGGTCTGTGGGCCTGGTCACGGCACCCGAATTATTTTGCCGAGCAGGGTGCCTGGATCGCTTTTTACCTGTTCAGTGTGGCCGCGTCAGGCCAGTGGCTCAACTGGAGTATCAGTGGCAGTATTTTGTTGGTGATCCTGTTTCGTGGCAGTTCGAATTTCAGTGAGGAAATCAGCACAGGGAAGTATCCGGAATATGCCCACTACCAGGAGACCGTTCCGAGGTTCATCCCGCTCAGGTTTCGTTGATCTCTGCGGCTACTGTTCCGCTCGACGGAAAACCATGAAGTGCTGCTGCGGCAGGAAATCCCCGGTCGATTCCAACTCAAGGCCAACGGCCTGCATTTCCCTGCGGGCCTGTTTCTGGGTCATCTTGTGCAGTCGCTTGATGGGTATGGACGGGTCTTCACCGCGGTATTCGACCAAAATCAACCGTCCGCCCGGTTTAAGCGCCGTGACCATGGCTTCGCCCATCTCCCGTGGCCAGGAGAATTCGTGGTACGCATCGACCAACAGGATCAGGTCGATGCTGGCTGCCGGCAGGCGCGGGTCACGCTCGGTGCCCAGCACGGTTTTCACATTGCCGGGAAATCCTTCACGTTTGCGCGATTCTATGATGTCCAGCATTTCCTGCTGGATATCGACGGCCACAACCGTGCCCTGCGGGACGCGTTCGGCCATGCGAAAGCTGAAGTAGCCGGTGCCGGCGCCGATATCCGCCACGGTGTCCCCGGGCTCGAGTGGCAGATTGCGGACCAGCAAGCCGGTTTTCTGCTCCCGGTCTCGCTGTGGCCGCTCCAGCCAGGAAGCGCCCTGGTGGCCCATCACGTGGGAAATCTCCCTCCCCATGTAGAATTTTCCGATGCCATCGCGTGAGGTTTGCGTGTACTCGTAAAGCTCTGATTCCCCGGCGTCTGCAGCCATGGGCAGGAAAGCCAGAACGAGATGGAGCGCCGCTGCCGCAGCCCATTGGCGTGCCATCCGGCTCATGGCTCCTGGTGGCTCACATAAACCAGTTCGTCCAGTTCGAAACCCAGCTGACGGGCCTGTGTTTCAAAACGGCGCAGGATTTCATCGCTGACAACGGGCGTTCTGGCCAGTAACCACAGGTAGGAGCGGTCCGGCCCTGAAATAAATGCATGTTGGTAATTTTCCTGGTCCAGTTCGAAGATGATGTAGGAACCGTAAAAGGGGCCGAAAAAGGATACTTTCAGGTACCCCTGGTCTTCTGCTCCGACGAAACGGGCCTTGCCTTCGGCCTCTTGCCACTCGCCTTTCTTCGATGAATAGCCCCGGTTGATCACCTGGACTCTGCCGTCGTCCCGCAAGCTATACCGGGCCGTGACATTGCTCAGTCCCCGTTCGAACGAATGATCCAGCCGGGCAATTTCGTACCAGCTGCCGAGGTATCGGTCCAACTCGAAGTTTTTGACCGGCTTGACGCCTTCGGGCATTCCCACACACGCCGTCAGAAACAGGGGTATGGACAGCAGCGGGATCAGGGGCAGCAGGGCGTAATTTCGCTTTTTGGTCATCATTTTTTCCTGTAAGGACGGGTTTACCAGGGGATTGTACTGCCGTCCCAGTTGAAAAACTCGCCGCTTCGAGTCTCATCAATACTTTCCAGCACATCCAGCAGGCGCCAGGCTGTCTGTTCCGGGCTGTATAGTTTTCCGGGCCTCACGTTCTTCTGAAACGGGCGTGACAGGTCAGTATCGGTCGTTCCGGGGTGGATGGCCACAATTGCGGCCCGCGGGTGTTTTATTCGACACTCGTTAGCCATCGTCTTGATAAACTGGTTCAGCGCGGTCTTGGAGGCACGGTAGCCGTACCAGCCTCCCAGTCGGTTGTCACCGATGCTTCCAACCATTGCCGACAGTGCGGCAAACGTGAACCGGTGATCACGGCCCTGGGTGGGTAACAGCGCACTGGCGACCATCAACGGACCAATACTGTTCACTTCAAACATGCGCATCAGGTGAGCCGGATTGCATTGGGACAGTGATTTTTCCGGTTTGATGGTGTCGTCATGGAGCAGGCCGGCAGCGTGAATCGCCAGCTCGATGCCTGCCGGTTGTCGCGCAAGCAACCGGCCGAAATCCTGCATGCTCTTATCGCTGGTGACGTCCAGCGATTGCAGGTGAAGCTTACTACCGAACAAATGTTTTAGCTGGACGAGCCTGGTAAGATCAGATGTCGGGCGATGCGTGGCGATGACCTTTGATACATCGGACCGGCCAAGCTGAGCTTCAACCAATGCCAGGCCGATGCCGCGATTGCCACCGACGACCAGGCGCAGGCCCTGGGGCTGACCCTGGGGTTTGCCGTTCAAATCGTTACTACGGGTCATCGGCTATCCACCAACCGGGTGCCGGAGTCTGATAGGTTCATGAACAGGTTCCGAAATAAGAAAACCCGGATCAGGAAGGTGTATCGCAGATACCTGCCTGAACCGGGTCAAGGTTACGCACAGAGGGAGTGCGAGGGATTTGCCTGTAAGGCAGGGAGATCAGTTGGGAAGAATCACGGTATCTACGACGTGAATCACTCCGTTGCTGGCGCCAATGTCAGTCGCCACAACCCGTGAATCGTTGATAAACACCGTTTCGTCTACCACCCGTATCGCGACATCAGAGCCGTTAGCGGTCGTAGCCGTTTCCAGCGTGACGACTTCAGCTGCGGTGACTTTGCCCGCCACCACATGGTAGGTCAGGATTTCGACA
>JAOUCS010000096.1 GCA_029859645.1 Lysobacterales bacterium | reverse complement strand
AGTGGATTCGGGTAAGTGAAAATTGGTGACCAGCCCGTCGATGACCCGGAATTCATAGCCCGGATAAATGAACATTCGGCTGTCCCCCGAAAAAGGCTGCAACTCCCCGCTTGCTGCTGCGGTTTCCAGGCTCCGGACGGCGGTCGTGCCTACCGCTATGACCCGTCCTTGCCGCTGGCGGGTTCGTTGAACGGCATCACAGACGCTCTGTGACACTTCAAGCTGCTCCGCGTGCATCCGGTGGTCCTCGACGCGCTCGCAGCGCACCGGCTGAAACGTCCCTGCGCCGACATGCAGCGTTACTTCCGTGCGCTCCACGCCCAACCCATCGATTTGCTCGAGCAGGGGTTCGTCGAAATGCAATCCGGCGGTGGGGGCTGCGACCGCGCCGGGATGACGGGCGTACACCGTCTGGTAGCGCTCGCGATCCTGCGGGTTGTCCGGGCGCTCGATATAGGGAGGTAACGGCATGTGACCGAGTTGCTCCAGTTTCCGGCCCAACCCGCCCCCGACCAGTTTCAGCTTGAAAAACGGGCCTTCTCGTCCCGTTACGTCCAGGCGCGAACCGTCTTCCAGCAGGATTTTGCCGCCTGGCTTCAGCGTTTTACTGACCCTCAGCTGCGCAATGCACTGCTGATCATCAATCATGCGCTCCAGCATGACTTCCACCTTGCCGCCCGTTTCCTTACGGCCAAACAGGCGGGCCGGTATCACCTTTGTATTGTTGAACACCAGCAGGTCGCCTTCCCGCAGCAATTCGGGCAGATCACGAAAATTCCGGTCACTCAGCTCACCCCGCCGCCGCGACACGCATAACAAGCGGCTGTCCGAACGACTGCACAGAGGCTGCTGGGCAATCAGTTCCGGTGGCAGATCGAATTGGAAGTCACTGAGTTTCAAAGGCGGATCACTTTAACGGTTGCGCGGCATTATAATGATCCAACGAGCGGGGAGCGAGCCTGATGGACAAACTACTGGCGGAAGCGAAAAAGCGGGACCAACAGGACGAGCTGGCTGGATTCCGTGAACGCTTTCACATTCCGAAGCATCTTGATGAATCAGACCTGGTCTATTTTTGTGGCCACTCGCTGGGCCTGCAGGCGAAGTCGGTCCAGGCAGTCATTCAAGGCGAGATGGATGCCTGGCGCGACCGGGCGGTCCGGGGCCATTTTACAGGGCCACTGCCCTGGATGGACTACAGCCGGCTGCTGTGCGAGTCACTTTCCGGACTGGTTGGAAGCCGGCCTGATGAAATCGCCGTGATGAACACGCTGACCGTCAATCTGCACCTGTTGATGGTCAGTTTTTTCAGGCCGCAGGGAACACGCCGCAAGATCCTGATCGAGAAACACGCCTTTCCGTCCGACCGCTACGCGGTGCAATCCCAACTGCATTTCCACGGCCTCGACCCGCAGCAGGACCTGGTTGAACTGGCGCCGCGCCAAGGCGAGTACCTGGTCGAGGAGAGCGCAGTGGAAGACTACCTGTCGGCGCATGGTGAGGAAATCGCGCTGGTGTTGTGGCCTGGCGTGCAGTACATCACGGGGCAGGCCTTTGATTTGCCACGGATTGCTGCGGCAGCTCGCCTTGCCGGCTCCAACATCGGATTCGACCTGGCGCACTCTGTGGGTAATCTGCCGCTGGCGCTGCATGAAAGCGGCTGTGATTTCGCCGCCTGGTGCCATTACAAGTACCTCAATGCCGGTCCGGGAGCGGTAGCCGGTTGCTTCGTGCACGAGAGGCATCACGCAGCCAAGGACCTGCCGCGGTTCAACGGCTGGTGGGGCAACGCAGAGCAGAGCCGTTTCAGGATGGCGCATGATTTTGAGGCGGCACGCGGTGCGGACGGTTGGCAGGTTTCCACACCGCTGTTGCTGTCGATGGCCCCGTTACGGGCGTCGCTGGAACTGTTCAACGACGCCGGGTCCGGCAGGCTTCGGGCCAAGTCGCTTGCGATGACGAGCTACCTGATCCGGGGCCTTCATGAATTGCCGGGCGAATTGCTGGAAATTTTGACGCCCATCGAGCCGCAACGCAGAGGTTCGCAACTGTCACTACGCGTGCGATCGGGTCGCGAAGACGGCAGGGCGCTGTTTGAGTTCCTCGAACATAACGGCGTCCTGTGCGACTGGCGCGAACCGGATGTGATTCGGGTCGCTCCCGTGCCGCTCTACAACCGCTTCATCGACTGCTACGAGTTGTTGCGCCTGCTGGCCGAGTGGTCCGCGGTCAGAGACAATCCATCTCGTCAGTCAGCTTCCTGATCGAATCGGTCCGCTCAACAGAGCCGCTCAGCGGCGCTTTCAACAGATAATCCAGGGTCCAGTTCCCTTCGGTTTCGGATGAAAAGTTTCGTTCGAGTACGCCCACCGTTTGGGAGTTGACCTCGGTGGCTTCACAGACCGCGCAATAACCATTGAATTGCAGTATCGGCAATTCAGTAGCGGCGGGTGAAATTTCCAGCTCCGCCGCAGCCAGCCAACGGGGGGTACCTGTGTCGTCGAACAGGTAATGAATCTGGGATTGTGTCTCTTCGTTCACCAGGACACTGGCGCCTCCAAGACCATCAAAGCCCGGATACCAGAGACCACTGTAGCTCTGTTCCAATCCGCCAGCCCGGGGGCAGGTCATCGCCGAAATCGGCAGCATCCGCTCTGTTCCCGACTTGCCGAACAGCGTATAGGAGAACATCTGCTCTTTTTCACCCAGGTTCGTTACCGACACATATCCCGCCTTGACGGGTTGTTGCTGCGCGCCGTCATTGGTGAACCGCAGCAACTCGGCAGTCCAGATATTTGTCGCGCTTGCCGGCGCTCCGGCAATGTACCAGGCAGGACTGCCCAATTCATCGTAGGTGTACCAGAGTAACGCCTGGGCAGCGCTGCCCGCGCCGCTGCCAACGTTGAATTCGTATCCCTGCCGGAGGTCGGGCCGGGAACCGGGGTACCACAGGCCCGGTTGAGCAACCAGCTGTGGCCCCTGGAATTCAGCAGTTGCCCTGACCTGGATACTGCTGTCTGAATCGTTGGCATTGGTCAGAACCGCATACCAGCGGCCGGGCTCAACGCCGATGACCGAAATGGAAGGCCCTGTGCCTGCCGTACCCTGTGCTGACACCAGCACAGGAGCATTCGCCGGAGAGGCTGCAAAAGGCGCCGGATCCAGCGCGGCAGAGAAATCGAGTCGTTTCAACTCCAGGAGCAGGCCGTTGTTCTGAGCCTCATCGCCCCCCCCGGCTTCCACCGTCAACTGGCTGGTGCCAGGCGGGATGTCGATGAATACCCGGTCATGGGTGCTGTTGGCTGCCAGCGCCAGTTGATGCACTGAACCGTTCATCAGCGGAAAGGTTTCCGGCGCCGCAATCCCCGTGCGATTGAATCGAACCGGAATGATGCCGATGTTGGTCGGGGTTTCACGGTTGGTGCCGACGCCCACCGCGCCGAAAAACTGATCGCCCGGCAGGGCATTTACATTGTTCCAGCTCAGCCTGAGAGGGATGCTTTGCCCGGCAGCGGTAATGCCCGGCCCGGTTGCCGCGAAACTGCCATCTGGCGTGGGAAGCACGGCCGCGTGGTAAAGCCTCGCTTCATCACCTGCTGGCTGGCCGGCCTCCCAATTCTGGACAACAATCCAGTAGTCACCGGGCGGCAGGTCGAAGAGTTCGCACAATTCCAGGTCGTCCGGATCGGTACTGGAGCAAATCTCCTCGAATGCCTGGGGAAATCCGTCACCATTGTCGTCACGCCCGACATACAGGTCCAGGTCGTTGGAAGTTGACATCAGTGTTTCCGCATAAAGCCACAAAATGCCATCGGGCGCAGGATGCCAGACCGTGAAGGTTCCTTCGCTACCGTCATAAGGATCGTCGTCAGTGGGATCCTGCACCAGGGTCTCCACTGTCGTCGTCGGACGAATTAAGCCACCACTCGAATAAGTCGCGTCCGGCAGCGCCACCAGGTCAGTAAGCAGAATTTCCTGCCACCCTCCGTTCAGGTCCGTGCTGATGGGTATTTCCGGCGGAAGTTCGCCGCCGTCTGCAAATACGTTTACGGTGAGATACTGATCAGGCAAATTGCTGGAACTCAGCTTGATGCTTCCCGACACCCATTCCCCAATAATTCCGGATTCAGAGAGATCAATTGAAATGTCCAATGCCTGGCTTTGACCGCCAGAAAGCGTAAAAATTGCCGGACTGACTTCGACATCGACTCCATCAGGAAAGCCCGTGGAAGTCATCACCCACCTGCCACCACCAATTTGGTCGGTCACAGTCCGGACAAAACTGCATCTGAGTTGGCAGTTCGCGTCTGCCAGGCCTGGCAGGTTTAAATCACGCGGTTGTCCCCCACCGGCTGGATTAGCTTCGGCGAATTGGGCTGTTGTGACGTCAAGAAATAATCCAGTGGAAACCGCCTGGTCCAGTTGCGGTCGGCCCGCTCCTCTCACATTTGGATCGGCCGGCTCGCCGGTCCACCAGTCGATGGCCAGTTCGCTGGTGGCTGTAGTTTCAATCGCGGAAGACAACTGGCTTACTGTCCAGTCCGGATGGGCTGATTTGAGCAAAGCGGCGGAACCAGTGACCGCAGGTGCGGACATGGATGTACCGTCAAGCGTCTGAAAAGCCTGGCCTTCACCTGATGCTGACAGGATTGAAACGCCGGGTGCGATCAGGTTCGGCTTGAGAATATCGTCGACAGGATATTCGGTTGGACCGCGTGAGCTACGGCCATCAACTTTATCCCCATAAGCATCGATTTCCACCATTTTGGAGTCGGAAATGCTGCCCTGGTGGTTATCTCCACTCGCCAACCAGTCTCTCAATGCGTCAGCATCCGATTCACCAATATGCGTTGCAGGTAAACAGTGATCATCAGCATCGACAGTTTCACCAAAGTCGGCGGTATTGGCCAGGATATAACCACCGGCTCCAGCGAGCAGAAGATTCTTGCCTTTTTCAATTCGGCCATAAGTCCCACGATCGCAAACCACTATTTCACCATTAAAGGGAGTTTCCCCCTCCCAGGGATTACTCTGGCCGGTATTGTCTGCACACTGTCGACCGGATTCGGCCTGGCCGGTACCGCAAAGCGGAAAACCAAAGTCTCTTGCATGTACGATTTTGCGTTGACCCACACCTGCGGTTTCGCTCGCACCAACCATATCCCCCGGGGGTTCCGTGGCGCCGCCCGTGAGATCTTTCAAAACGGATCCGAAGGTTGTGCCGTGCGTCGACATACCCACGCTGACAATCCAGGGAGCGTGGGCCGGGCTGCTGATTGTGCCTTCATCCGGGCCGGAATTTCCGGCTGAAGTGGCCACAAAAATTCCTGCATCACGGGCATTCAGGAAGGCCCTGGGAATACTGTCCAGCCGCCAGGGATCCCCGGCACGGCCGCTGGAACCTATGGAGTAGTTGATGGCATCAACGCCATCGGCAACTGCCTGGTCGATAGCCGCCAGAATGGCCGACGTTGCGCAACCACCGCTGTCCGGATCGGCAGGATCTCCAATAAAGCAAACGCGATAGGTGATGAGGTTGGCGCGTGGCGCTACGCCCGATGGCGTGACATTGTAGCCATTGTAAAACGTACTGACCGGATTACCGACGGCGATACCTGCTGTATGGCTGCCATGACCATCGTCATCCTTGCCGTTGTTAAATTCAACGATACTCTCCGTTGCCGGATCGTCCTCGACAAAATCGTAGATGCCAATCAGCTTGTTGTTGCATTGCGCGCCGGATTCAAAATCGTTGCACAGCCCCAGGTAATTACCCAGTGGATTAGTGAACGTATAGCCATCGATGGACGGACTGGCGAACGAGGGATGGTCCCAGTTGATACCGGAATCAATGACACCCACGATAATGCCCTCACCCCGCGCATCGGCCAGGCCCGTACTGCCCGTCCAGAGTTGATCCGCTCCAATCCACTGCGGTCCGGCAAAGGTATCCAGGCGGTTGATCGTATCGGGGCTCAGCGATTTCACCAGCGGGGAGTCCGCAAGCATTTCCGCTTCAAGCGGACTGAGGTCTAACGCCATGCCGTTGCTGGCGATGCGGTACTGGTGAACGAATGCCAGGGAGCGTCCCAGTATGACAGAGGCTTCCGCCCTGAATTCCTGGTGCCGTTTTCCAATATACTCGAGGTAGGCCAGGGCTGCCTGAGAACCCTTCCTCAGTTTTGCGTCGCCCGTTGCGTCTCGCGCAGTCGCCGCCAATGCGCCCCGTAAATCGTTCGCAGGCACCGAAAGCGCCTTGCCCCTGTAAGCAGCCAGCGGAGGATCCTGCAACGTGATGATGTAACGCTGGCGTTCATTGTCTGAAGATCCGTCATCGCGCGCCAGTGCCGGCGTCGACACCAGCAAGATCCCGGCAAGCACCACCCAGGGCATAACAAATTTTCGATACATCTCAAGTGTCATCCATGGCTCCTGGCAGGGCTCCGCATCGTGACCAGTTCTTCTGCAGCAGTCGGGTGAATCCCGATGGTGCAGTCAAACCGTTCCTTGGTCAGGCCCGATTTTACAGCGACCGCAAAGCCCTGGACAATCTCCGGGGCATCCAGTCCGACGATGTGAATTCCGACCACTTTCTGACTCTCGCGTTCAACGATGAGTTTCATCATTGTTTTTTCGTCCCGCCCGCTCAAGGTGTGCTTCATCGGACGAAATTCCGACAGGTAAACGTCGATTGGCCCAATATGGGTGATCGCTTCCTCTTCGCTGTAGCCGACTGTGCCAACCGGCGGCTGCGAAAAGACGGCCGAAGGTACGTATTCATGGTTAACCGGCCGTGTTTTACCACCGAACACGGTGTCGGCAAAAGAATGGCCTTCATACAGGGCGACCGGGGTCAGGTTGACTCGGCTGGTCACGTCGCCCACGGCATAGATATGTTCAATGCTGGTCTGGGAAAAATCGTCCACGACCACCCTGCCGTCTGCCCTGACTTCCAGGCCGATGTCGCGCAGGCCGAGATCCCTCACCAGTGGCACCCGGCCCGTCGCGTACATAACCTGGTCTACATCCAGAGTTTCGCCGTCTTTAAAGGTCAGCGTCAGGCCGGATTCCTGTTTGTCGATGCGGGCTATATCTGACTCCAATTTGAGGTCGATGCCTTTTTTGACCAATTCTTCGCTAACCACCCGGCGCACATCCTGGTCGAAACCCCTTAGCACCGCATCACCGCGATACACCTGGGTCACATCGGCTCCCAGGCCATTGAAAATGCCCGCAAACTCACAGGCGATAAATCCGCCCCCGACAATCGCCACGCGGCCAGGCAGTTCAGCCAGGTCAAAGGCTTCGTTGGAGGTGATGGCATGCTCGATTCCCGGAATTTCGGGAACCCACGGCGTGCCGCCGGTTGCAATCAGAATGGACTCGGCCGTCACCGTCCTTTCACCTATCTGCACGGTATGCGGGTCGATAAAAGCGCCGCGGCCATTGATCAACTCAACGCCCGAACCCGACAACAGGCCCAGGTAAACACGATTCAGGCGATCAATTTCGCGATCCTTGGCGCGAATCAGGTCAGGCCAGCTGAAGCGGGGCTCACCGGTTTCCCAACCAAACCCGCGCGCATCTTCAAAATCCTCGGCAAAATGTGAAGCGTAAACGAGCAACTTCTTGGGTACGCAGCCCCGGATCACGCAGGTACCGCCTACCCGGCTTTCCTCGCAAATACCCACACGCGCGCCGTGAGATGCGGCGATCCGGGCTGCGCGAACACCACCGGAACCGGCACCGATTATGAATAGGTCAAAATCATACTCGCTCATACGTCGTTTCACTCTTTTACAGGCACGCGCACTATACCTTTTCTCCTCAAAAAACGCTTGACCCAAACAGACCGGGAATTGACCAAAAACATTTCGGAAAAGATGTATTGATCTGAATCATTTAGATACCTACAATCTCTTGGACTTGGTCCCATGGTTTACGTAGCATGGCGCCACAAGTAAAGAATCTGACCTGGAGCTTCATGCTATCTGCCTCGCAAATCGTTTTCGAACGCTATTTTGAGCCGGTGTTCGAGCCCGTCAATTTCGACCTGGAAAGTGGCCAACTGCTGCTGGTGACCGGCGCTAACGGTTGCGGTAAAACCACGTTGATCCGAGTCCTCGCAGGCATCCTTCACCCCACTTCCGGCCGCTTTGAAAGCCAGGCTGCCGGCATGGCCTACGTGGGCCATTACCTGGGCATCAAAGACGACCTCAGCGTCCTGGAAAACCTGCGTTTCATGCGTGACTTCCTGGGCACATCCGGAACCAGCTGCGAGGAATTGATCAGCCAGGTGGGACTGACCCGCGTCGCGGAACAGCAGGCGCGAACGCTTTCGGCCGGTCAGCGCAAGCGCTGCGCACTGGCCCGCTTGCTGGTCAGCCAGGCCCAACTATGGCTGCTGGACGAGCCCTATTCCAACCTGGACCAGGAAGGCGTCGAACTGGTGGACCGCCTGCTCGACAATCACCTGGGTGGTGGCGGAGCCTGCGTGCTGGCCACGCATGGCTCACACCGGCCCGGCTGGGCCGGTACGGTCGACTACCACCTGGTTTCCGGGGCTGCGGCATGAATACCGAAGCAGCGAGCGGCAGCCTCTCCCGGGCCTTTCTTGCCTTATTGCGCAGGGACCTGCTGCTGGCGTTCAGGCGGCGTACGGAACTCCTGTTCCCGGTGATTTTCCTGTTGGTGGTGGTCAGCCTGTTCCCGCTGGGCATTGGCCCAGGACCGCAGCTACTGGCGCGCATCGCGCCGGGGGTAATCTGGATTGCCGCTTTGCTGGCTACTGTGATATCGCTCGACGCGCTGTTCCGCTCCGATTTCGAAGACGGAACACTGGAACAGTTCGTCATCAGCGGGCACCCCCTGACCCTGATCGCACTGGCGAAAATCGTTGCGCACTGGCTGGTGGCCGGTCTGCCGATCGTGCTGCTCTCACCGCTGCTTGCCCTGTGGATGAACCTGCCGACCGAATCGCTGGGCGTCATGATCCTGACACTGGCAATCGGCACGCCTATTTTGAGCCTGATCGGATCGATCGGCGTGGGCCTGACCATCAGCCTTAAACGGGGCGGACAGTTGCTTTCGCTACTGGTTTTTCCGCTATATGTCCCCATCTTGATCATCGCAACCGCGGCGGTTATGGCGGCTTCGGACAGCCTGCCTTACAGCCAGTTTCTGGGCCTGCTGACAGCGGGCCTGATAACATCGGTAACCCTCGCACCATTTGCTGCCGCGGCGGCCTTAAAAATCAGTCTGTCATGAATGTAAAAACTGAAAAAATCAGCAAACCCAGGAAAAACGCCCTGGTCATGTTCATCCACAAGATGGGCTCGCCGCCGTGGTTCTACAATTTCACCGGCAAATTCATTCCCTGGTTCTGGGCGATTTTCATCGTTCTGACGATCTGGGGCCTGTATCTTGGCCTGGTCAAGGCACCGGCCGACTACCTGCAGGGTGAAAGCTTTCGCATTCTGTACCTGCACGTACCTGCCGCCTGGATGTCGCTGCTGATCTATTCGACGATGGCCGTCCTGAGTTTCATTGCCCTGGTCTGGCGTATCCGGATCGTGGAGATACTCGCGATGACCAGCGCGCCGATAGGCGCAGCGTTCACAATCGTGACGCTGACCGCCGGCTCCCTGTGGGGCCGTCCCACCTGGGGGACCTACTGGGTCTGGGATGCGCGACTGACCAGCGAACTGGTCCTGCTGTTCCTGTACCTTGGCGTGATCGGGCTTTATAACTCGATTGATGAGCCACGCAAAGCCGCCCGGGCCGCCTGCCTTTTGGCGATGGTCGGTGCGGTCAACCTGCCCATCATTCACTATTCCGTAAAATGGTGGAACACGTTGCACCAGGGCAGCAGTATCAGCCTGACCGGCGGCAGCAGCATCGACCCCAGCATGCTGTGGCCCCTGCTGATCATGGCCATCGCCACCAAATTCTATTACGGTGCAAACCTGCTGACCCGCGCACGCGTCAAGCTGCTTGAGCAGGACATTCGAAAAGCCTGGGTGCGCGAAGTTCTCAAGGAGAAGAAAGGATGAGCCATACCCCATTCATCATTGGCGCCTATTCGATTGGCGCAGTTGTTCTCCTCTGGTGCGCCATAGCGCCCCTGTTGCGTAAAAAATCCATTACCAGGGACATCAGACGCCTGGTTCAAATAGAGGAACGTTCCCGTGACACCAACACGTAAAAGAAGACTCATTGCAGTATTGCTGATCCTGGCCGGTGTTGGCGTCGCCAGCACAATCGCTTTCTACTCGCTGCAGGAAAATCTGCTTTATTTCCAGAGTCCCAGCGAGCTGGCTCAGCAACCGATGCCGGCGGGCCGGCAGTTTCGGCTGGGTGGACTGGTCAAACCAGGCAGCGTGGAGCGGCAGGGTGAAGGTCTGACCACCCAGTTTGTCGTCACAGATGGGCCGGAAGAAGTCACCGTGGAGTATGTCGGCACACTGCCTGACCTGTTCCGCGAAGGCCAGGGCGTAATCGCCCGAGGTGCACTGGATGATTCCGGGCTGTTCGCCGCGTCGGAAGTGCTGGCCAAGCACGATGAGAATTACATGCCTCCGGAAGTCGCCGACGCACTGGAAGAATCGGGGCACCTGATGCCAAGTAAGGATGAGGGATAGTCGATGATCCCTGAGCTCGGACAAGTCGCATTGATCGGCGCGTTGCTGATCTCGTTGACCATGGGAACTCTGCCCCTGATCGGCGCCTCCAATGGCAATCAGAAACTGATGCGAGTCGGGCAGACTGGCGCGGTTGCACAGTTCTTCCTGATCGCCGTGTCTTTCATCATCCTGACCTGGGCTTTCATTGTTCAGGATTTTTCCGTTGAATATGTCGCCCGGAACAGCAACCTCCAGTTGCCCCTGGAATACCGGTTTTCAGCAGTCTGGGGCTCTCATGAAGGCTCATTACTGCTGTGGGAACTTATCCTGTGCCTGTGGACATTCGCCGTCGCAATATTCAGTAAAAAACTGCCGGATGATTTTCGCGCCCGCACGCTGGCCGTGCTCGGCTGGATCTCCGCCGGCTTCCTGCTGTTCGTAATTTTCACCTCCAACCCATTTGGCCGCCTGATTCCACAGGCTGTGGACGGGCTGGACCTCAATCCACTATTGCAGGATCCCGGGCTGATCATTCATCCGCCGATGCTGTACATGGGTTATGTGGGCTTTTCCGTCTCATTTGCATTTGCTGTCGCCGCGTTGTTGGGACAACAGGTCACGCGGGAGTGGGTGCGCTGGTCACGGCCCTGGACGCATGTTGCCTGGGCTTTCCTGACACTCGGTATCGCGCTGGGCAGCTGGTGGGCTTACTACGAACTGGGTTGGGGCGGCTGGTGGTTCTGGGATCCGGTAGAAAACGCCTCCTTCATGCCCTGGATTGTCGGCACAGCCCTGATTCATTCACAGGCGGTCACCGAGAAGCGCGGCACGTTCCGAAACTGGACGCTGATTCTCGCCATCACGGCATTCTCATTGTGCCTGCTCGGCACCTTCCTGGTCCGCTCCGGCGTTCTGACTTCCGTGCATGCGTTTGCCTCTGACCCAACCCGCGGTGTGTTCATTCTGGCTTACCTGGTGGTGGTTGTTGGCGGCTCCCTGCTGCTGTTCGCGATCCGCGCCCCTGGCATGGTTCAGGGCAGCAATTTCGCAGGCCTGTCCCGTGAAACCCTGTTGTTGATCAACAACCTGGTACTGGTGGTAATGGCAGCCATGGTGCTGACCGGAACCTTGTACCCGCTGCTGCTGGATGCATTGGACGCCGGCAAAATTTCAGTGGGTCCGCCCTACTTCGGAACCCTGTTCGCCCTGCTGCTGGTGCCGCTGGCGGTGCTATTGCCGTTCGGCTTTTATTCCCGCTGGCAGGAAGACAGTCTTAAGCGGCTGATGGGTGAATTATATGTGCCCGCTTTCGTTGCCCTGGTTGGCGGTGTGGCAACTTACTTCCTGCTGCCCACGGCGGGCGGCTGGGGCATCGCAGGCGTCGCAGGCGGTTTCTGGATCATGGCCAGTTGCCTGCGGTACTACCGCGAACGGATGAGCTCGATGCCGGGCCGTCGGCCCGGACGCAGTGAAACCGGCATGATCATTGCCCACTTTGGTGTCGGCCTGTTCCTGATTGGCGCCTCGCTGACCAACCCGGTGAGCCAGGAAAAACACCTGCGCATGGTTGCCGGAGATTCATTTGAACTGGCCGGTTACACCTTTGTCTTTGAGGGCACACGCGGGGTTCGCGGGCCCAACTATGTGGCGGATGAAGGCGAGTTCATCGTCTACAAGGGCGGAGAGCGCGTGACCAGCCTGTATCCACAGAAAAGACGCTATTCCAGTGGCCAGGTGATGACCGAAGCCGCACTCGATCCGGGCCTGACCCGGGATCTGTATGTCGGGCTGGGCGAACCACTGGACGAACGCGGCACGGCCTGGGCGGTCAGGCTGTACCACAAACCATTCATCCGCTTCATCTGGATTGGCGCATTGTTGATGATGGCCGGAGGATTCCTGGCCGCCAGTGACCGCCGTTATCGCAGGCCGGTCAGTGAAACCGTCAAACACGGCGCGGCCGATGCGAATCTCGCGGAGGCGCCGGCATGATTGGCAGGCTGGTCCCGGTCATTCTGTTCCTGGCGCTCGGTATACTGCTTGCCGTGGGCCTTAAGATTGCCGACCACAAGACCGAAATTCCCTCACCGTTGATCGGCAAGAAAATGCCTGAATTCACGTTGCCGGTGCTTGGGCAGCCCGAAGTCATGGTGTCCCATGACGAGCTTATCGGCACGCCCTTCCTGCTGAATGTGTGGGCAAGCTGGTGTGTGACCTGCCGGGTGGAACACCCGGTCATCGAGGAATTGGCTCGTTCGGGTCTGATCCGGGTGGTGGGCCTTAACTACCGCGATGAAGAGGCAGATGCGCAGGCCTGGCTGGCTCGTTTCGGCAACCCGTATGCATTGAACATCGCCGACATCACCGGGCGAACCGCGATTGATTTTGGCGTTTACGCCGCCCCTGA
>JAOUCS010000095.1 GCA_029859645.1 Lysobacterales bacterium | reverse complement strand
GGACAACCGGCTACAACAGCGTATCAGCGGAAACCTGCCTCACTCACGCTTTACCCACACGCCTCCCGACCCGGAAAAGTGGCGCAGGAACGAAGCTGAGATCCTGCCAGTTCTGGACTCCCTGCAGGCAACAAGAGAACGCTGTCTGCAAGAGCTGGAATCCATCAAAGCGGCAGGTAAAACACGGTGTTCGAGATCAGCACCATGATGAAAATCAGGCAGGTCACCATCGGTCCCAGGTAGATTCGGCCGGTCACCCGGAAGAAGTACCGGTTGAAGTACGGCAGCACGAACATCATGGGCACCACTGCGAACAGCAGGTTGACGTAGAGCCAGCCGTCGGTCCAATACACGGTTCCGGTTACCGCGAAAGTGATGTACTGGACCAGCACAATCAGAAACAGGCCAAGCGAATTAGCAATGCCCGCCAGCAGCATGCTTTTCCATTCCGGGTCACCGTTCACCCGCATGGCGCCGTTGACCCTGAGCGAATTGGACAGGAAAAAAATGAAGAACAGCGGAGCGTACATGCACAACAGGATCAGCAGGTCCGGCCGAAACACCCGAACCCCCATGAACAGGAAGTTGTAATCGACGTGGAACAGGAAATACACCAGGAAAACCAGCAGAAAATAGTAAAAATACAGGGCCAGCGCCAGCATGAACGTTCTGAACAGTTGTAAACCACTGATCGCCGCACCCCACATTGCCGGTCTGACGCCATGGTGCTTTCCAAAAAAATGATAACTGCCGAAAAACAGCGCGAAGCCGAGGGTTCCGTTCAATAACGCCCACAGCATGACCGCGTTATTCATGCGTTGCGGAAAAAACCACGTCATCTGCCGGCTGGACGCGTCCACGAACAGCTTCTGCGACAGCTCCGCCATCGGTATATAGGAAAAACAGGCTACCAGGGCCGCGAAAACAAACAGGCTCCAGAACAACACCCTGCCCTTGCCCCTCGGCCTGGGCAGAGCCGGCGGCACGGCGGCAACCAGCGGACGAAAATAGGGCGCTTCCAACAGTATGCGGGACAACGGAATCAACGAAACCATGGCCGCAATCAGCGAAATGGCTCCGAGTATCTCTTTCCAGTACCAGACCTGGTCGCGGCTGGACAAATCGAAATCCAGTTCAAAGACTTTTTCAAAAAATTCCAACTGATTTGCGGTAGCCTCGGCCATGTAGGGCTGGAACGGGTGCAGAATTCTCTCGTTGTGCACCACCCGCAGGGTCCGGTCCTCCAGTTCGCCGTAGTAGCGGCCCAATTCGACCTCGGCAAGTTCAGGCAGGTCCGACGAGCGCCCCAGGTTGACGACACGCAGCGCCTCCGGGGCGAACCGCATGTCCCCGTTCTTCAGTTCATTGCGGTAGGCGCCCTCATCGTAAAAAGCGTAACTGACCCCGATATTGGAACGGACATCCTTCAGCACATCCTCTCGCAAGGTCAGTACATAACCCGAAACGAAAACGGAATGAAGTTTGCTCGGTTCGCCACTGAGGCGCGCCTTCTTACCGAAGTAATTACCGCCACGGATCGCAGCATTGCCCCCGGCCGAGTGCCCGGTTGCGGCTATTTTACTTTTGTCGATGTAATTCAGGTTTTCGCTGCTCGCCGCGTAGTCAACGACTGCGAACATCCCGTAACCCTCGGTAGTTGCCGCCCTGCGACTCATCGAGGAACTGGAGCGGCCCTGGGCGTAAGGGTCGATTGAGATAACCACGATTCCGCGCCTGGCAAGCTCGATTGCGATATTCGCCAGGGCTTCTTTAGAGCGTTGAAAGCCGGGCACGACAACAACCAGAGGAGCGGGGCTTTCCGCGGTCGCCGAACGTGGTTTGAACAGGTCGCCGACCACCCACTGTCCGTTCTGCGTCGGGATCTTGATATCCGTGACCACTACCCGGCCGGCGGACGTCTGGATCCGGGCTGCAAGCAGTCCGCAAGCCATCACGATGACAATCAATATCATCAGCAAGCGATTATTCTTGTTATTGAGCATGGTTTTTCTCGACCGGCCTCTGTTTCGAAGTAGAATTATCGTTGATATTTCCCTCATCAGGAATCGATTTATGGCCAAGCCACGCACTTATAACCTGGATACGCTCAGCCTGCATGCCGGTCAGCGGCCTGATCCCACGACTGGCGCACGGGCCACGCCGATCTACCAGACAGCGTCCTATGTTTTCAAAGATACCGACCACGCGGCATCAATTTTCAATATCGAGCGCACCGGACACGTCTACTCGCGGATATCCAATCCGACCAACGCCGTTCTTGAAGAGCGGATTTGCGCCCTGGAAGGCGGCGTGGGGGCCATCGCAACGGCCAGCGGACAGGCGGCCATGCACCTGGCCGTTGCGACCCTGATGGGGGCGGGCTCACATATCGTGTCATCCCAGTCGCTGTATGGCGGCACACACAATTTGCTGGCTTACACCATGCCGCGGTTCGGCATTGAAACTACTTTCGTTGATCCCCGTGATCCCGATGCATTCAGGCAGGCGATACGCCCCAATACCCGCTTGCTTTTTGGCGAAACCCTGGGTAATCCGGGTCTTGAAGTATTCGATACCCCGCAGATCGCGGAAGTTGCTCATGAGGCTGGACTGCCGCTGATGATCGACTCGACGTTCACCACGCCCTACCTGTGCCGGCCGTTTGACCAGGGCGCCGATATCGTGATGCATTCGGCGACCAAGTTCCTTAGCGGCCATGGTGTTGTTATCGGCGGCCTGCTGGTTGATGGCGGCGTTTTCGACTGGGAGGCTTCGGGCCTTTTTCCCACGCTGACCGAACCCTATGAAGGTTTTCACGACCTGGATTTTGCCGAAGAGTTTGGACCGGCGGCCTTCATTACCCGCGCCCGCAAGGAAGGCGCCCGCGACTTTGGCGCCTGCATGAGCGCAATGACGTCCTTCCTGATTTTGCAGGGTTTGGAAACGCTGCCTTTAAGGATGAGTAAGCACGTGGATAACGCACGACAACTGGCCACGCACCTGGACGAGCACGAGGCGGTCGAGTGGGTCGTGTATCCCGAACTCCCCGGCCACCCGGATCACAAACTGGCAAAAACCCTATTGCCCAGGGGGTCAGGCGCGGTATTCTGTTTTGGTGTCAAAGGCGGCCGGCCGGCCGGTCAACGCTTTATCGAGCGGCTCGAACTGGTATCCCACCTTGCCAACATCGGAGACGCCAAGACCCTGATCATTCACCCCGCCAGCACAACTCATCACCGAATGGACGCGGCCGCCCTCAAGGCCGCCGGTATCAGCGAGGGGCTGGTCCGAATCTCGGTTGGAATCGAGGATATCGACGACCTGATCGAAGACATCGGGCAAGCTCTCCGAGCGTCTCAAAAAGCGTAGGCAGGACAACCAGAATGCAACTGGAAATCAATGGCCACGAAGTCTATGTGGCGACCGGAAACAAGAAACCTGACCCCGACAAGGATACGGTTTTATTCATACATGGCACGGGCCAGGACCATACCATCTGGGTATTGCCGACGCGCTATTTTGCCCGCCATGATCGCAATGTACTGGCAGTGGATTTACCGGGACACGGGCGATCCGGAGGACAACCGCTGCAGTCCATCGAAGCGATGGCCGACTGGGCAGTTCAGGTCCTCGATGCGTCAGGTCTCTCGCGGGCTTCAGTGGTCGGTCACAGTCTTGGATCGCTGATCGCAATCGCCACCGCGGCACGGCACCCGGATCGGGTTCGCGCCATCGCACTGGTCGGCGTCACGGTCCCGATGCCGGTTTCAGAATTCCTGCTCGAACAGGCACGACACGGCAAGCATGAAGCCATTGAGATGCTCAATTACTGGGGTTACAGCAAGTCGGCCCAGCTTGGGGGAAACGCAACCCCGGGCAACTGGATGCTGGGCGGAGGCATGCGCCTGATGGAAAGAGCCGGCCCCGGCGTGATCTACACCGATCTCAATGCCTGCAATGAATATATCGAAGGGCTGGAGCATGCGGCCGATATTGCCTGCCCTGCCCTGTTGATACTGGGAGAACGCGACATGCTTACGCCCGTTCGCTCGGCGATGAAGGTAGTGTCGGCACTGCCCAATGCCGAACAGGTGATTCTGAAGGGCTCAGGCCACGCTTTACTGGCTGAAAAACCCGACCCCGTCCTGGACCAGCTCATCAGGGTGGTTTGAAGCCTTGCCTCCCGAGGACAGGTGCTGCCGAAACAAAAACGGCGCTCACAGAGCGCCGTTTTTGCATCTGACCTTGCGGCCGAATCAGTCTTCGTCGGTCACTGCCTTCATGCTCAGGCGAATGCGGCCCTGCTTGTCGACTTCAAGTACTTTGACCTTGACCATATCGCCTTCCTTGACCACGTCGGTGACGTTTTCAACACGCTCTTCAGAAAGCTGAGAGATGTGAACCAGGCCATCGCGGCCCGGGGTCAGCGAAACAAACGCGCCGAAATTCATGATCTTGATGACCTTGCCTTCAAATACCTGGCCAGGTTCAACATCGGCGGTGATCTGCTCAATACGCTTGCGCGCTTCGTCCGCAGCTTCCTTGTTGACCGATGCGATGGTCACGGTGCCGTCATCAGCGATATCGATCGTACAACCCGTTTCTTCAGTAATCGAACGGATGGTCACACCACCCTTACCGATCACGTCGCGAATCTTGTCCGGATGCACTTTGATGGTCATCAGGCGGGGAGCGAACTCGGACATCTCGCTCCTGGTCTCGCTGATGACCTTGTTCATTTCACCGAGGATGAAATTACGGCCATCACGTGCTTGTGACAGGGCAATCTTCATGATTTCCTCGTTGATGCCTTCGATCTTGATATCCATCTGCAGAGCGGTGATACCTTCTTCACTTCCGGCAACCTTGAAGTCCATGTCACCGAGGTGGTCTTCGTCACCAAGGATGTCGGAAAGGACGGCGAAACGATCGCCTTCCTTGATCAGGCCCATCGCGATTCCGGCTACCGGCGCCTTGACCGGAACACCAGCGTCCATCAGCGCCAGTGACGTACCGCAGACTGAAGCCATAGAGCTTGAACCGTTGGACTCGGTGATTTCTGAAACCACGCGAATGACATAAGGAAAATCTTCCATGGTGGGCAGCACTGCTGAAACACCACGGCGCGCCAGGCGGCCATGACCGATTTCACGGCGTTTTGGACCACTCATGAAGCCGGTCTCACCCACGCAGAACGGCGGGAAATTGTAATGCAGCATGAACGGATCTTTGTATTCGCCGGTTACCGCATCGATGATCTGTGCATCACGGCCTGTGCCCAGCGTCGTGGCAACGATGGCCTGCGTTTCACCACGGGTGAACAGCGCTGAACCATGTGCCCGGGGCAGTACACCACACTCGACACTGATCGGGCGGACCGTGCTCAGGTCGCGGCCGTCAATACGGGAATTGCCCGAAAGAATGTGTTCCCTGACCAGAGATTTTTCCAGCTTGGAAAATGCTCCGGATACATCACCCTGTGAAGGTGCATCTTCGTCTTCTTCGCTGCACAATGCCTCAACCACTGAGTTCTTGACCTCGCCAATGGCGTCGCGGCGCTGCATCTTGTCTGCAATCGCGTAAGCGTCCTTCAGACCCTGGGTCGCCAGTTCGGCAACCTTGGCGGCCAGACCTTCATCGGCGGCCGGTGCTTCCCATTGCCAGGCTTCAACACCCACTTCTTCTGCCAGTTCCTTGACTGCCTGGACAACGGCTTTTGAAGCCTCGTGACCAAACGTAACCGCGCCCAGCATGACGTCTTCCGAAAGCAGTTTCGCTTCAGATTCAACCATCAGCACAGCGCTTTCGGTGCCGGCGACCACCAGGTCGAGATCAGACTCTTCCAATTGGGTAGCGGTTGGGTTAAGCACGTAGTTGCCGCCGATGTAACCGACCCGGGCTGCGCCAATAGGGCCGTTGAAAGGCATTCCCGACAAAGCGAGAGCGGCAGAGGTGCCGATCAGTGCCGGAATGTCGCCGCTGATATCAGGGTTTGAAGACATCAGTGTCGCAATGACCTGCACTTCGTTCATGAAACCTTTTGGAAACAGCGGGCGGATCGGGCGATCGATCAAACGGCAAATGAGCGTCTCATGTTCCGTCGGGCGACCTTCACGCTTGAAGAACCCACCGGGAATACGGCCTGCCGCGTAGAATTTTTCCTGGTAATTTACCGTCAGGGGAAAGAAAGGGCGCCCCGGATCGGCTTCCTTGCGGCCTACCACGGTAACCATTACTCGTGTGTCACCCATGGATACCATCACGGAACCGCTGGCCTGGCGGGCGATTTGCCCGGTTTCCAGCGTGACCTCCTGGTCACCGTATTTGAACGTCTTGGTCAGTTTATTCACTGGACAATTTCCTGTTTGTATTGTTTAAAAGCTGTATACACGAACGCTCCGGCAGATGAACCATCTACCAGAGCGAAGGCCAGTCGTGATGCAACGACGTTTTGTTAACGTCGCAAGCCGAGGCGCTTGATCAGGTCGCGATACCGTTCGATATCCTTATTCTTAAGGTAATCGAGCAGGCTGCGACGCTGATTCACCATGCGCAGCAATCCGCGGCGTGAATGGTGATCGCCCTTATGAGCTTTGAAATGGTCGGTGAGGTACTGGATACGGCCCGTCAACAAGGCAACCTGGACTTCAGGTGATCCTGTATCAGTTTCTGAACGAGCGTACTCGCTGACAATTTTTGCTTTTGCTTCTGCATCAAAAGACATGGTTCCTTCTCCATATCTAGAGCCGCGAAGCCTTTGGAAAAACCCGCCGGAAAATTCCCGGTAAAACAAGGGTCTTTGCAAAAACTTCGAAGCCCCGGTGGTTATGAGGCGCGTATGATATACCGAGTTCTGCAGATAAACAAGCTATTTGACGGCAAAACGCGGAGGGTGTCAGGCAGCAATTCTTTGCCTTTGACAAAACCACTCTGCCTGGCACCCTTCGTTTGCATCACAGGTGCATGATGCGCCTGGGTTTGAGTAGCTTTTGAGCGGTCATCTCGCCGATGCCAAGCAGTTTACCGGCGGCGTCGCGCACCCGGATCAGTCCGGCTTTGTCGCTGTCAGTCTCCACCGGATTACCGTGACTGAAGCGAATCGCGGATTCAGCGTCCAGTTCAAGCCATTGCCAGTGCACCAGGCCGGCGTCCACCGGCTGCAGGATCTGTTCCAGCTTGCCGGCTTGGACGGCGTTCTCCAATGCTTCCAGGCTGATCATATCCCTTTCTCTGAATGGCTCGACATCGATGCGCCGCAGGTTTTTTAAATGGGCGCAACTCCCCAGTCCGGCCGCAATATCTTCTGCCAGCGTCCGCACATAGGTGCCCTTGGAGCAATGCGCTTTGAAAGTTAAAAGGGGCGGCTTCCAGTCCACTAAATCCAGTGAATGAATGGTTACCGGGCGAGGTTTACGCTCGACTTCCTGCCCCGCACGTGCCAGCTTGTACAGCGGCTGCCCCTGGTGTTTCAGCGCAGAGTACATGGGCGGAACCTGTTCAATCTCGCCGCAGAAGCTGGCCAGCACGTCTTCGATCAGCTGCGGGTCGATTGCAGGCAGCGGCTGCTCCAGGCAAACGTCACCTTCGATATCACCGGTAGTGGTGGCCTGTCCAATAAAAGCTTCCGCCAGATAGGTCTTCGAGGCATCCAGCATGAATCCTGCTGTTTTGCTGGCCTCACCGAGGCAAATGGGTAGCATGCCGGTTGCGAAAGGATCGAGGCTGCCCGTGTGACCTGCCTTGCGGGCCTGCAGCAGCCAGCGGACTTTCTGCACGGCCTGGTTGGATGAAAAGCCGGCCGGTTTGTCCAACAGGATAATTCCGTGGACATCCCTGCCCTTGCGCCTGCGGCTCATTCTTCCTCGTCGCGCTCCAGGTCCTCGGATTCGTCCCGGTCAGACGCAACTGCTGCGTTGATCAGGCTATCCATGCGTTGTCCTGTCTCAACCGATGCATCGTGCTGAAAATGCAATTCCGGCACCGAGCGAATACGCATCTCCTGCCCGAGCCGGCGGCGCAGATAACCCGCAGCGCGATTCAGCGCCTTGATGCTGGCTTCTGCCTTGTCTGTTTCAAATACCGTTACAAACACCTTGGCGTGCGACAGGTCGCGCGTGACTTCGACGTCAGAAAGACCGACAAAACCCACTTCCGGGTCCTTCACTTCCATCTGGATCAGCTGGGCCAGTTCCCTCCTCAGGGTTCCGGCCACCCGCTCCGAGCGGTTGAATTCACGAGGCACGGCAGGCTATCCTCAAAGGGTCCTGGCAATTTCGACGCGCTCGAAACATTCGATATGGTCATCCGGCCTGACATCGTTGTACATTTTCACACCGATACCACATTCGACACCGGACTGTACCTCTTTGACGTCATCCTTGAATCGGCGCAACGACTCCAATTCACCTTCAAAAATTACCACGTTGTCCCGCAATACGCGGATCGGGTTGTCCTTCCTGACGACACCTTCGACCACCAGGCAACCGGCGATGGCGCCCAGCTTGGAAGAACGGAACACGTCCTTGACCTCGGCCAGGCCGATGATCTGTTCCCTGACCTCGGTGCCCAGCAGGCCCGAGATGGCTTTCTTGACTTCGTCGATGGCATCGTAGATCACGCTGTAATAGTGCAGGTCCAGCTCGTGCTCCTGGATGACTTTGCGCGCCGTTGCGTCGGCCCGGACATTGAAGCCGATGATAATGGCATTGGACGCCTGGGCCAGTGACGCATCATTTTCCGTAATCGCGCCAACGCCGGAAGCAACCACATTAACCTTTACTTCTTCGCTACTGAGGTTGGTCAGCGCATCCCGCAGTGCCTCGACACTGCCCTGCACATCGGCCCGGATCAGCAGGTTGACGTTGGTCTGCTCTTCCTTGCCCATGTTATCGAACAGGTTTTGCAGGTTGGCTGCCTGCTGACGCGCCAGGCGGCTCTCCCGTTGACGATCCTGTCGCTGCGACGCAGCATCCCTGGCTTTTCGTTCGTTGGCCACAGCCAGCATTTCGTCACCCGCTGCAGGTACGCCCGACAGGCCCTGCACCACCGCCGGCATGGATGGACCGGCCGATTCGATGGTATCGCCACTCTCGTTGAACATGGCGCGAACCCGGCCATATTCCTGTCCGGCAAGGATCATGTCTCCGCGTTTCAGCGTGCCTTGCTGGATCAGCAGCGTAGCCACGGGGCCACGCCCCTTGTCCAGGCTGGATTCAACCACTACACCACGGGCGCTGGCATCCGGGTTGGCGGTGAGCTCCATGACTTCCGCCTGCAGCAAAACGCTCTCGAGCAGCGTGTCTACACCCTCTCCGGACTTGGCAGATACATTGACAAAGATGTCTTCGCCGCCCCATTCCTCGGGAATGACTTCTTCCTTGGATAATTCTGTACGCACCCGATCAAGATCCGCATCCGGCTTGTCGATCTTGTTGATAGCCACGATGATCGGCGTTCCGGCCGCCCGTGAATGCTGGATGGCTTCCTTGGTCTGAGGCATCACACCGTCGTCCGCCGCGACCACCAGGATCACGATATCCGTCGCCTGCGCGCCACGCGCCCGCATGGCCGTAAAAGCGGCATGGCCTGGTGTATCGAGGAAAGTAATGATGCCCCGGTCCGTTTTTACATGGTAGGCGCCAATATGCTGGGTAATTCCGCCCGCTTCGGCATCAGCAATATGTGAATGGCGGATATGATCCAGCAATGAGGTTTTACCGTGGTCGACATGACCCATGACGGTCACTACCGGTGGCCTCGGAACAGCGGCGCCTTCAGCTTCCGGTTCAACAGCGACCAGTTCCTGCTCAATGTCTTTTTGCTCGGCAGCAACCGCCGTGTGGCCCATCTCCTCAACGACCAGGATTGCAGTGTCCTGGTCCAGGCTCTGATTGATGGTCACCATGATGCCCATTTGCATCAGTACCTTGATGACTTCGCCAGCCTTGACGGCCATTTGCTTGGCCAGGTCGGAAACCGTGATTGCTTCGGGTATGGCTACTTCACGCAGTACCGGCGCCGTGGGCTTGGAAAAACCATGTTCCGAAGGCCTTGATGACGATGGACGGGCGCGCAGACCAGGCTTGCGACGACGTGCCGCAGCGCCACTGGCCACGTGTAACTCCTTGCGGCCATAGCGGGTCTTGGGCTTGCTTTTCTCCTGTTCGCGACGACGTTTTTCTTCGGCAATTTTGCGTGTACGCTCTTCCTCGCGCTTGCGTTCCTCGTCTTGTGCACGCTTCCTTGCTTCTTCCTGCTTGGCTTGTTCTTCGGCTGCCTGACGATTCTTTTCTTCAGCCTGCTGGCGCGCCTGCTCTTCGGCGATCGCGCGTTCCTTTTCTTCCTGCTCTCTGCGCACCTTGTCCGCAGCATCTTTAACTGCCTGCTCTTCGGCAGCCCGCTTGGCGCGGGACTCTTCCAGCAACTTCTTGGCTTCCTCGCGATCAGCGTCCGGTGTGCCCATTTGCTCCTGGACCACTTCGCGCTTAACGTAAGTCCGGCGTTTCCTGACTTCGACGTTAACGGTGCGTGTCGCTGCCCTGGGACCCTGCCCCGAAACGCGCAACTCGCTGACAGTTTTCCGCTTGAGTGTCACCTTACGCGGCGCCGTTGCATCGCTTTCCACTTTTCCATGACTTGCTCGCAAATAGGCAAGCAGCTTTTTCTTGTCATCGTTGGAAACCGCGTCGTCACCACTGCTGGCTGCAATACCGGCGTCGTTAAGCTGCGTCAACAGCTTACTACTATCGACCCCAAGTACATCGGCCAGTTGTGAAACGGTTACTTTGGACATATTAAGCTCCTAAAATTTACAGCTTAGCGGACCGGCTGTTTATTCTTCCGCGAACCAGGGTGCGCGGGCGGCCATGATTAACGCCGCGGCATCTTCTTCGCTCATTTCATTAATGTCGATCAGTTCATCGACCGCCAGTTCCGCCAGGTCTTCCTGGGAACGCACGCCTTTCTCCGCCAGTCTGAATGCAAGCCTTTCGGACATTCCTTCAAGTTGCATGAGGTCATCCTCCGGAGCGTTCTCGTCAAGGACTTCTTCCTTGGCGATAAGCTGCGTCAGCAGTGCATCCCGCGCTCGACGGCGAATCTCAGTGACGATTTCTTCATCAAATTCCTCCACCTCGAGCAATTCGGATTCGGGCACATACGCGACCTCCTCAATGTTACTGAAGCCTTCCTGCACCAGGATATTCGCGACATCCTCGCCAACATCCAGTTTTTGCATGAATCGGTCCAGGATCTTGTGAGCCTCTTCCTCGCCTTTCTGTTCAGCTTGCTCGATGGTCAGAACATTGAGTTCCCAACCGGAAAGCTCGCTGGCCAGGCGCACGTTCTGGCCACCGCGCCCAATTGCCTGTGAAAGGTTGGACTCTTCGACGGCGATATCCATCGACTGGTTTTCTTCGTCGACAACAATGGAGGCTACCTCGGCCGGCGCCATCGCGTTAATCACGAACTGTGCCGGATTGTCATCCCATAGAATGATGTCGATGCGTTCGCCCGCCAACTCGTTGGACACGGCTTGAACGCGCGAACCCCGCATACCGACACAGGCGCCGATCGGGTCGGTGCGCTTGTCGTTCGAACGCACGGCGATCTTGGCGCGGCGGCCGGGGTCACGTGCTCCGCCCATGATGGACAGCAGGTCCTGGCCGATTTCGGGCACCTCGAGCTCAAACAAGGCGACCAGGAATTCGACAATCGTACGACTGGCGAACAACTGTGGTCCCCGTGGTTCTGCCTTGACTTCATACAAGAAAGCGCGCAAACGATCACCCGGACGAACAGATTCTCCCGGAATCATGTTTCGCTGGGAAATAAAGGCTTCGGCATTGCCACCCAGATCGAGATAGACATTACCCCGTTCCACCCGCTTGACGATGCCGTTGATCAACTCTCCGGCACGGCTTTCGTATTCTTCAACGACCTGGGCGCGTTCCGCTTCCCGGACGCGCTGCACGATGACCTGTTTGGCGGTTTGGGCTGCAATTCGGCCAAAGCCCGCGTTTTCCATGGGCTCTTCGATAAACCCGGCGACTTCAATCTCCGGGTCTATTTCCCGCGCAGCAGCGAGATAGATCTGCGCATCTTCGAATTCCATCTCTTCATCATCTTCGATCACTTCCCAACGGCGGAAGGTTTCATATTCGCCGGTGCTTCGATCGATGGCAACACGCACATCACGTTCTTCTTCACTGAGTTTTCGCGCCGCCGAAGCCAGCGCTGCTTCCAGCGCTTCGAATATGACGTCTTTGGCAACGCCTTTTTCGTTGGAAACAGCGTCCACAACCAGCAGGATTTCTTTGCTCATCGTGCCTCTTCTCTCTTTGCAAATAGATTGTCGTAATCAGGAACGAGCCTGGCCTTGGCGATATTGCCCAATTCCAGCAAAACTTCCGTACCGTCCTGCTCGAGTTTCACCTGTTCGTCTACCACGCCCAGGATTTCACCATTGAATTTTCTTCGGCCTTCTTGCGGTGCATACAGCGAAATTTTTGCGATTTCGCCCACGAATTGCTCAAAATGAGCCAACGTAAAAAGGGGTCTTTTCAGGCCTGGAGATGATATTTCAAGGCTGTAGTGACCTGGAATCGGGTCCTCGACATCCAGCAGCGCAGCGACTTCACGGCTCACCTTTTCACAGTCCTGGACGGCGATACCCTCTGGCTTGTCGATGTAGACGACCAGCACCGGGTTCTTTGGATTGCTGCCATGCTCAAGACCAACGAACTCATAACCCAGGTCTTCAACCAGGGGCTGTAACAGATTGGTCAACTTGACAGATTTCAATCTCGTCTCCGTAATCATCTACCGGCCTGTTATTCAGCCGGGCACAAAAAAAGGGCACGCTGGCCCCCTTCAAGGAGTATCACTGTCACCAGTACTCCAACCAAATCTCCAATAAAAAGGCCCCTGCTGGGGCCTTTTCAAAGAACATGGTAGCGGGGGCAGGATTCGAACCTGCGACCTTCGGGTTATGAGCCCGACGAGCTGCCAGACTGCTCCACCCCGCATCAGCAGGTGGGGAATGATATAGATTCC
>JAOUCS010000206.1 GCA_029859645.1 Lysobacterales bacterium | reverse complement strand
CCGCAAAAATCCTCACGCCGCCCCCTCAGCGTTCTCCCGAACCCCCGAGCTCCACCATATTCGACAGGCCCCTTCATCAGATACCATGCACGGCCCTATCGGCTTCCTCGGCGTGCAAGCTCTGCCATACAGGATGCACTCGTTGGGATAAATTTTGCCGAGAACAACACGAGCGCAATCGCAGCCTGGCGGCATTTCTCCGGCCCGCTTGCGGTCCTCGTCAGGATTGATCCCGAACCTTGCCCGCGCATCAAGGTCTGCCAGTTCTGGCCGCAACGTGAATCCGGACCCCGGGATCACGCCGATCCCCCGCCAATTGGCGTCAGTCACTTCCATCACCTGGTCAAGCACGGCCAGCGCGGTCGGGTTGCCGCCGGGCTGGGCCACTGCGGAGTAGCAGTTGTCCAGGAAAGGCTTGTCTTCGATCACCTGGCGCAGCACGGAGTAGAAGGCGGCCAGCAGGCTTTCTGTGGTGAAGCCGGCCACTGCTGCCGGGATGCCGTGTTTCCTCGGCACAAACTCCCACTCTTCCGGACCCATCACGGTGGAAACGTGGCCGGGCGCTACCAGCGCATCAAAGCCCGGGATATCGCTGTCCAGCAGCAGGGCGACGGCGGGCCAGGTGAGTCGGCCAGATAATAATATGGAGAGGTTGGGCGGCAGGCCGGCTTGCAGGCCGTTGGCGATCAGGCCGGCGACCGGCGCCGTCGTTGTTTCAAAACCGGCTGCGAAGAACACGACTTCTTCATCCGGATGGGTTTCTGCGATGGCCAGCACTTCCTCCGGCGAGGATACCGGGCGGACGTCACCGCCGGCGGCCCTGGCCTGCTCCAGTGATCTCGGCTCGGCTTTTGGCGCGTTGCAGGGCACCCTCAACATGTCGCCGAATGCGGCGACAATGATGCCGTTGCGGGCTAGCTGGATGGCGGCATAAATGTCTTCCTCGGGGCAAACACAAACCGGGCAGCCGGGGCCCGGAATGAGTTCGACCTGCTCCGGCAGTGCGCCGCGCAGGCCGGCCATGGTGATGGAGCGTTCATGGCCGCCGCAGACATTCATCACCCGCACCTTTTCCGGCAGCGGCAGGCTGCGGATGCGATCCATCCAGGTGCGGGCGGAGGTCATGGCTTCAGGCCGGTTCGTGCAGGTGGACACCGTCCGGCTGGATGCGGGGACTCAGGGCTTCGCCGGAACGCTTTGCTTTCACGGACTCACGCAGCCAGTCAAGCCAGGGCCCGAGGGTTTCCGGGCGTCGCGCCGACAGCGTCATGACATCGGCCGGGTTGGCCAGCTCACGCAGGTGCCGCTCGGCTTTGCCGGTATCGAAATCGTCGAGCACGTCCAGCAGGTCTGCCTTGCTCAGCACCATTACATCGGCGGCACGGAACATCACCGGGTACTTGGCGGGCTTGTCGTCGCCCTCGGTGACCGACAACAACGTGACATTAATATGATGTCCCAGGTCGAAACTGGCGGGGCAGACCAGGTTGCCTACGTTCTCGATGAACAGCACGTCAATGTCGTCCAGGTCCATTTCGTGCAATGCGTCGTGCACCATGTGCGCATCCAGGTGGCAGGCCTGGCCGGTTGTGATCTGCACGGCCGGCACACCCTTGGCGCGGATTCGCTGGGCGTCGTTCTCGGTTTCCAGGTCACCTTCCACCACGCCGATTGAAAGCTCATCGCCGATGGCTTCGATGGTGGCTTCGAGCAAGGCGGTTTTACCGGAGCCCGGCGAGGACATCAGGTTGATCGCCAGCACATCGTGGCGGTCGAAGTGCTCGCGGTTGTGACCAGCCTGGTGGTCATTCTCGTGCAGCAGGCCGCTCAGGACTTCAATCGATGCCCTGCCCTCGGAGGTATGCTCAAGTTTGCCTTTCGGCTTGACCAGGTGCTCGTTGCCGGGAGTGATCGTGCAACCACAAGTCTCACACATGTCGACTTTCCTCTGCAGCGCTTTGCGCCGTTTCGATGTCCATACTTAATAATAGTAGTTCTTCACCTTCGACAACATTGACCCGCCACTCACCGCAATACTGGCACAGCAGCCGGTTCAGTTTGGCGGCGCTGCTCGCTCCGCATTCCTGGCACTTGACCACTATGGGCCCGTCTTCAATTTCCAGCTCGGCATGCTCGGCAATAGTGCCTGCCCGGGCGATCTCGAAAGCGCTCTGCAGAAGAGACGGTTCTACCCCGGACAATCCACCGACCCGCAGCAGAATCCGTTTGACAGACTTTGCGTTGTTGTTTGCGGCGACCTGTTCGACCTGTCGCATCAGGCCCTGGCAGACCGACAACTCATGCATCGAGAGCCGCTTCCGCTTCGAGGATTTCATCAAACAGGTCCCAGGCGGTCTGGGCGTCCTCCTCGGTCATTTTCTGGATCGCATTACCGACGTGAATCATCACCAGGTCACCCACCTGCAGATCTTCGTGCTGCAGCAGGAACAGGCTGGCTTTGCGCTCGATACCACGCGCTTCACAGCGGGCATTGAAGCCGTTGATTTCGATGATTCGCATGGGTACGCCCAGGCACATGATCGGTCTCCAACAAATTCATGTCTGAAAATGAATTTAATTCAAATCCGCATGATGTCGATTGATCAAGGTCAAGATCATTTGATCAGGATCAATATGATTTGTATATCAGGACTATATGATGCACCCAGAAGATTTGAATAACAATGTATTAGTTTATCCTAATATTATAATATAGTGTGTGAGCGGTTATGACAGCATCCGATGCCAGGAAGGTCCTTGTTATGGGTATTGGCAATACCCTGTTGCAAGACGATGGCATAGGTGTCCACGTCACCGAACTGTTCAAATCCTTATCCCCAGCCGATCCCAATGTTGAAGTGCTCGATGGTGGCACCATCGGCCTTTCACTGCTTCCGGAAATAGAGGACGCCGACGCGGTGGTTATCGTTGATGCCTCAGAGATCGGCGAGCGACCGGGAACGATACGTATTTTCCGTGGCCAGGAAATTGACCGGCAGCTGTCCGGCAAGAAGCGCAGTGTTCACGAAGTGGCCCTGTACGACCTGTTCTCCGCTGCCGCCATCCGTGACCGCAGCCCGGAGCAACGCGTGCTGATCGCCATTCAGCCCGCTTCCACCGAGTGGGGGCTGGAACCAACACCCGAGGTGAAGGCGGCCATCCCGGCGGCTTGCGATGCCCTCACCTCCCTGACCCGGCAATGGCAAGATGCAGCGCGATAGCGCCGCCCCCTGTCTCAGCGAACGCGCCACCGGCATGGCTCTGTCCGTGCTGACCGAAATACACCAGCTGCTCAAAGCCCTCAGCGAGGCCGGCCAGTCCGGTTCGATCGACCTGCGCAGCCTGCCGCTGAGCGACGCCGATCGCGAGCAACTGGAAAACGTGCTGGGCCGTGGTGAACTGCAGGCACAGTTGAACCTGGCCGGCGAGTCCGAGGTCTGGGAAACCACCTACCCCGGTGTCTGGTGGATCCGCCACAAGGGCGCCGGCGGAAAGATCGCTACCGAGCAAATCTCGGTCTGCCGCATACCCGAAATCCTGATTACCCATCCTGCCGATATTGAAGCAGCCGCTGCACGGCTCAAACAAGAACTGGAGACGACCCATGTCTGATAAGAAAACTTTGGGTGAGATGCTCACGGAACGCGGTGTTTCGCGCCGCACCTTCCTGAAGTACGCATCCTATACGGCCTCAATCATGGCCCTGCCGCCAACCGCGGCAACAGCCATCGCCCAGGGCATCGCCAACGCCCGGCGCCAGTCGGTGATCTGGCTGTCCTTCCAGGAGTGCACCGGCTGCACCGAATCGATCACGCGCGCCCACACGCCGTCGATCGAGGACCTGATTTTC
>JAOUCS010000094.1 GCA_029859645.1 Lysobacterales bacterium | reverse complement strand
GAAAGCGTAATAAGGCTGAACCTTGGTCTCGCGGTAAAACCGGTCAAGCCTGTCGATGGTTTGCTCGCAGGCATAGGAACCCCCGGCATTTTCAAAGTGCGAAAAGCCCTGCAGGGAAGGCTCGCTGAAAGCCGGGAACTGCTTGCGTACAAAATTGAGGTCAATAGTCGTCATAGGGGTGTTCCTGTTTACGGAAATCGCGGTCAGTTATTGATGCCGGCCAACGTGATGTACTTGATCTCGATATATTCAT
Organism: Lysobacterales bacterium; assembly: GCA_029859645.1. Lineage (GTDB taxonomy): Bacteria > Pseudomonadota > Gammaproteobacteria > Xanthomonadales > SZUA-36 > JAHEFT01. Next base: position 13,097 of record JAOUCS010000094.1, on the reverse strand, counting down.
CCATGCCGTATTTCGAGCCCTCACGCCCGGTTCCGGACTCTTTGACGCCACCAAAAGGCGCCACTTCCGTCGACAGGATGCCGTCATTGACGCAAACCATACCGTATTCGAGTGCTTCAGCCACGCGGAACACGCGGCCCAGATCACGTGCATAGAAATAGGCGGCCAGGCCAAATTCCGTGGCATTGGATAGTTCGATGACTTCTTCTTCAGTGGTAAATCTGAACACCGGCGCTACCGGGCCGAAAATTTCCTCGGTCGCGAAGGCCATGTCCGCTGTCACCCCGCTGACCACGGTGGGGCGGTAAAACAGGCCTCCCAGTTCATGACGCTCTCCACCTTCAATGACATCCGCCCCTTTGCCGGTTGCGTCCTTCAGCAAGTCCTCAACCTTGTCAATCGCATCACTGGAAATCATCGGGCCAATATTAACCCCCGACTCCTCACCACGACCCACCTTCAACTGTTTCACCGCCTCGGTAAACTTGCTGACAAATTCGTCGTAAACCCCCGCCTGGACATAAACGCGGTTGGCGCAGACACAGGTTTGACCGGCGTTACGGTACTTGGAGATGATGGCGCCCTGCACGGCCGCATCGACATCGGCATCATCGAACACGATGAACGGCGCATTTCCACCGAGTTCCATCGACACTTTCTTGACCGTGGACGCGCACTGTTGGATCAGGATCTTTCCTACCTCGGTAGAGCCGGTGAAGGAGAACTTCCGGACCAGCGGGCTTTCCGTCAATTCCTTTCCAACGCCTCGAGAGTCGGTGGTCGTGATGACATTGAACACCCCGGCCGGTACGCCGGCTTGTTCCGCCAGTACGGCCAGCGCCAGCGCAGAAAGCGGTGTCTCTGATGCAGGCTTGATCACGATCGGACAACCGGCGGCCATTGCGGGTCCGGCTTTGCGCGTAATCATGGCGTTCGGGAAATTCCACGGCGTGACCGCTGCAACGACACCCACCCCCTGCTTGATGGTCAGAATGCGACGATCGGGCAGGTGCGTGGGTATGACATCGCCATAGATTCTTTTTCCTTCCTCGGCGAACCATTCGATGAAGGAGGCTCCATACATCACTTCACCGGCTGATTCAGCCAGCGGCTTGCCCTGCTCCGCTGTCATGATCGCAGCCAGGTCGTCCTTGTTTTCCAGTATCAGGTCAAACCAGCGTCGCAGGATAGCGGCACGCTCCTTGGCGGTTTTTGATCGCCACGCTGGCCATGCAGCACTTGCAGCCTCAACGGCTTTACGCGTGGCGGCGACATCGAGCTGGGGCACCGTGGCGACCAGCGAGCCATCGGCGGGGTTGGTCACGTTGAAAGTCTGCCCATCGCCTGCGGATAGCCACTCACCGTTGACGTAAGCCTCTTCCCGCAGGAGTTCCGGACGGTTCAGTTCCAGGGTCGTTTTGAGTGTATCGAGCATGAATTTGATTCCTATCGACAGTGCTGCTGATAAATGGATGAGTCAATCCCACTAGATTGGCCGTTTTGGACCCGGGATTCAATCCTTTTTGCATGTCAAAAACGGCCCCGGACGGGTAATATGGCGCAATGGATACCCAATGCAAACTCGATTTCGATTTCCTCCGTAGCCAGGTCATCGGCGCCGATGCCCCCGTGACCACCCCGTTCGGTGAGCGCCTGATGGTATACGCCGACTACACGGCATCCGGACGCTGCCTGAACCTGGTCGAAAAATACCTGCAAAACCTGCAACGAATTTACGCCAACACACATACCGAGGACGACATCAGCGGTCGCTCGATGACCCACTTGCTGGAGCAGGCGGAACAGGCTATCAAGCAGTCGGTCAACGCCGGGCCGGACGGTCGCATTGTTTCGGTCGGCACCGGTGCAACCGGGGCCATCGACAAGTTGCAGCAGATCATCGGCGTGGCGCTGCCGCCGGCTACCCGCCGGAACCTGACCGGAATGCTCAAAGAGCTGTTCGGAGAAGAAGCAGACGCACGTTTTGAAGATTACCTGAAGCAACACCAGCCGGTTGTCTTCGTTGGACCTTATGAGCATCATTCCAATGAAATCTCCTGGCGTGAAAACCTGGCCACGGTCGTCGAGGTTGCCCTGGACAGCGAAGGGGCGATCGACCTGGACCACCTGGAAACGCTGCTGCAGGATCCCGCCTACCAGGGTCGCAAGCGCATCGGGTCGTTTTCAGCGGCATCCAATGTCACGGGTATGCGCACGCCTGTTCACGAAATTGCCGCGATGCTGCACCGCTACGATGCCATTGCCTGTTTCGACTATGCGGCCAGCGCGCCTTATGTGGAAATCGACATGTGTCCTGAAGCCGCTAAATACGAGGGCGACGCGTCCCTCGATGCCGTGTTCATATCTCCGCACAAATTCCTGGGCGGTCCGGGCGCGACCGGCGTGCTGGTCTTCAACCAGCGCATTTATCAAAAGGACCTGCCACCCAGCGTAAGTGCCGGGGGGACGGTAGATTACGTCGGCCCGACCAGCCAGGACTTCATCGAAGATATCGAAGAGCGCGAAAAGGCCGGCACGCCAGGCGTGTTGCAGATTCTCAAGGCCGGGCTGGCGTTCCAGATCAAGGATCACATCGGGGTTCAGGCGATCGAAGCCAGGGAGCACGAGTTGCTGGAGCGGACCTTCGAACGGTGGCAAGGCAACCCTGCGATCGAAATCATGGGAAATCCTGATCCTGCCCGCCGTATCAGCATCGTTTCTTTCAACCTCAGGGATCACCGGGGTAAATACCTGCATCCGAAGTTCGTGACCACCCTGCTCAATGACCTGTTTGGCGTTCAGTCACGCGCCGGCTGTTCCTGTGCAGGTCCCTACGGCCACCGCTTGCTGGACATCGGTTACGAAAAATCCGAGCAATACCGCAAGTGGATCACCAAGGGGTTCTCCGGCATCAAGCCCGGCTGGTGCCGTATCAGCCTGCATTATGCAATGGACAACATCGAGGTGGATTACATTCTCGACGCCATCGAGTTCGTTGCAGAACAGGGTTACCGTTTCATGTCACTTTATGATTTCGACATGCACACCGGCGCCTGGCTGCACAAGGCCGACTGTGTTTGCCTGGAAGGTTTCTCACTGGATGCCGCCCTCGAATGCCGGGGTTACCAGTCACGGGCCTTGAGTGAAGGAGAGCGCAAAACCCTGTATGGTGCATTTCTCAGTGAAGCCAGAAAACTCGCGGAGGAGCTGGCAGCCGAGCAGGCGCCGGAGGAACATCTACTCAACCGGGAACTGGAGGAACTGAAGTTCTTTTCAGTACCAAAAGTGAGCGTAAACTCCTAAGCGCCGGACATTTGCCCGGTGTTAACCCGGTCGATGTCACCATCGACCAGTTCGAGTACTCTGGGGTCCATTACCCTGCGCCACAGAAACGGTACATAGGCCAGAATGAACATGCCGAAATAGCCACTGGGCAGTTGCGGAACATCATCAAAATGTCGCAATGACTGGTAACGCCGGGCCGCAAACGCATGGTGATCTGAATGACGCTCCAGGTGAAAGGTCACCAGGTTGGACGCCAGGTGATTGGCGTTCCAGGAATGATGTGGCTGGCATCGTTCATAACGTCCATCTTTGCCTTTCGCCCGCAGCAAGCCGTAATGTTCGATGTAGTTCGCACTGGTCAGCTGCCACCAGGCAAAGGCCAGCTGGATCAGTAAAAACGGCAAAATGCCTGCCCCGAACAGGTATATCAGACCGCCGTACAGCACCAGCGAAAGTGCATAGGATTGCAGGATTTCATTGCGCCAGCTCCATTGTTTGAAACCACGGCGCTGCAATCGCTCACCTTCCAGCCGCCAGCCCCTGCGGAGCCCTCCCGGGATTTCACGCAGCGCAAACCGGTAAATGCTCTCACCGAAGCGCGCACTGGCGCTGTCTTCGGGCGTTGCCACCTCGGCATGATGCCCGACATTGTGCTCCATTGAAAAATGACCATAAAACGGGACCGCCAGCACGACCCTGGCAGCGAGACGATCCGCCGGTTCTTTCTTGTGTCCCAGTTCGTGACCGGTATTGATGCCATAGCCGCTGATCGCACCGACAATCAAGCTGAGCGCCAGTAATCCGGAAATGCCCAGGTCCTGGCTGGCTGCAAACCAGGCACCCGTGAACAGGATGACGAAGTGAAGTGGCACCGTAAGATGGTTGAGCCAACGGTAGTAAGGATCAGCCTCCAGCTCTGGGACAACCTGTTCGGGCGGATTGCTTTGATCGTTCGGGAACAGGTAATCCAGCAGGGGAATGCCGGCATAGACGAAGATCAGCGGAATCCACAACGTCCACTGCTGACCGGTCCAGAGCATCAGGCCCATGCCGACGAGCGGAATCAGCGGAAACAGAACCGATAACAGCCAGAGATAACGTTTCCTGTCGGTGTAGCTGATTTCACCGGTCAGAGGATCCATCGCGGAGTAAACTTTCATACTCCCATGATACACCCACGTCGACTAACCGCAGCCTTCGAAGCCCTCCGAGTCCATCTTCGCTTCGTAGGGACCGGCCACATCACTGCCAGGGGTAAGGGTAGCCTTGACGCTGTCCCAGTCTTCCGGCTGCAACTGAACCATCCAGGCCGAGTAGGGATCTTCGTTGGCCATGCTGGGATTACTGAGCATGGCTTCGTTCACTCCAATCACTTCGCCGCCTGCCGCTGACTTGGCGGGACCGACCCACTTGCCCGATTCAACTGTGGCGCAGGAACGCCCGGCCCGGACCTTGCGGCCGATTTTCTTGGGCGTGAATGCTACCAACTGTCCGGCCATGGCCGTGGCAATGGTCGTCATACCGATTCTGACCGAACCGTCCCCGACCTCAGTAAACCAAGTGTGATTCTCAACGTCGTACAACAAATTGTCCGGAAGATTGCATCCTCGTACAGTTGGCATAGTCAGGGTCTCCTTGAATAATCAGTCTTACTTTCTAATGGGCATTGCCCTTCACGTCAACTGTTTCCCGCAGAGGTTTTGACGCACAGCAAAAAACACCCAGTTGTTCGGTTTCCATCTTGCCGCTGATGAACAGGAACAGATGGTTGGCCACCATTGCCATCATCCGTGCCTGTTGCCCGGATGGGCCCTGCTCAGATGGCAGTGTCAGAAGATTGTAGTGATAGACCAATTCCCTGCAGGTCTCCCTGCAGGCATTAAAGCTGGGATCCTTGTCTGCCCCCTGGCGATGCAAAGCAAGCAGCCGGAACCCTTCGCGCAGGTCATCGGTGGGTTCCCTGCCCTTCGCGATCACCCAATGTTCCAGGGTTTTCTCTCCGAGCGACAACAGTTCGGGGGCGTCCTCGGGCGCTGGCGGCTGGGCGATCAGCGTATCCAGCCGCTGGCCGATTTCGCTCAGTTCCATCAGGCCAGACCTTTCTTCTTCACGAAATCAAACGAATCCGATACGTTTTCGTGCAAGCCCACTTTCTTCGGTTTCAGGCCCAGCGCCATGCCCAGTAGCTGGGTGAAGTAAATGATCTTGACGTTGGTCTTGATGCCCAGTGTTTTCTCGGCGCGAATCTGGTGCATTTCCAGGCCGCTGTGGCAGGTCGGGCATTCCGTCGCAATAACCTCTGCTCCGGCTGCCTCGGCGGTCTGCAGGATATTGCTGACCAGCCGGGTCGAGGTATCACTGTCCGACAGGGTATGCGCACCTCCGCAGCATGCAGTCTTCAGTGGGAAATCAACGTTCTCTGCGCCCGCAGCATCCAGCAAATCGTCCATGAAGTGGGGTTTGGAGGTAGATTCGCTGCCGGGACCGGCGTCTTTTTCCGGAAAGATGTGCCGGGGACGCGTGTACATGCAGCCGTAGTAGTTGGCAATCTTGATGCCTTCCAGCGAATTTTTGACGCGCTCTTTCAGGCCTTCCTCGCCAATCGTATCCTTGACCCAGTCCAGCGCATGGATCGTTTCTACCTGGCCCGCCTGGTATGTCTCATGCCCGGCCTTTTTTGACAACCGATCGACGACGTCACGCGAGTCCTGGTCGTTTTCCAGGTCGTATTCCGCCTTTTTCAGGTTGTGATAACACCCGTTACAGGGTGCCATCACCACGTCCATTTTCATCTTGTTGGCCGCCGTCGACATGACCCGTGACGAGAGGTAGGTCTGGAGTTTCGGATCGATGTTTTTCACTTCCATCGCGCCGCAGCAATTCCAGTTGTCCACTTCCTTCAGTTTCAGGCCGAGTTTTTCACCCAGAGCCTTGGTTGAACGGTTGTAGGCATGACCACTACCCTCCAGCGCACAGCCGGGATAGTAGGCGACCTCCTGGTATTTCTCTTTCTTGTCAGACTTTTTCATAATTCGTTCTCGGCAGCCTTGACCAGGTCATCCAGACCCAGCACTTTGCGATGATGTGCTTCCTGTTCAGAGACATATTCCTTGATGGCGTCACGGGCGCCTGACCAGCCAGCGGTTTTGGGCGTGATGAAATTCGCCAGCCCCATACGCGTCAGCATTCCGATGGGCAGGTTGCGCAGCAGGCGTTTGACCATCTCTTCCAGCCACGGTTGCCGCAGGGCCTGACCCGTTTGCTTGAAGTAACGCCTGATGGTCCTGCCATCCTCGATTTTGCCGGTTTCGATGACCTGTTCACTGAAGATTTCGTCGAAGATGGTCGAGTGTGATTTCGGCGTGTGACCCTTTAGTTCCAGCCAGTGAGCAGTAGCTTTCATGACACCCTCCGGTACGACATCCCTGGGGCAGGCATAGGTGCATTTGTTGCACGAGACACATTGCCAGATGATGTCCTTGTCACGCAGCAGTTCTGACTCCATGCCCGTCCGGATCAGGTAAATCCAGTAACGGGGATTAAAATCGGCATTGATCGCGTTCACGGTGCATGAGTTGGTGCAGGAACCGCATTGCCAGCAGCGGTGAATGAATTCACCCCCCGGCAGAGCCGCGATTTCTTCTTCCATCGCCTCGTTGTAGTCGGTGACTACCCGGCTCTCGATAAACGTGCTCCAGTGGCCGGAAACATCGATACCTTCGAGTTCGATGTTTTCCTGAACCTTCAGGTTCTCGGGACGGATCAGGGATTTTTCATGAATGGGCATTGTTTATTCCAGCAAGTTCTTGTCGTCAATTACGAAAGCCTCTCCATTGATGGCTTTCAAACGGGTGCGGCCGCTGCCGGCTTTGACGCCGTCCAGTCCCAGCAGCCTGCGGGTATGTTCCATCGGGTCGCCGGGATGGGAAAAATCTGCTCGCAGATAGACGCCGCCCTGGGCAGCGATATAGTCGGCATAAATCTTGGCGCTGAGCAGGTCCACGTACCAGATCACGTCGCGGAACACGCCATTGTCACTCAGAAACTGGCTGAGCTCCTCACGCAACATCAGGTAGGTGGCGTAACCGTCGTCTACCTTGATCGTGATGTTGTCTACTTCGTCATCGAACCAGATTTCACGGATCACACCGGTGTTGGCCTTACGGTCCCACACCCAGCGCAGCATCAATGGATAGCGTTCCGGATCGACGTTGTGCAGGATCTCGGCGGCCAGGTCGCGCACCCAGCGGTGTTTCTTGTCCTGCGGAAAACGGGCGCAGAATGCCGCGATCCGGGCATCCGTGGTCGAAGTGTCTTTCGCACCATCGAGCAAGCCGACGATTGCCTCGACCAGCTCATCCCAGGCGGGCTGTTCAAGATAGGGGGCAATCCGGCGGCGCACACTGGCCATGAACGCACACAAGCCTTTAAACGTCTCCAGCGGCAAATCCCCCGGGTGCCCCTGGCCAAGGGCTTGCTGAAACATCCTGCTCTTCAGTTTCAGCGCATCGGTCCAATATTCAATGCCGCCCTGCTCATCGGTACCCTGAACCACAGTTTCAAATGCCCGGGTCAGCAGCGGGCCACTCAAATCCAGCCGGGGCCGCTCAAGCTCGGCAGGCTTGCTGGGTTGAAGGGAGCGGAAAAGAGATGCCACCGGCCGCCTCGTTTAGCCGACCAGCCGGGCTGACAGTTGTCGTTGCTCCAGCACGGCCATCGCCGCAGCCTTGCCCTGCGCGATGGAATCGTCAATGGTTTCCGGTCCAGTCGCGCTGCCGGCAACGAAGACGCCGTTCTTGTTGGTCAGGCCGGAAGCGCTGTAGCTATTCGCCTTGTCCACGTAACCATGGGGTTCCAGGTCCACGCCAAAAACCTCTGAAAGCTGCGGGTTATCAACATTGGGATCCATACCAATAGCGTGGACCACCATGTCGAAAGGAATCGTGATCGGACGCTTCACCAGTGTGTCCTCGCCCTTGACGATCAACTTTTCGCCATCCGAGGTTACCTCGGCGATACGCGCCTTGATGTACTTGACCTTGAATTCCTCCTGGCTCTTCCAGTAGTACTTGGTCTCATACAGGCCGAAAGTACGAATATCCATGTAGTAAATATAGACGTGGCAATCCGGCAGTTCTTCACGGATCTCCATGGCCATGTTGGCTGATACCGTGCAACAGATCTTGGAGCACCACTCCCGGCCGATCTGGCGGTCACGTGAGCCCACGCAGAGCAAGATTGCAACTCGTTTGGGTTTGCGACCATCTGACAGACAGCGGACACCGTTGCCCGAGGAAATCATCTGCTCGACCTGGGTGGTCGTTACGACGTCAGGATAAGTGCCAAAACCCCATTCAGGCTTGTTGGCGGAATCGAAGTGGGTGAAACCTGTGCACAGGATCGCCGCGGACACATCAACGGAGTCCCCGTTGGAGAGAACCGCAGTGAAATCACCCATCTCGCCGGTGAAAGAAGTCACCGTGGTTTCCGTCTTGACATCGACCAGTTCATGCCCTGCGGCGCGGTCAACCATGCCGCCGATGGCGTCCCTGGCCCATTCACCGGAAGGTACCAGCTTGGCGTAACCTTCAAGAATCGGCGCACCGCCCAGTCGGTCCTCTTTCTCAACCAGGATGCATGCCTGCCCAAAGGTGGCCAGTGAGTGTGCTGCGGCCAGACCAGCCGGTCCGCCCCCTACGATCAGGATTGGTTTTGACATGATATTCAGCTCTGTTCTGTGTTGGCGATTTGTTTAACCGGTTCAAACCCGGGCCCGGAGGTGATGGCCAGGCGTGGATCGTAGAGGCTGTCGTAATTACCTGCCTCCACCTGTTTCAGGTAGACCTCGAATTCTGCCTTCTTGGCCTGCCAGTCAATGCCCATTTTCTCCATCAGCGTTTCGGTTGCCGATGCATGCCAGTGGGATTGAACAATCTTGTAAGGATGCGCACCACAAGCCAGGGCGGCGAACTGGATATCGGCCAGAACCGGCAGGCTGAAGTCCTTGCCGGCCGCCTTACCGATCCACTGATTCTTGTCCAGCGTGGTAATGCAGCCCGTGTCGTGGCCGATCATGACATCGGCATTGGCTTCTTCGACCGCCACCTTGATTTTGCGGTCCAGTGCGAATGAGCGCGTGAACTCACGCTCAGAAATAATGTGCCGGAATCCGAAACCACAGCAGTCGTACCAGGTGGAATAGTCGATAACCTGGGTTCCGAGAGCCTCCATGATCCCGGTAGAGACCGCCACGCGGTTACCACCGAGAATGTTGTCGTCGTAAATCGCATCCTGGGGCACCATCTTATAAACGTGGCAAGCCGGGTGGATGGTTGAGCGGATATTGCTGACATCAATGGTCTGACGCTGGGCAATATCGTCGCGCATCATGTGAACCCACTCGGAATAGTGGACGATTTCTTCGGGGATCAGCAGTTTACCGTCGACCAGGCGCCCCAGCTTGCCGAGAATTTTTTTCACCTTTTCGCGCAACTCTGCCGAGTGCAGCAGGTAAGCGCGAACTTCCTTGTAATTGCCAAAAGACGTGCCGCAATGGACCAGCGGGTAAAAGTAACCATCAGGCAAACCCTGCGCCCGGGCCGATACGTAGGCCTGGTGGAAATTACGCAGGAACACGGCAGCCAGGCTTTCAATATTGCCGATACCCGAGCCGTGATAGTTCCAGGCCGTGCAGGACGTCTGGTCGGTCTCGTCCAGATACTTGATGTCCATCTCGTTCATCAGCCACAACAAGGAGGCCGGGTAACCCGGGATATTGCCGCACTGTCCACAGGATTTGTGGTGCCATAGCTGCGTGGTGGGAACCTTCTTGTCCCAGCCGTAGATGGTCTTGGCAATCCGGGGTTGGTGTTCGTCACCTATTTTATGGACGACGATTTCACCCTCTTTTTCCAGCTCCCACATGGCATCGCGGACATCTTCAACACGGTCCTTGTTGACTTCCATGGAGCGCTTGTTGATGACCTGCTCTACCCAGGCGGTTGCGGTCTGCGCATCTTTGGGGCTCAGGTTGGAGTCGCGCCACTCGGGACCATGCCCGGTAAACCGTTCGTCATTACTCATCTTGCTCGTCCTCCCAGTCTTCGAGGTCTTCACGTTTCTCATCCATGATGTCCAGGATGACGTCGTAGAGGTTTTCATCGATAGTTTCGAGTTGATCCAGCACCCCGGTTTCCTCCCAGATCGTGTACAACTCGACGGAGGTCGTGAGATTGACCTCCCAGGCAGTAGCCGTGGTGTTAAGGGTAGGCATCGGGATTGCCTGGCGCAGGACCTTCAACGGCGCATCGACCTTGGAGATATTCGGGCCCCAGTCAGGAAAGCCGTCCGCGTTGATCATGTCCGGTGACAGCTGGTTGCCGGTAGAAATCAGCTTCAGCATAACCCGGCTGAAAGGCCGCAGGACATTCTTGGCCGATTCCATGCCGTGCTTGATGGCAGCTTCGCGCATCAGCATGACCAGTCCGCCGGGAGAATTTTCAAACGGGCAACGCGCGGCGCAGGTGTAGCACTGGGCGCAAGCCCAGATTTTTTCCTGCATGGCATCGTAAATGCCTTCGAGATTCTCCGTCCACAGCAACTGGACGATCTCGCGGGGACTGAAATCGTAATAATGCGCAGCCGGGCAGGTCGCTGTGCAGATGCCGCAGTTCAGACAGCCATTAAGCTCGTGGTCGTAACGGATGTCCGCCTGGATGTCCTGGAAAATTTCTTCCATCGTTTCGCGGTTAACGACAGGACTGTCGGAAACCGGATCACCGATGAACTCTTGTATTCTGCTTGAATGGGCGTGCGACATGGTTCTCCCGGTGCGGTTATCAGTAGGTTAAAACTTTGCAGTCTTCTTCCATGACTTCTTCGATCAGGTGCGCGCCACCCACGATGCCTTCGCATTCCGGGATCAGGTCGTCGGTTGTCATGTCGAACAGATCCAGGTTGGGCGAACAACAATAGAATTTTGCGCCGGCTTCATGCGCGTCCTTAATGAAATCATAGACGGATTTTGGAGATCCTTCCTTAACGAACAGGTTTTCAGCCACACCTTTTCTCATCAGGCGTCCGGAAGTTGCCGTGCAAATCACGTCGACTTCGTATTCCATGGCGGCGGCCACGGTTGCCTGGAAAATGGGGGCGCCGAGTTCCTCGCCGTTGCGGGTGTCGGTGTTGGCCATCACGATGATGAGTTTTTCTGCCATTGTCAGATCCTGCCTTTTTACGTGAACGAATAATATTACGTTAATCTAATTTAATAATCCAGAATATAACGTTTACTCAGAGTTAGCCTTTCAATTCTAGCGGTATGCGATGCCGGGTTTGCATCAAACCGGTTATCTTGATGATCCCCGTCATGAGAGGAACCAGGGCATCCTCGATTTCCTTCGACATTCTCTGTAAACGCTCCAGTAATGGTGCAGGATTCTCCGGGGCCTCTTCAAACTCCATGATCAGGTCTTCCGCCATTGCCGTTTTGAATCCCGGGTGGCCGGTGAAGCCAAGGGCGTTCTTTCCGACCAGGAAGACGGCCGGGTTGCCAGCAGCGTCTTCGGCCAATATTCGGGCTTCAGCAGGTGGAATGGGCCGGTCCCGCATGTAACTGACCTGCGGAAAGCGCTCGGGCATGAACCCGGCCAGGGCGTCATCCTGCAGACGCTGCGCATGGCCGACACAGAACTCCAGCGGTGCAGGCTCGGAGCTTCCGCCCGAGGCTATGGCCAGCACCTGCGCGCCCAATCCGATGCCCAGAACCGGTTTACCCTGGTCCAGCATATTCCGGACCAGCCGTATTTCGGGCGCCAGGGTGGGAACGTCGCGTGCGCCGGCACTGCCCCAGGGCCCGCCGCCCATCAGGAACAGTGCGTCGCACAGGTCTCCCGCTTGCGGCACCGTTCCCTGTTCGGTAAACGGTCGAAAATACTTGAAGCGTATTCGCCGCCCTTCCAGATGGTCTTCCATCAGGCCCAGGTAATCTGCCGATGTATGCTGGATGACGTTAACCAGGTTCATTCGCTGGCCAACGCATTTTCTATAGAGGCGACAAAATCGTCCGGGGATACGGACAATACCTCGTGATTCGACTGCCGGAAAAACTCACTCACGACCTGGGCGACCTCGTTGAGATAAACACCGCGCAAGCGGGATTCAAGATCATAAACAAGCCTGGGGGGTGTTACGAAGAAATCTCCGGTGATCAGGGCCGCTCGTATCCTGTTCTGCGCCGGCCCTTCCAGGCGCAGGTAAGTCCTGATGGATCCGCCAGGACTCATGCGGCTGCCCTGTAAATCCCCCCTCGCCTTTGCGGGTTCATCGATTTCGCCGACAAAGTCTTCAGTGCCTATTTCTGTCCGCAGCAACTCCTGTGCATTGTCCCGTTCCGACGGAGTCAGCTCACCGGGCTGCATCGCCAGGCCGAACCGGCCGGAAAACGCTTCGGTCAATGCCTGCTGGATTTCCTCCAGCTCCGGCGTTTGATCGCCCAGCAACTCGCGCAGGGTAACCACTCTCTGCGCCGCGGAATCAAGTTTATGCCTGGCCAGCTTGGCCTGTGGGACCCGCAGCGCCGCGATCATTTCCTGCGGATTCATGTCAACCAGCACCGTACCCTGGAAAAAGAGCGTATCTCCGTCGAAAAAACCACCAGTTCCACTGATTTTGCGCCCATCTACTTCGATATCGTTTCGTGGCCGGAAGCGTGCTGCAACCCCCAGCCGGCTGATACCCTCGGCGGCGGCCTCACAAATCTCTCGCGTGAGATCCGGCAAATACTTCACACCCAGTGTGCGGCGGTGAAAGGC
>JAOUCS010000025.1 GCA_029859645.1 Lysobacterales bacterium | reverse complement strand
TACCTCGAGCTGAGTTCGCGACCATCAGCGGCCGCTATTATGCAATGGACCGGGACAAGCGCTGGGACCGCGTAAAGATAGCCTATGAAGCGATTTCTGCGGCCCGCTCCGACTGGCGCCAGACGACCGCCCTGGAAGCGCTGGAACAGGCCTACGCCCGTGATGAGAATGATGAATTCGTAAAGCCCACCGTTATTGGTCAGCCGGCAGGTGTAAAGCAGGGTGATGTGATTATTTTCGTCAATTTCCGGGCAGACCGTGCGCGCGAGCTCACGATGGCGTTTGTCAACGACCCGTTTGATGGTTTCGAGCGCGAAAAAATTGAATTGACGGATTTTGTCTGTATGACCGAGTACATGGCGGGACTGCCGGCGTCCGTCGCTTTCCCACCGTCCTCACTGCCCCGTCTTTTCGGTGAAGAACTGGCAAACGCTGGACTCAGGCAGCTCAGAATTGCGGAAACGGAGAAGTACGCGCATGTTACTTTCTTCTTTAACGGTGGTGAAGAAAATGCGTTTCCGCTTGAGGAACGTATCCTGATACCGTCACCGAATGTCGCTACCTACGACCTGCAACCGGAAATGAGTTCTATTGAACTGACCGAAAAGCTGGTTGCCGCAATCCACTCCGGGAATTTCGATGTCATCATATGCAATGTCGCCAACCCCGACATGGTGGGTCATACCGGCAAGATGGATGCGGCACTGAAAGCCGTGGTCGCGGTTGACCGCTGCCTGGCCGCGGTGAAGTCCGCCATTGATGCCACCGGTGGTGAAATGCTGATCACGGCCGACCATGGGAACATCGAGTTGATGAAGGACCCGGTCACTGGTCAAGCCCATACGGCCCATACCGTCAACCGGGTGCCCTTCGTTTTTCACGGTCGCCATGCGGTCATGCGGAACGGAGGATCGTTGCGGGATATCGCACCAACCATGTTAGCCCTGCTCGACCTGCCTCAGCCGGCAGAGATGACTGGAAGCCCGTTGCTGGTACTTGAAGGTGACCAGGCCTGAACCGCTGAAATCAACCTTCGTCACATTGATCCTCCTGGCAGCGCTGGTGCAGATTGCTGGCGTACCGGTTGAAGCCGCGGCGGCATCCCTGAACAAGGAACAGGCCGAAGCGAGGCTACTCGAGATCAACCGGGATATCAGTGCCCTGAAAAACCGGCTCGAGTCCTCGAGAGCGGATCAGCACAGGGAACAACTGCAACTGAAGCAACTCGACCTCGCCATCCAGCAGGCTTCGTTGAAATATCGGGAACTGGAGCAGCAACGTGACACCTACATGGCTGAACTGGCTGGCCTGGAGCGCCAGCGTGAAGATTACCTGGCCAGCCTGGGTGAACGCTTCGATCAACTGGCGCAACAGATCAATGCCGCTTACAGAGCTGCGGGACAAACCCGGCTGAAACTGGTGCTCAACCAGGATGACCCGCAAGAAATGGGCCGGATGCTGGCCTACTACGATTACCTGAATCGTGCCCAGGTTGACAAGATCGCCGGGCTCAAAGAAGCTTTGACAACCCTGGACGGCATGCAACAATCGATCGACAGGGAACTGCAGCTGATAGATAGTGTTCAAACTGAGCAGCAGACGGTACTGGATGACCTGGAAGAACAGCGGCAAAACAGAAATGCGCTGTTGGCGCAATTATCCCGGCAGATCAGCTCGGAAGAGTCTCGCCTGGCAGAGCTGCAACAGAATCAGCGGGACCTTGAAGCGCTGCTGGAACGCCTCAGTGATGTGCTGGCCGATATCCCCCCGGATCTTGGCAGCCGCTCAGGCGTTGCAGCCCGTAAGGGCCGCATAGCGATGCCCGTGCGGGGACCGGTCAGGCATGCCTACGGCCAGCGCCGCGTTGGTGGAATGAAATGGCAAGGGTGGCTGATCGGTGCCGAACGCGGCAGCGAAGTGACTGCCGTGGCCTATGGAAGGGTTGCATTTGCAGACTGGCTTCGTGGTTACGGACTGCTTTTGATCATCGACCATGGCCAGGGTTTCCTGAGCCTGTATGGTCACAATGAAAGCCTGCTCCAGGACGTGGGTTCCTGGGTGGAACCCGGCCAGGTCATCAGCGTGGTTGGGGAAAATCCCGGAGGCGGCCAGGGTCTCTATTTTGAACTGCGGAAAAACGGAAAGGCCGTCGACCCGGCGGCATGGCTGGCGCGATAACCGCCATCACAGGACGAGTTAGACTATGACTGGACGTATCACAAAGCTGTTTCTTTACCTGGCGGGCGCGCTCGCCCTGTCATCCGCTCTCGCGGCTCAGAACGATGACACAGCGATTCAGAACGACGCCAAGGCCCAGGCCCAGCTGACCCTGGAGGACCTGCGTACCTTCACGGACGTATTCAACCAGGCACGAAATAATTACGTTGAGGAGGTGGACGATAAAACACTGCTGGATGCCGCCATCAGGGGCATGTTGCTGGAACTCGATCCGCACTCAAGTTATTTGCCGGCTAAAAAATACGAAGAGTTGAACGACGCCTCCAAGGGCCGTTACAGCGGCATTGGAATCGATGTAGAGACACGGGATGGAAAAATATATGTCAGGGCCATCATCAATGGCAGTCCGGCCGATGAAGCGGGCTTGAACCCCGGAGACATGATTACTTCGATCAACGGACAGGAAGTGAGGGGGCGTTACCTGCCTGACGCCATAGACGAGATCGGTGGCGATCCGGAAACGGACGTAGTGCTGATCGTGCAACCGGCAGAAGGCGAAGCGCGCGAAGTCACTATAACGCGCGCGTATGTGCAGGTACCGGCGCTCAGTTACGTGCCGGTCGGTGAGTCATTCGGATATTTCAGGCTGACCCATTTTCATAACGAGAGTTCTACCCACCTCAAACAGTCACTGGAGTCCATCAAACAGGCAGGAACCACGATTTCCGTGTTGATCCTCGACCTGAGGAATAATCCCGGAGGTGTGCTGCGCCAGGCGGTTGGAATCGCCGATGGCTTTCTCGATGAAGGAGTGATCGTGTCGACCCGCGGCAGGAATTCAAAAATGCAGATGGAGTTCAATGCCAACCCCGGGCAATGGTTGCCCGGCACACCAGTGATCTTACTGGTTGACCGGGGCACTGCATCGGCTTCGGAGGTTCTGTCAGGAGCACTGCAGGACCATCAACGGGCGCTTATCGTCGGTGAGCGGACCTTTGGAAAAGGATCTGTGCAATCGGTCTTACCGTTGCGCAATGGCGCGGGTATCAAGCTGACCACCGCCCTCTATTACACTCCATCCGGTCGTTCTATCCAGGCCCAGGGTATTGAACCTGACGTCGCAGTCGATTGGGAAGCTACTCCAGGAATGGACGACGAGAGAATTCGCGAGTCAGACCTTGAAGGCCACCTGGAACAGGAACGGGCGGTTGAAACATCGGTGCCCCTGAGCGAGGTCCCGGCAGACTATCGATTGGAAGAAGTGCTCACAGCGCTGAGAGAAGCGAACCTTTACACCCCTTAGTCAGATGCCGACCGCCCATGTGGCGGCAAAGGAAATGGCGTGACCTTCTCTCCGGATTCGCGATCTCGAATCAGGCACTGGCCGCGTTGCTCGACCTCCTCTACGCGCAGGACACTCTGAATCGGCAGGTGAAGCACCCTGGCATCTTTGAACTCTTCCCTCATTTTTTCTTCGGTCGGGTCCACGACGAGACCTTCGGTGGTGTCAAACACCAGGCTGGATACCTCGATGAACCCCCAGAGACCGCTGGTCGTGACGCCCTCGCTGAACAGTTCATACACCTTGCCATTATTCAAAAAGATGATTTTATAAAGTCGCTTTTCCGCCATGTTTTCCATTCAACCCGATTTCGACGCTAAGCCCTGACCTGGGCCAGCGCCCTCGCAATCAATGCAAAACTCAGACCCAGCGCAAATCCCGCCAGGTGAGTCCACCATGCCACCGCTCCATTAATGGGGCCAAACACCGTATAAAGCAACTGCAGTGTGAACCAGGAGCCAATCACCAGTAGCGCCGGCACCCTGGCAAATTGCAGATACAATCCCAGCGGCAGAAACAACCCGATTCTGCGGCCCGGGAAAAGCCCCAGGTAAGCACCCACAACCGCCGACACGGCGCCACTCGCGCCAATAATAGGCGTATCCAGCGTGGGCAAACGCAATGCCACGATAACATTGGCCAGCGCCCCGCCAAGCAGGAATATCAGGCTGATACCGCTGGCGCCAAGACGTTGCTCTACCTTGATGCCGAAAACCCACAGATAAGCGAGGTTGCCCAGCAGATGCAGCCAGCTGGCATGAATGAACAATGCACTGACGATGCTGAATAAGGAAATGTCCCACCATGCAGAGGAACCTTGTTCGAGCAAAGCGGACAGGTGGGAAGGCTGCATGCCTCCTACTTCGATCATGGCCTGCTGCATCACGGGACTCAGACCCGTGTAGACCAGCAATGCGAAAATGCATAGCAGGCTGATACCGACGGTGACAAAAGGCGGGTTCGTGCGGTTCTCCGACCAATTGGTAACGATCCCCTGGCTCACACTCTTATCCCTTGACGAGAAACCGGTACTTCCTGTACATGAATATTGCGCCATCCCGTCGAATTTCATCGAGCACCAGGCCGTCGTCCAGCTCATCTTTTTCCACCAACCGCTGACCGTTGGTCAACAGGAACCGGTTTTCGGGCTCCTCGGCAAAAACCAGCACCGTGATCTTGATTTCAGGCAAGGTATCCCGCACCCCCTGTGGCAACTCCCAGTAGCTGATCGGTTCGGCGATGTGGGGCTTCAACCCCTCGTCAGCTTGTTCTTCGGATAATTCTTCAGCTGGTTTTTCGCTGGGTTGATTGACTGCCGATGCAAGCGCTTCTGCCTGCGCATCCGCGGCTGGTTCCGGTGCTTCAGTTGCAGCTTTACTCTCTGGTTCCGCGACAAAACGGTCAAAGGACTGTTTCAATTCCTGTTTTCGCTGTTCATCTTCTGCGCTTTCGCCTGATTCACTTGCGTCTCTGCTTGCAGGCTCTTGCTGAAACTCCTCCGTCATGGTGCGGGCCGCAGGTTTCACCGGGTCTTCGCCCGGCGCGACGGGCGCCGGCCGCTCGGCCACCATAGCCGCCTCGGAAGCCGAATCGACAGGTTCCGGAACGGTGAACTGCTGCCAACCGAACCATGCCATCACAATGACGCTCAACATGACCAGCAGTATCGGGACCAGGCTGGCGGATGATTCGGCCATGGGAACAGTCCGTTCTACCTGGGTATACAGGGTAGGCGTCTCTCCCAGTTGACGGGACTTTTCCGATTTTTTCAGCGCTTCGAGCAAAATCGACATGGTTTAAGAGCTCTCCCCGACACCCAGTTGCAGGCGGGGCTGGGTGATGGTCGGGGCCATCAGGTAGATCAGTGTATTGGGTCCGACGATACCATCGGCTTTCAGGCCGTGCCGGCGCTGAAACGTCAACAGCCATGTTTCGAAGCCGGCATCAAACACGCCATTACCCTTCCATGCCGGCTCAGCAAACCCGGCCATTTCCATGACGATCTCTACGGCCGCGCCGGACTCACCCCGACGAATCTGCGCAGGCCAGTCCGGCGCCTGCGGCCACACCACCAGGTATTCACCCAACCACTGGGTTTCGATGGCTTCATGCGGCACCTCGACCATCTGTTCAGGCGACCCTACCAGCAAAGCACCATCCGTGAAACCCTGCAGCACCAGTAAGCGGGGGTTCTCATTCTGGAGCACCAGGACTACGGGTAAACCCAGGTTTTTGATCCGGGACCAGTTGCCACGCTCACGGATGCAGGCATAGCCCTGCCCCGAGACTCCATCGCAGGCCGATGCGATGGCATTGGCGCCCTGCGGGTCCTGCCAGAGGCCGGCGATGGTCCGCCAGGCGGACCGGTGCTGGTCGTCAAGCCATGCACGATCCACGGCAATATCCGGCTCAGCCGGCTCGGCGAAATTCAGTGTCGAAGCTCCGACCGGCGTGATGGACGCAGACTGCTCAGGAATCGGATCCGGTTCAGGTTCAGGTTCAGCAGTAGCGGCCACCTCAACCGGCGCCGGTTCGATCGGAGGCTGCTCTGCGGCGACGGTATCGGTGTCATCTGGTGCGCGAAACCGGTCATACAGCGGCTCACCCCAGGTCATAACGGTCATCACCAGCAACACAGCGATTGAAGCGAAAGCTATCGCCATCGGCCAGCGCCCGGATCGAACGTGGGTTTCGCTGGGCTGCACTTCGTTGGCTGCTGCATGCACCAGGGCGGGAGTCACACTGCCCGACTCCTTTGCATAGGCACCTGCCAGTGACCGGTCGGCAATGATATTGATCAGTCGAGGCACACCTCCCGACCTCTGGTACAGGGCGCGTACGGCTGAGCGCCGGAATGGGCTTCGCTGGCAACCTGCTACCTGCATGCGGTGCCGGACGTAAGCAAAAGTCTCTTCCTGGTTCAGCGGCGCCAGGTGATAGCGGGCCGTAATGCGCTGGGACAATTGCCTGAGTTCCTGACGCTGCAACAATTGGCGCAACTCCGGTTGCCCCAGCAACACCATCTGCAGCAGTTTCTGCTTGGCTGTCTCCAGATTGGTCAACAGCCGGACTTGCTCGAGCGCCTCGGGGCTCAGGTTCTGTGCCTCATCGATGACGACCACAACCCGCCGGCCCCGGGCATGCTGTTGCAGTAAGTACGCGTTTAGCGCATCGACCATCGCCTTGTTGCTGTCGCCGATCCCTTCGGTGGAAATCCCGAGTTCCTCGCAAATGGTCGCCAGCAGTTCGCGCGGAGTCATCAGGGGATTCAATACCAGTGCGACCTGCGTCTCTTCCGGGACCTGTTCGAGCAGGCACCGGCAAATCGTGGTTTTGCCGGTGCCGACCTCACCGGTTAACTGGACAAAACCACTCGCACCACCCTGACCCACGCCATACAGCAAGTGAGCGAGTGCATCACGGTGAGCCGCACTCAAATAAACGAACGAAGGATCCGGCGTTATTGAAAACGGTGGCTCTTTTAATCCAAAAAACTGCAGGTACAAATCAATCTCTCTGTTAATCTTCCAACTCGAGGAGGATCGCGTTCCCTCCCACGGCTGCCGTGTTCACGGTCAGGGTTCGTTCGGTTGCAAAGCGAAGCATGTAATGTGGACCACCAGCTTTCGGTCCGGTTCCGGAAAGCCGCTCACCACCGAAGGGCTGCACGCCGACTACCGCACCAATCATGTTCCGGTTTACATAGCAATTGCCGGCCAGAACCTTGCTGGAAATGTATTCCTGCGTGCGATCAATCCGGCTGTGAATGCCGAGCGTCAGGCCATAACCGGTCGCATTGATTTCGTCGATGACGCGGTCCAGGTCCCGGGAACGATATCGAACAACATGCAGTATGGGGCCAAACACCTCCTCCTGCAGCGTTTTGATCGAGTCAATCTCGAAAGCACAGGGAGGCAAGTAATGGCCTGTCAGGTCCGTACTGACCGATGCCCGGCCGATCAGCCTGAAATCTTGTTCCATTTTTTCCGCGTGAGCCTTCAGTTCCTCCACCGCAGCGCCGTCTATCACCGGGCCGATATCCGTTGCAAGGAATCGCGGGTCCCCAATGACCAGTTCCTGCATGGCACCGGCAAGCAGTTCCATCACCCGGTCGGCCACATCGTCCTGGACAAACAACACCCGCAGGGCCGAGCAACGCTGACCCGCGCTGTGGAAAGCACTGCGGATAACGTCCTGCACAACCTGTTCCGGCAGCGCTGAGCTATCGACCAGCATCGCGTTCTGCCCACCTGTTTCGGCAACCATCGCCGCCAGCGGCGCTTCCCTCGCCGCCAGGCTCCGGTTGATCCGGTAAGCCGTATCCATTGAGCCGGTCAGGGCGACGCCATCCACGCGCGGATCTGAGGTCAGTTTCGCGCCGACAACTGAACCGCGGCCCGGCACGAACTGCAGTGCGCTGACCGGTATTCCGGCCTGGTGAAGTGTCTTCACGGCCAACGCGGCAATGGCCGGCGTCTGATCTGCCGGCTTGGCCAGCACGGTGTTGCCTGCGGCCAGCGCTGCGGCAACCTGACCGGTGAAAATCGCCAGTGGAAAATTCCACGGGCTGATGCAGACAAAAACACCTCGCCCATGCAGGCTCAACTGGTTTGATTCCCCGGTCGGACCCGGCAACTGGATCGGCATGTCGAAGCGCTTGCGTGCCTGTAATGCGTAATAACGCAGGAAGTCGACGGCTTCGCGGATTTCCGAAATGGCATCGTGGGCCGTTTTACCTGCTTCACGATTGATCAGGGCCATGAATTCGGCAAAATTAGCCTCCATCAAGTCAGCGGCTTTTTCCAGCATGGCTGCCCTGGCGGCGCCGCCGGTGTGGTCCCACTGCCAGGTGAAGGCATGCGCATCTTCGACCGCTCTCTCGAGTTCATCACTACTGATCTGGCGTACAGTGCCGATTCGGTCGTCCAGGTTTGCCGGGTTGATATTCTCTTTTTCCGGACCGCCTTGTGGCAGCAAGCCCCGTGCGAGAATGGGCTCTACATCCCAGATGCAGGCTGTGAAAGCCTGCATCTGTTTAGCCAGTTCGGCCACTTCTGTCTCATTGGCCAGGTTGACGCCGAAAGAATTAGCCCTTTCTTCTCCGTAAAGATCATGTGGCAGTGGGATCGCGGGGTGCCAGGCTGGCCTGTTGGTCACGACTTTCCGTATCGGGTTTTCCGCTACCTTCTCAGGAGGCAGACCTTCATCGACGATACGGTTGACAAAAGAGGTATTGGAACCATTCTCCAACAAGCGCCTGACCAGGTAGGGCAGCAGATCCTCGTGGCTACCTACGGGCGCATAAACCCGGCAGGCATGGTGAAATCCCGATTCCGTCATGACGATACCGTACAGGTCCTCGCCCATCCCGTGCAGACGCTGGAATTCGTAATCCAGCCGGTCACCGGCAAGCTCGGTCACTGCTGCGATCGTATGTGCATTGTGCGTTGCAAACTGAGGGTAGAAGGCTTCACGCCTGGCCAGCACCTGCCTGGCACAGGCAATGTAGGACACATCCGTATTGGCCTTGCGCGTAAACACCGGGTAGCCTTTGAACCCTTCCACCTGCGCATGCTTGATTTCCGCATCCCAGTAGGCGCCTTTTACCAACCTTACGGGGATCCGTTGGCCGCTCGTTTTCGCCAGGTCCGTCAGCAGCTCAATGACCGGCAGCGCCCTTTTCTGGTAAGTCTGCAACGCAATGCCGAAGCCGTTCCAGCCGGCCAGCACGGGACTCAACAGAACTGCTCCGAACACATCCAGTGTCAGCATCAGCCGATCCGCTTCCTCGGTATCCACGGTCAGCGCCATATTGTTGGCCATGGCCAATTGGGCGAGGTCCAGCAATCGTGGGGTCAGCTCCCGCAGCACCCTGTCCTTCTGAGCGATCTCGAAACGCGGATGAAGGGCCGACAGCTTGACGGAAATGCTGGGAGCGGAGTAGATATCGCCCGAATATTTTCGCCTGCCGATTGCCTTGATGCCTGAGTGATAGGCTTCCATGTACCGCTCGGAATCTTCGCTGGTCAGGGCGGCCTCGCCCAGCATGTCGAAGGAATGCCGGTAAATCCTGTTTTTCTTCTGCTCAGACCGGTCCAGCGCTTCGTCAATCGTCCTGCCCATGACGTATTGGTGACCCATGATTTTCATGGCCTGGCGAATGGCCGTACGAACCACGGGTTCGCCACTGCGATTGACCAGGCGTTTAAACGCAGACTTGAAATTTGACTGGGTCGACTCGGACAGCGCCACCAGTTTTCCGGTCAGCATCAACCCCCAGGTCGAAGCATTGACCAGCACCGAAGAGCTTTTACCCAGGTGAGATTCCCAGTCGGCATCCCCCAGCTTATCGGCAATGAGTTTTTCAGCCGTGTCGTCATCAGGTATTCGTAACAGGGCCTCAGCCAGGCACATCAGGATAACGCCTTCCTCGGATGACAGGTCATACTCCTGCATGAAGGCGTCCAGCAAGCCGCGATCCGCATGCCTGGCGCGGACCGATTCGACCAGCGAGCAGGCGCGTTGATCAATTCGCTTTTCAACGCCAGGTTCAAAATGGACATGCTTCAGCAGCTGACTGACTGCCTCGGTCTCGTCGGCCTGGTAGGCGCGGTCAACCGCATCCTTCAGGGGATGGGCTGCACTGGATTCTGCTTCAGGCTTTGATATCAGGAAATCACAGTTCCGTTGGTCGCTCACTACCCGCTCTCCATGGACTGATAAAGGCTGCAGCAAGTTTACTCCCCGACAGCAAACTTGAAAACAAATGCGACGAAATTTATCAAGCTTTTCTTGCCCATAGCTTGATTGGCCGGATACAATTGCCAGCTTGGCGTTTTACCCAGGGTGTACATGGTCCTTACCTGGCAGAGTTCTGACAAGAAAAAGGCTCGCATACTGGCCAGGGGAAACTTCTCACTGGACGCCGGTGGCCTGCTCAATCTGCTGTTGGCACTGGCCGTCGTAAGCCTTTCCCTGGCGGGCTTGTTGGCCTGGCAGGGTTACTGGCCCGTCCTCCTGATTGCCGTCATCCAGCTGGCGCTGGTGGCATGGATTCTGATCAGGGCGTGGCAGAGAACCTGGGTGTCGGAAGTCATTGAGATTGGCGAGGACCGCATCAGCGTGACTCACCAGAGACACCATAAAAAACGCCGGTATGAGCTTGTTACAGCCTGGACAGTGGTTGAACTTAAACAGCCTGATATCGCCTGGTACAGCCCCAGGGTTATCATCAGATCCGGCAAAACACAGGTGGAACTGGGCTCGTTTTTGACGAGCGAGGAGAGGTTGCAATTGCGCGAGCAATTGCAGAGTGCGATTAGAAAACACAGCGCCATCAAGGGCGCATTTGATTCTTGAGGCATTAAATCCCAATGAAGAAGCAAAATACTTTCATTGTTGCAACAGCAGTTACCGCGGCCGTTATTGCCGCGTTCTGGCTGCTTCTTGCTGCGCCCGGTTACACCGGAAATGAAATCAACATGACACGCGGCGTCACTGCGCAGTCCATGATCAGCTACAAGCTGCACATGATCATTTTATGGATCTGCGTGGTCATCGGTGTGATCGTTTTCAGCGCGATGTTTTACTCCATCGTGGCCCATCGAAAATCGAAAGGTTATGAAGCCTCGCAGTTCACCCACAGCACCAAGGCAGAGATCGTCTGGACCATCATTCCGGTCCTGATCCTGATCGTCATGGCGGTCCCCGCAACCACGGCGCTGGTGCACATGGAAGTTGCTCCGGAAACTGAAATGACCGTGAAAATTACCGGCTTCCAGTGGCGCTGGAAATACCAATACATGGAAGATGAAATCAGCTTCATTTCCTCGCTTCACCTGGACTCCAATGCGGCGCGCAGGCTGGCCTCCGGCACCAATCCCGAATCCGTTGAAAACTACCTGCTGGAAGTGGACAACCCCCTGGTGCTGCCGGCGAACACCAAGATCAAGTTCCTGATCACCGCTGACGATGTGATTCACTCCTGGTGGGTTCCTGCCCTCGGCTGGAAAAGGGACGCAGTACCCGGGTTTATCAACGAGGCCTGGACAGAGATTCTGGAACCGGGTGTCTTCCGTGGTCAATGTGCAGAACTCTGCGGCAAGGACCACGGTTTCATGCCGATCGTGCTTAACGTCCTGCCGAAGGATGAATACCAGGCCTGGGCGGAGCAGCAACGCGAGCGCATGGCGCACCAGGACGAGGAGACCCGGCGCCTCTGGACCCGTGACGAACTGATGGCAACGGGCGAAAACGTGTATGCCGCACAGTGCGCCACCTGCCACCAGGCTGACGGCCAGGGGCTGGCTCCGGCCTTCCCCGCACTGGCAGGAAGCGCCGTGACACAGGGGCCGGTGGAAGACCACATCCAGGTGGTTCTGAACGGCCGTGAAGGCACTGCCATGCAGGCCTGGGGCAACATGCTGTCCGATTCAGACATCGCCGCCGCCCTGACCTACACCCGCAATGCTTTCGGTAACGAAACCGGTGACGTGGTGCAGCCACAGACCATCACCCGAATCAAGAACGGATAACTGACACAGGAACAGATGAGATGAGTATCGAGACAACTCATAGCCACGACGAGTCACACGACGACCACCACGATCACGCACCCAGTGGCTTCCTCGACCGCTGGCTGTTCACCACCAATCACAAGGACATCGGCACGCTGTACCTGGTGTTTTCCCTGTTGATGTTCTTCATTGGCGGCAGCATGGCGATGATCATCCGCGCAGAGCTGTTCATGCCCGGCCTGCAACTGGTGGAACCGGACTTTTTCAACCAGATGACCACCATGCACGCACTGATCATGGTCTTTGGCGCGGTCATGCCGGCCTGGGTCGGGTTTGCCAACTGGATGATCCCCATGATGATCGGGGCGCCGGACATGGCCTTGCCGCGCATGAACAACTGGAGCTTCTGGATTCTGCCGTTTGCTTTCACCATGCTGCTCAGCACGCTGTTCATGGATTCCGGCGGACCGGCCGCTGGCTGGACTCTTTATCCCCCACTCAGCCTGCAGGGCGGCCAGAGCTTTGCCTTTGTCGTTTTTGCAGTTCACATGATGGGTATTTCCTCGATCATGGGTTCGATCAACGTGATTGCGACCATTCTGAACATGCGCGCGCCGGGTATGACTCTGCTGAAGATGCCACTGTTCGTCTGGACCTGGCTGATCACGGCCTTCCTGCTGATCGCAGTCATGCCGGTATTGGCCGGGGCCGTTACCATGCTGCTGACCGACCACTTTTTCGGTACCAGTTTCTTTAACGCGGCCGGCGGCGGTGACCCGGTGATGTTCCAGCATATTTTCTGGTTCTTCGGTCACCCCGAGGTCTACATCATGATCCTGCCGGCCTTCGGCGTGGTCTCTGAAATCATCCCGACCTTTGCGCGCAAACCGCTGTTTGGTTACACAGCCATGGTTTACGCTACCGCCAGCATCGCCTTCCTGTCCTTCATCGTCTGGGCGCATCACATGTTCACCGTCGGCATGCCGCTCACCGGTGAGCTGTTCTTCATGTATGCGACCATGCTGATCGCCGTGCCGACCGGCGTAAAAGTCTTCAACTGGGTCAGTACCATGTGGCGCGGCTCGATGACGTTCGAAACGCCCATGCTGTTTGCTATCGGCTTTGTCGTGTTGTTCACGATTGGCGGGCTGTCCGGCCTGATGCTGGCCATTGCGGCGGTGGATCTGCAGTATCACGATACTTATTTCGTGGTCGCTCACTTCCATTACGTGCTGGTACCCGGTGCCGTATTCGCACTGATGGCCGGAACTTACTACTGGCTGCCCAAGTGGACGGGGCACATGTATTCCGAAAAGTGGGGCAAAATCCACTTCTGGGTGTCCACCATTTCGGTCAATATCCTGTTCTTCCCGCAGCATTATCTCGGGCTGGCGGGCATGCCGCGGCGTATTCCCGACTATTCAACGCAGTTCGCTGACTTCAACATGATTTCTTCGATCGGTGGATTTATCTTCGGGGCATCGCAGCTGATTTTCGTCGGCGTGATCGTGCATTGCGTTTACAAGAGCCGCAAGGCCGCGACTGCACAGGTCTGGGAAGGTGCACGAGGCCTGGAGTGGACACTCTCCTCGCCTCCGCCCTATCACTCGTTCAATACGCCCCCGCCGATCAATGCATCGACCGTGGCGCATGCGGATGAGGCCCACTGAGCCGGACCATGAGCCTGAACAGTCGCGAAGATCTGGCCAACAGGCGCAGCCGCGCGGTTAAAACCGCCTGGCTGCTGGGGCTCATTGCCGCCGGCATCTTCGTCGCATTTGTCCTGTCAGGCGTGCTGGGGCATTGATATGAACACGAATTCACCACAGGCAGGACGGACTTCTCACCGCAAACTGGTCCGTAAACTGGTGCTGCTTGCCGTTGGCATGTTCGGCTTCGGTTTTGCCATGTGGCCTCTTTATAACGTGTTTTGCGACCTCACCGGGTTGGGGGGGCGCGGCGTTAAGGTGGCAGAAAGTGCCGGTGACGTGCAGAAATCCGACCGCCACGTCAAAATCCGCTTTGACGCGACCGTCAATTCCGGCTTGCCCTGGGTTTTCGAAGCCAAAGACAAGTCATCCTGGGTCACACTGGGAGAAATGACGGAAGCCTGGTACCTGGCCATGAACCCGGCTGACCAGGCCATAGCGGGACATGCGATTTACAACGTGACCCCGCCCGAGGCCAGCCTGTATTTCGTGAAAACCGAGTGTTTTTGTTTCACCGAGCAGGTATTGCAGGCCAATGAAACCAAAGAAATGCCGGTGTACTACTTCATACAACCGGATCTGCCTGAGCACATAAAGGAAATAACGCTGTCCTATACTTTTTACCGGGATGAAAACTCCACCGCTGTCGCCCAGGCAGCCGGTTCGGATTCATCACCGGAATGAAGTGCGGACAGCCTGAGGACTAACGAGGCTTACCATCAATGGCACACCACGCAGACGACAGTTACTACGTACCCCACGGAACCAAGTGGCCGATCATCGGCTCACTGGGAATGATCACGTTGATGGCCAGCGCGGCTTTCTGGGTCAATGGTTCAGTCACCGCGCCCTGGACCTTCCTGGTGGGAGCGATGATCCTGATTTACATGATGTTCGGCTGGTTTGGCGAAGTCATCAGGGAAAGTGAAGCGGGCATGTACAACGCGCAGGTGGACACTTCGTTCCGCATGGGTATGATGTGGTTCATTTTTTCCGAGGTCATGTTTTTCGCCTGCTTTTTCGGCGTGCTGTTCTATGTCCGTAACTTTTCCGTACCCTGGCTGGGCGGTGAAGGCACGGGCGCTTTCACCAACGAAATCCTCTGGCAGGGCTATGATGCGGTCTGGCCTACTGGCGGTCCGGCCGAGGTCGGCGGGCCTTTCCAGACCATTCCGGCATTCGGCATTCCATTTCTGAATACCTTGATTCTGTTGACGTCCGGATTTACTGTCACGATGGCCCACCACGCATTGAAGAAGGATCAGCGCGGCAAGCTGGTGACCTGGCTGCTCGCTACCGTTATCCTTGGATTCGTGTTCGTCTACTACCAGGCATATGAATACATTCATGCCTACCAGGACCTCGGTCTGACGCTGGGCTCTGGAATCTATGGATCGACCTTTTTCATGCTGACGGGTTTTCACGGAATGCACGTGACGCTGGGCGCCATCATGCTGCTGGTTATTGCAATTCGCTGCATGCGGGGGCACTTCAGTCCAAAGCATCATTTCGGTTTTGAAGCCGTAGCCTGGTATTGGCACTTCGTAGACGTGGTCTGGCTGGGCCTGTTTATCTTTGTTTACGTCTACTAGGCATCAACCGGCATGAACATCGGCAAAGCCCGCCGATTGGCGGGCTTTGCGTTATTCGGGTTCGGCGGCCTGTTCCGTGGCAGGGTATCTGACCGGGCCGCTGTTGGGTTCGATCCAACCCAACTGGTAAGCAACCCACAAAAACAGGAACAGCACCAGCGACAAACCGATCCGCCAACTCAGGCGGTTAACCGTGCGGTTCCCCTCACCGTGGTCCTTGACCAGGAAAATCAGGGATGAGCCCAGACTGTATAGAATGGTGAGCAAGAAAATAATGATGACAATTTTCATAACCATGGCGGTTTCTGCCGGATAGCTGGACGAATCCTGATTATATCAACATGTCTTTCAAACCTTCGATCAAGTTGACTCTCGTGCTGTTTGCACTGGCGCTGATATTTATCCGCCTGGGGCTGTGGCAGACCGAACGCAAGGCGGAAAAACAAGTTCTGTTCGAGACGTTCGAGAATGCACCGGCGCTTCGTCTCGATACAGCGCTGCAACGGCAGGAACTGTTTGCCCGGGTCGAGGCCGTCGGGCGGTACGATAGCGAACGGCACATCCTGTTGGACAACAGGATTCACCGGGGCCGGGCCGGCGTGCATGTACTGACCCCGTTCATGCTCGAAGAGGGTGGACAAATCCTGGTCAACCGGGGCTGGCTGCCGCTCGCTGCAGACCGGCGTTCACTTCCCGTGGTTGAAACAGATGGCCGGCAGCGCACCATCAGCGGCATTCTCAACCGCTTTTCCAGCGGCGGCAAACGCCTGGGCGAAGCAGACATTGTAAAACCGGACGAATGGCCGCAGTTGGTTACTTACCTGGATCTGGATAACGTTGGCCAGGCCATGCAACTGCAATTTGAGCCCTGGCTGCTGCAACTGGACGCCGGTGATGACAGTGGTTTCGAAGACAGGCAGTGGCAGGCCGCCGTGATGGCGCCGGAAATACACGGCGGTTATGCCGTGCAGTGGTTTTCCCTGGCGAGCGCGGCAATAGTCATCTGGATTATCCTGGGCGTCAATCGCGCCAGGGCCCTACAGGCCCGAACCAAGGCAGAAGAATGAAAATGCGACTATCACCGCGGCTATCCTTGATCATCATTACAGCCCTGTTTGTGCTGCCACTACTACTGGCGTGGTTCATGTACACCGGCACCATCGAATACCGGCCCGGTTCCACCCGCAACCTGGGCCAACTGGTTGAGCCACCGCAGCCGATCTCCTGGGAGAGTATCGAAATCATCAGCAGCACCGGCGTGACCGCCGGCGATGCCGTCGACGACCTCGCTGAACACTGGGTGATTCTGCAACCCTTGCCGGCCGGCTGCGATGTCGCCTGCATTGAACAGGTGACGTCATTGCGACAGATTCACCGGGCCGCCGGCCGGAACCAGTCGCGCGTGCGCATTGCATTGCTGCCTGAAGCAGCTGAGGCAACGACCCTCGCCCGATTGCAGAATACCTACGATGAATTCAGGATTATCCGCAGCAAAGATGACGCACTGCAAGCAGCCATGGCCCGATCGACGGACGATGATATGGCAACATACCTGATCGACCCGCTTGGGAATATTATGATGGTTTACGCAACCGGGGCCGATCCCAACCATCTGAAGACCGATCTGAAACGGCTCCTGACCTGGTCAAAACTGGACGAATAAGCATGAACTCTGTCTTACACCGCCTGGCGCTGGTCGCCGCCCTTTTCGCACTTGTGGTTATCGTGCTGGGGGCTTATGTGCGGCTGTCGCATGCCGGACTGGGCTGCCCCGACTGGCCTGGCTGTTACGGCCAGTTGACCTGGCCCGTGCAAACCGAGGAAATCAAGCAGGCCAACGCAGCCTTCCCGGAGCGCCCGGTTGAAACCGGCAAGGCCTGGAGGGAAATGGTCCATCGTTACCTTGCGGGCGCGCTGGTGCTGCTGGTGCTGGCCATCAATGTCCTTGCCTGGAAAGATAACGCCGCGCGTGGCTTAAGAATCCTGGCGGTGTCCCTACTCGGCCTGATCCTGTTCCAGGCAGCACTGGGCATGTGGACCGTCACCTTAAAGCTTTGGCCGATTGTGGTGATGGGGCACTTACTGGGTGGTTTCGCCACGTTCAGCCTGCTGTTGTGGCTGGCCTGGCGGGCTCGTCCGCCCCACGGCACGCCCAGGGAAAAGGCATTCCGGCCGCTGCGCCCGATGATCATCACCAGTGTGCTGGTGCTCATCCTCCAGATCGCGCTGGGGGGCTGGACCAGCGCCAATTATTCGGCCATGGTGTGCACCGAATTCCCGGGTTGCCACGGAGAACTCTGGCCGGAAATGAATTTTCGGGACGGCTTCGTACTGTCCCGTGGAATCGGGGTGGATTACGAGGGGGGCGTGCTCGACTTACGCTCACGTATGGCCATTCACATGACGCACCGGCTGGGTGCACTGATCACCTTCCTGTTGCTGGGCGCCCTGGCGATTCGCTTGCTGTTGCGAGAGCCCTGCAAAAAATCCGGCGCCATCCTGGGCGCTTTGCTGATTTTCCAGGTCGTGCTGGGCATTCAGAATATTCTGCTGCACCTGCCGCTGGCTAATGCCGTCGCACACAACGGGGTGGGCGCATTGTTGCTGGCTTCGATGCTCTGGCTGGTTTACCAGTCGGATCATAAAGCTGTTTGACGACGATGACGGCCACTGCCCAACAGTATCTGCAGCTTTGCAAGCCCAAAGTGGTCTACCTGATCGTCTTTACCGCGGTTGTGGGCATGTTGCTGGCCGTGCCTGGCTGGCCACCGTTGAACGCCCTGGTATTCGGCACGCTCGGAATCGGCCTCGCCGCATCCTCGGCTGCCGCCATCAACCATCTCCTTGACCAGAGAATCGATGCTGTGATGGCCCGTACCCGCAACCGACCGTTGCCGTCCGGACAATTGGGAATTTCCCAGGTTCTGATCTTTGCGCTGGTACTGGGCACCCTTTCGATGGTGATGCTGGTTGTATGGGTCAACACGTTGACAGCGGTGCTGACCTTTCTGTCCCTGATCGGGTACGCCATTATTTACACGGTCTGGCTGAAGCGGGCGACACCGCAGAACATCGTCATCGGCGGTGCCGCCGGCGCCGCGCCTCCGGTGTTGGGGTGGACCGCGGTCACAGCGTCCATTGACCCCAACGCCCTGATCCTGTTTCTGATCATCTACGTCTGGACACCGCCCCATTTCTGGGCACTGGCAATTCATCGCCGGGACGATTACGCGGCGGTCGACATACCGATGCTGCCGGTCACTCATGGTCTCCGGTTTACCCGCTGGCATATCCTGTTTTATACAATTCTGCTGGTCATCGTCACCACGTTGCCCTACCTGACCGGCATGAGCGGGCTGCTGTACCTGGCCGGCGTAACGGTGCTGAACCTGGGATTCCTGTGGTATGCATTGAGACTGCTGCAGGACAATGATGATCGGCTGCCCATGCAGACATTCGGTTACTCCATTATCTACCTGATGGTATTGTTCGTATTTCTGCTCAGCGACCACTTCCTGCAAATGATCCTGAGGTAGCCAGGCATAGCCAAATTTGAGACCCTGAACAAGGCCCGAACTGAGATATTGCAACATGAGTAAACACGATTCACCCGACACCACCGACATGCCATTGTCCGGACTGGAAGACCACGACGAATTTATCATGCGGCACATCGGCCCGCGCGATGAACACGTCGCCCATATGCTGAATGAAATCGGTGTTTCGTCACTGGACGAGTTGATCAGCGGCACCTTGCCGCCTTCCATCCAGATCAATCAGCCACTGGACCTGCCGCCATCGAAGACAGAACAGGAGACACTGGTCACCCTGCACGAAATGGCTGCACAAAACCGGGTGCTGCACAGCATGATCGGCATGGGCTACCACGAAACCATCCTGCCCGCGGTGATCCAGCGAAACGTGCTGGAAAATCCCGGCTGGTATACGGCCTATACGCCCTACCAGGCCGAAATTTCCCAGGGCAGGCTCGAAGCGCTGCTGAACTTCCAGCAGATGGTCTGCGACCTGACCGGCATGCCGATTGCCAATGCCTCCCTGCTGGACGAGGCGACCGCTGCCGCTGAAGCGATGACCATGTTGCAGCGCATGAACCGGAAGTCAAAATCGCCGCGTTTCCTGGTCGACAGCAACGTATTGCCACAGACCCTGGACGTGGTGGAGAACCGCGCGCTTTACTTTGGCATCGAGGTCGTGGTCGGCAGGCCTGAAGAGGCGATCAGCGACGGTGAGTACTTTGGCGTTTTGCTGCAATACCCGGGTTGTGATGGCGGTTTGTCCGATTACCGTGCAGTCATTGCCAGGGCGCATGACAACGGCGCCCTGGTCACCGTGGCTACCGACCTGATGAGCCTGGTGTTACTGACCCCCCCGGGCGAAATGGATGCTGATGTGGTGGTCGGCTCGGCCCAGCGCTTCGGTGTGCCGATGGGCTATGGTGGCCCGCATGCAGCATTTTTCGCAACGCGTGAGGCCTATAAGCGGTCCATGCCCGGGCGCATCATCGGAGTATCACAAGATAGCAAGGGACGCACAGCCCTGCGCATGGCCCTGCAGACCCGCGAGCAGCATATCCGCAGGGACAAGGCGACCAGTAACATCTGTACCGCACAGGCTCTGCTGGCTGTCATCAGCGGTCTTTACGGGGTTTGGCACGGGCGCGAGAGGCTGAAAAAAATAGCCCGCAGGATCCACCGCCTGAGTGGCATCCTGGCGACCGGCCTGCGGGATCTCGGTTATGCCAGTCAAAGTGATCACTGGTTTGACACCCTGACGGCAGTGTTGGATGCGGACACCGCCGAAGCGGTCTATCAGCGGGCACTGGACAGCGGTATCAACCTGCGCAGAATCGGCCCGGATGAGCTGGGCATGAGCGTCAATGAAAAAACCACCAGGGCGCATATTGACCTTTTATTGCGCGCCTTCGCCGGTGGCGAGCCACCCCGGTCTGTGACTGAAATTGACCTGCAAATGGATGCCGACTGGACAGCCATTCCACCCGCCCTGCAAAGAGCAAGCGATTTTCTGCAGCACCCGGTGTTTTATGCCTATCATTCCGAGACCGAAATGCTGCGGTACCTCAAAAGGCTGGAAAACAAGGACTTGTCACTGGCGCATGCGATGATCTCGCTGGGTTCATGCACGATGAAGCTGAATGCCACTACGGAGATGATCCCGATCACCTGGCCCGGCTTCAGTGATATCCACCCGTTCGCACCGCCAGACCAGGTTGAAGGTTACCGGCAACTGATCGGCGAGTTGGAAAAAATGCTGGTCGTTTGTACCGGTTATGACGCCGTGTCCCTGCAACCTAATGCGGGTTCCCAGGGGGAATACGCAGGCCTGCTGGCAATCAAGGCCTACCACGAATCCAGGGGCGACGAGCACCGGGATATCTGCCTGATTCCATCGTCTGCTCACGGCACCAATCCGGCCAGTGCCGCGATGGCCGGAATGAAGATTATAGTCGTCAAGTGCGATGATAAAGGCAATGTCGACCTCAACGACCTGCAGGCCCGCGCCCAGGAGCACAGCGACCGCCTGGGTGCGTTGATGATCACCTATCCTTCAACCCACGGTGTGTTCGAAGAGGACATCCGGGAAATCTGCGAAGTGGTTCACCAGCACGGCGGACAGGTCTATCTCGATGGCGCGAATCTCAATGCCCTGGTGGGTTGCGCGGCGCCCGGCAAGTTCGGCGCTGATGTGTCGCACCTCAATCTGCACAAGACCTTCTGCATTCCACACGGTGGCGGTGGTCCCGGCGTCGGTCCGATTTGCGTGGGTAAGCACCTGCAACCCTTCCTGCCGGGGCACTCCGTCGTGGCCATGGACAGTGAGTTCGGGAAGAATCGCGCGATCGCGGCAGCGCCCTGGGGCAGCGCCGGCATTCTGCCGATTTCCTGGGCCTATATCACCATGATGGGGCGTGACGGAATGAAGAAGGCTACCCAGGTGGCCATCCTGAACGCGAATTACATTGCCAGCCGGCTCAATGACGCCTACCCGGTGCTGTACAAGGGCAGGAACGGCCGCGTTGCGCACGAGTGCATCATTGATATACGGCCGTTCAAAGAGGCCTGTGGTGTCTCGGAGGAAGACGTCGCGAAGCGACTGATCGACTATGGATTTCATTCCCCGACCATGTCATTTCCGGTACCGGGTACATTGATGATCGAGCCGACTGAGAGTGAATCACTGGCTGAAATCGATCGCTTCTGTGACGCCATGCTGAGCATTCGGGAGGAGATACGCGCCGTGGAAAACGGTCAGCAGGACGCACTGGACAACCCACTGAAAAATGCTCCGCACACGCCGGCTGACCTCGCGGGGGAGTGGAACCATGCTTACACGAGGGCGCAGGCCGCCTACCCGGTCCCCGACCTGTACCTGAACAAGTTCTGGGCGCCGGTAAGCCGCGTAGACAACGTTTTTGGTGACCGCAACCTGATTTGTTCCTGCCCGCCTCCGGAAGCCTGGATCGTCGATCCTGACGAGGACTGACCCGCTTAAAGGGTCAGTTCTTCGGGTGGGAAACGGCGGTTATAGCCAGAGGACATAACGCGCCCGTAAGCGCCGGTTGTGGCGATCAGGACGATGTCGCCTTCCGCGCTGACCGGCAGCAAGCGGCTTTCTCCGACCACGTCGCCGGATTCGCAGATCGGGCCGACTACCCGATACACCCTTTCGGGGGGTTGCTGCAGGCGGCTGAGGTTGACGATGTCATGGTAGGCGCCGTAAAGGGCCGGCCTGATCAGGGCATTCATGCCCGTACTGATTCCCAGGTAATGATATTGGCCCTTGCTCTTGAGCTGGGTCACGCGCGCTAACAGGATGCCGCACTCCGCCGCCAGGTAGCGCCCCGGCTCCAGCCAGATTTCAACATCACGGCCTTCGATCGCTGTGGCCAGCAATTCGTCCAACCTGGCAAGATCGAAGCCGGCCTGGCCGCGACGGTCGGGAACGCCCAGCCCGCCACCCAGGTCCAGAATTCGTGCGTCCGGAAACATCGGCAGCACTTCCAGGAAACGCTCCAGCTGTTCACGCCAGACGTCGGCGTTGTGCACTCCGCTGCCGGTATGTGCGTGCAGTCCTGTCACCCGCGTACCGTTGGCTTTCAGCGTCTCGAGGCACTGCTCGATGTGCTCCAGCGAAATTCCAAACTTGGAATCTGCTCCCGAAGTGATGACTTTCTTGTGGTGTCCGTAACCCGTATCCAGGTCCAGCCGCAGGAAGATATCCTGCCCGGCGAAAACCTCCGGCCATTGCTGTATAGCCCATGAATTATCCACCGTCAGTCTAATTCCCTGCTGCAACGCTGCTTCGTATTCCTCACGCGGCGCAAAATTGGGAGTGAACAGGATATCCTCCGCCTGCACTCCGGGAACGCTCTGCAATACGTGGCGGACCTCCTGCAGCGAGACGCACTCCAGCCCCAGGCCCTCGCCGGCAAGCGCCTGCAGCAGGCCGGCGTGATCATTGGCTTTGACCGCATAGAACACCCGCCCGACCGAACCCAGGCTGGTGAGGCGGCGCGCCGCCAGGCGCGCTGTTTCAAGGTCATAGACATAGGCAGAATCCCGGCCCGCCATCAGTTCCTGCAACTGGCCGGCCTTGCTGATCCACCACGGGTCGACACTGGTCGGGGCCTGCTGCAAACGCGTCAATTCACGCCAACTGGGCCCAAACTCGGGGCGATTATCGGCTGCCGAAGCGATCAACAACTGGTGCAGCTTGCGCACCAGGCTCAGCGCATGCTCCGGGTCCACTACCAGCGTCAGGTTCAGATCGTTTGCCGATTGGGTCACCATGTGCACATGGCGGTCCTGGAACACATCCAGCGCCGCTGAAAGCCGCCCCAGGATGGTCCGGATCGAGTTACCGACCAGGCTGATCGAAACACAGCCCTTGTGCACCCTGACCCGGCACAATTGCTCCAGGTCGTCAATGAACACCGCCATTTTCTGAGCGTCATAATGCGCCGGAACCTGCGGGTCCAGACTGACGGTCACTGTGGACTCCGAGGTTGAAACCAGGTCGACTGAATAACCATGCCGCTTGAACACGGCAAACGCGTCCGCCAGGAACCCGGATTGGCGCCACATGGAAGGGTTGTCCATGCTGATCAGCGTGATGTCTCCCCGGCTGACCACGCCCTTGACCTGTGCCTCCTCGCTCGAAATACAGCTGCCGATCAGTGTGCCCGGTTCAGTGGGCCGATTGGTGTCCTTGATACAGACCGGAACGCCTTGCCGCTGGGCCGGTTGAATGCTGGGGGGATGCAGCACCTTCGCCCCCATCGAAGCCAGCTCCTGGGCTTCACTGTAGTCCAGGCGGCGCAGCAGGCGCGCTTCCGGAACCAGCCGTGGATCGGCACTGAAGATGCCGGGAACGTCCGTCCAGATTTCCAGCCGGGCCGCAGCCAGCCTCGCCGCCAGGTAAGCAGCCGACGTATCGGAACCGCCCCGGCCCAGCAGACAGGTGACGCCGCCCGGTCCGGCGGCAATAAACCCCTGGGTAATGTGCACCCTGCCCTGGCCGGCCAGTAATTTCTCCTGTTCAGGGTCAGGCTGGACATCACAGCGCACAGACAAGACGTCATCTGTCGAATCGGCAGCGGCATGTAACAGCTTGCGTGCATCCTGCCAGGTTGAGTCCAGCCCGGCTGCCTGCATGACCTGCTGGCCGACAGAACTCGACAAAAGCTCGCCGTGGGCCATGATCTGGGCCGTTCTCTCCGGCGTCAGCTCAGCCTCCCGGTTGGACAGCAGACCGATCAGTCCTTGCCAGTGATCGTCAAATCGGGCAGAACGCTTCAAGCCGAGCGCATCGAACAGCTGCAGGTGCGTTTCCCTGATTGCCTCCAGGATGTCTTCGGCGTCTGCAGCCGATTGGCTTTGAGTGAGGCGGGTCAGTAGATTCGTGACCCCGGACAGAGCGGAGACTACCACCATCACGTACCTGCCCTGCTGCAGCTGGTGGCGCGCCTGGTCGCAAATCGTCTCCCAGCATTCGGCCGAACTGACACTGGTTCCGCCGAACTTCATGACCACCCATTCCCGGGTCATATCCTGCTGCATTTCATTGCCTCCCAATGAAAACGGCCTCCGCAAGGGAGGCCGTTGAAATTATAGCTTGGCACGCTGCGGAATCAGGCGGTGATTGACGCCCTCATCTTTCGCAGTGCATTGGCTTCGAGCTGACGGATACGCTCGGCTGAGACGCCATAGCGATTTGCCAGTTCCTGCAGGGTCATCTTGGCATCCTGCAGCCAGCGGCAGCGAATGATGTCCTGGCTCCGCTCATCCAATTGATCAAGACCCGCATACAAAAGGGTATTGTTGTGGTTGGTCAAGTCCGATGACTCCAGTTCCATTTCTGGATTCCTGGATTTACTCTCCAGGTAAGCGACCGGCGCCACGTATGGGATTTCATCGTCCGCGTTTGGCGGCAAATCGAACCCGACATCCTGGCCCGACAGTCGCGATTCCATCTCCAGAACCACCTCGGGTTTGACGCCCAGATCTTTAGCAACTGCGTGTACTTCTTCGTAATTCAGCCAGCCCAGGCGTTTCTTGGACTTACGAAGATTAAAAAACAACTTCCGCTGCGCCTTGGTGGTTGCCACTTTTACAATGCGCCAGTTTCGCAGAATAAACTCATGCATTTCCGCGCGGATCCAGTGCACAGCGAAGGAAACGAGCCGAACACCATGATCGGGATCGAATCGCTTGACCGCTTTCATCAGGCCGATATTGCCTTCCTGGATGAGGTCACCCAGCGCAAGGCCGTAACCCGTATAGCCCTTGGCTACATGTACCACGAATCTCAGGTGTGCAAGCACCATTCTGCGCGCTGCTTCAATATCGTCGTTATCGCGATAGCGGCGAGCATAATCCTGCTCTTCCTCAAGCGTGAGCACGGGTATCTTGTTAACTTCCTGGATATAGGAATCCAGGCTGCCGGTTCCCGCGGGAACCAAAAGATGACTTGGTACGAGTTCTTTGCTCATTAATCCTCCTGGGCAACGCACTAGTTTAGCACATTTTTACACAATTAAAACCAAACGAGTCCCTTGCGGGAGTCATTGGAAATGCTCTCGACCAGCCTGCCATTAAATTTTCTCTACTGCGGTGTTCGACAGGGTTTTTGATGAAATGTTCCCGGCAAATTCAGTCACGGATGGAAGTTCGGATGTGCCAAAATGGATGCCATGGCACCCCCCAAACTGGCACAACTCGGCTGGCGACCCTTCTTCCAGCAACAGATCGATCTGGAACACTGGGACTTTCCCGCCTGCCGGGTGTGCGCCCAACATCGAAATCGTCTTGAACTTCTTTCCGAAGCCGGTCCGATGGAGCTTGCTGTTTCTCCGGGCATGCCGGCGATTACAGTCGGTGACTGGTTATTGCTCAATCCCGAAGGGCAATTCTTTCTTTTGCTGGAGCGCCAAAGCCTTTTCCGCCGTAAGGCTCCTGGCAGAAAGATCGAGGAGCAACTCATTGCGGCAAACATCGACACCTTGTTTATCGTTACGTCGCTCAACGAGGACTTCAGTCTTAACCGCATCGAGCGATATCTGAGCCTGGCCAATGAAGCAGGAGTGGAACCGGTGATTATTCTATCCAAGTCGGATCTCTGTGCGGACCCGGGTCGCTTTCAACGCGAGGTTCAAGACCTGAGCCCGCTACTGATGGTCGAAACCATCAATTGCCTGGAGTCCAGCGAGATCGAAAAGTTACTGCCATGGTGTGCGGTTGGCAAGACGATTGCCGTGATGGGTTCGTCCGGCGTCGGTAAATCCACGCTGGTGAACACCTTACTGGGTGATGCGGTCCTGGCCACTGGTTCAATCCGCGAGAAAGACAGTAAGGGACGGCACGTCACCACCGGGCGATCGTTGCACCAAATGAAGGAAGGAGGACTGCTGCTGGACACGCCCGGTTTGCGCGAGTTGCAGTTGACCGAGTGCGACCAAGGTGTGAACTCGACGTTTGCCGAAATCACTGCCCTGGTCAATCAATGTCGCTTCAGCAACTGCCAACATGATAAGGAGCCGGGGTGTGCGGTGCAGAGGGCCATCAGCCAGGGCAAACTGAACGCAAGACGATTATCCAGTTATCAAAAACTTCTGCGTGAGCAGCAGTTCAACAGCGCTACGCTGGCTGAAAAACGTGCCAAAGACAAGCGATTCGGCAAAATGATCAAGTCGGTTTTGTCAGAAAAGAAAACGCGCAGAAGCTGAATGGGTCCTGTCTTTAAATATCACTTGTTGGTCGACCTGAGAATTAAACTCCGCTGCTCAGGATGCACCGGAAATCAGATTCTCAGAATCGCGCGAGTGAACCGCTGGAATTGATCTGATTAAGGTAGCGTTGGACCGAGATCCAGGCGCCGATGAACCCCAGAAGGCCGCCGCACAGCAACACGAACAGGAATCCGCCAACACCCAGGTTCACCACTGTGAAGCTGTTTCCGTAGGCGTCCAGCAGGCGTTCCAGGGGCTGGCTGATGAAGTACAGGCACAGGTTGAACAGCAGCAATGCCAACAGTGCGCCGAGCAGGCCGTACCAGAACCCCGAGTACAGGAACGGCTGACGGATGAAGCCGTTGCCCGCGCCGACCAGGCTCAACACCTGGATTTCCTCCGAGCGGTTGGCCACATCCATCCGGATGGTATTGGAAATCACCACCACGGCGGCCAGGGAAAACAGGACCGTGA
The DNA here is from genome assembly GCA_029859645.1 of Lysobacterales bacterium. GTDB lineage: Bacteria > Pseudomonadota > Gammaproteobacteria > Xanthomonadales > SZUA-36 > JAHEFT01. Next base: position 7,615 of record JAOUCS010000025.1, on the reverse strand, counting down.
GCACGGATACCAATGCATCCCCGAGTTCCAGCAGCCCCGCCAGGCGCTGCAGCCACTTGAAATCGACCTGCACCAGGTCTGTCTCCTCCCTTTGCTGCAACCAGGCCTCGAGACGCAGGACCACGGTTTGCAGTTCCTCACCCTCGGCTGGCTCGGGTGTCACCACGATTACCCACGGCAAGGGATTTTCTTCGAACATGTCCAGCGCCTGTCCGAAGCCCGATGCCTGGCGAAATTGTTCCATGCCCGCTTCGGGTGAAATCGCTTCGGCGCGGGCGCCGGGTTCCTGGTCGATGGTTCGCTGCAGAGCCCGGGCCTGTTGTTCCCCCACATTCGTCTTCAGGAACACCGTCAGGTTGCCCCACTGCTCCTGCTGCAGATCCAGCGCGTGCAGGTTCTTCACGGTGATATACAGACCAATGGGTAAGGCCATCGCGATGCCAAGCACCATCACCGTCATCAATGTGCCCACGCGGTGACTGAGCAGCGTACCCAGGCTGGAAAACAGGCTGAACAACTGGCGCCGCCCCCAGGATCGCGATCGCCTGCGGACACCAGAGAGGCTCATGCCCGGGCTCCCGCGATGTCCGCACCCGGAATGTCATCAACCAGCATGCCCTGTGACAACACCAGGACCCGCTGCCCCATCGACCGGATCAGGGCGAGGTCGTGGCTGGCAATCAGCACGGTGACACCCTGCTCATTCAGTTGTCGGAACAGTCCGAACAATTCCCTGGAAAGTTCCGGGTCGAGGTTGCCGGTTGGTTCATCGGCCAGCAGCACCGGGGGCATCCCGACGATGGCACGTGCAATCCCGACGCGCTGCTGTTCGCCCCCTGACAGCGTCAATGGCCAGGATTTCTCCTTGCTCAAAAGGCCGACCTTGTCGAGCGCCGCGCGCACGCGTTTGCGTATGTCCTGGTACCGCAAACCGGCGATCATCAGCGGTAAAGACACGTTGTCGAAGACCGTCTTGTCTTTCAGCAGCTTGTGATCCTGGAAGATCATACCCACGTTCCGACGAATCCGTGGAGCCTGTCGCATCGGCATGCGGCTTAGGTTGTGGCCGTCGACCAGCACCTGGCCACGGGTTGCCTGTTCCAGCATCAGCACCAGCCTCAGCAGCGTGCTTTTGCCGGCGCCGGAATGGCCGGTCAGGAAAACCATTTCACCCGAATCCAGGTGAAAACTGACATCCCGAAGAGCGGTTGAGCCGCCTTCGTATTGCTTGGTTACACGTTCAAAGGTGATCATCTGGAAACATAACCAGCCTATCTGCGCCTGCGGCGCTGCCCTCCCCGATTACCCTGTCCGCCATTGGAATGCCCCCCCTTAGATCGATGAGGCCGGCCATGCCGGTGATCCTTACGCTTCGGTTTTGGCGCTGCCCGCTTGATCTCCGGCATCTGCTCCGCATCGGCCTGCTCCATCGCGATCGGGTAGCCGATAAAATCCTCAATTTCCGGCAAGTGGAACGCATAGTTCTCGCAGGCGAAACTGATCGCTTCGCCCTTTGCGCCCAACCGGGCTGTCCGGCCGATCCGGTGTACATAGTCTTCGGCATCCTGCGGCAAATCAAAATTAATCACATGGGTCACATCCGGGATATGCAGGCCACGTGCAGCCACGTCGGTAGCGACCAGTACCGGCAGCTCACCGTCATGAAACTTTTTCAGTAAAGTCTGCCGTTTTTTCTGCGGCACCTGCCCAGACATGGCGGCAGCGTGGATATCATTGGCATTGAGGGTGCGTTCAACCAGGTCGGTCGCAGCCCTGGTGTTGGCGAAGACCATCACCCTGCCATCTTCAATACCGCGCAACAGGCCGATCAGCAAAGAAAGTTTCTCTTCGTTGGCCGGGTAATAAACCGATTGCTTCACGTTGTCCGCCGTCACCTGGTCAGCTTCTACCTTGAGCAGGTCGGGCTCGTTCATATGCTCATAGGCGAGTTCCAGCACGCGCTGCGACAAGGTCGCCGAGAACATCAGGCACTGCCGTTCCTCGCGCGGGGGGAGCCGCCTGAGGACGTAGCGGATGTCCTTGATAAAACCCAGGTCGAACATCCGGTCCGCTTCATCCAGCACCATCACGTCAATCTGCTTGAGATTAAACACATGCTGCTTGAAATAATCGATCAACCGGCCCGGTGTGCCGATCAGAACATCGACACCGCTTTCAAGGGTGTTGCGTTGCTTTTCGTAATCGACGCCGCCATAGGCTAAGCCGAACTTGAGGCCGGTATCGCCGCCCAGAAGCAACGCATCCTTGTGGATCTGCAGAGCAAGTTCCCGGGTCGGCGCCAGCACCAGCGCCCGGGGATGGCGTCCGTCCTGGCCGGTATTTTTCTCCAACAGGCGCTGAAAGATCACCAGCAGGAACGCAGCCGTTTTTCCGGTTCCGGTCTGCGCCTGGCCGGCCACATCGTTGCCCTTGAGGGCCGTTGGCAAGGTCAGCGCCTGGATCGGAGTACAATAAGTGAAGCCGGCCGTTACCAGCCCACTCCTGACTTCGGGAAAAAGGTCCAGGGAAGAGAAATTAACTTCACTCAGGGCGTTGCTGGAATTGTGGTCAGACATATAGGGTTCACTTTGTTGATGCGGCGGTTTTGACCGGGCATGGGCTGATTATTTTAGTGTTCTGGTAACCGAGGGCTTGAAAATTGCTGCAGGCGCCTTGAAATCGTTGAACAGTTCAGTTGAAATGTTGGTCCCGATTATAGGATCTTCCGGGCCCTTGAGATAACCATATTAACCGCGCCGCCTGGCATGTTCCAGTAACAGAGCTGCGTGAATTCTGGAGAAGTATTGTGAGTGACAAGATTAAACACGTGACCGACGGCAGTTTTGACCAGGATGTCCTGAGTGCCGAGGGCCCTGTATTGGTCGATTATTGGGCGGAATGGTGCGGCCCCTGCAAAATGATTGCACCCATTATTGAAGAGCTGGCTGAAGAATACGGAGGCCGGCTCACGGTAGCCAAGATGGACATTGACAGCAACATGGCGACACCTCAGCAGTACAGCATCAGGGGGATTCCCACGCTGATGATTTTTCGTGATGGCAAAGTGCAAGCCACCAAAGTCGGCGCAATGACCAAGGGCCAGTTAAAGGCTTTTGTCGACGAAGTCGTTTAATCGTTTTCGGGGGCCTGCCCTGTCCAGGGCGGCCCCCCGTTGCCCTTTCAAACGTGAAGGACTGGACGCTCTGTCCCAATCGTGGTAATTTTACTCAATCTGTAGCCGGGTCTCCCCGTCCGGTGAACACGCTTCCCTATTTTACTACCGGCAAGTTTGCCGGATTGAACGTCATATCGATCTACCAATTAAGATCACTTGGACACTTAACAGGCACATTGCCCTAAAACCAAAACCCATCTATGAACCTTACAGACCTTAAACAAAAACCTATCTCCAAGCTCCAGCAAATCGCTGATGAAATGGGCCTGGAGGGCGTCGCGCGCTCTCGCAAACAGGACTCATATTTTCCATTCTGAAGGCACATGCCAAGAATGGCGAAAGCATTTTCGGCAACGGCGTCCTCGAAATCCTGCAAGATGGCTTTGGCTTTCTGCGCTCCGAGGACAGTTCCTACCTGGCGGGGCCGGATGATATTTACGTGTCACCCAGCCAGATCAGGCGCTTTGCCTTGCGCACAGGCGACATGCTTGCAGGCAAGATCAGGCCGCCCAAGGACAGCGAGCGTTATTTCGCGCTGCTCAAGGTCGAAGAAATCAACTACGAGTCGCCGGAAGCCGCGAAGCGCAAAATTCTGTTTGAAAACCTGACCCCGGAATTTCCGACCCAGCAGTACACGCTGGAAAGAGGCAACGGCAGCACCGAAGACATAACCGCCCGGATCATCGACCTGGTGTCACCCATCGGCAGGGGCCAGCGTGGCCTGGTCGTGTCTCCGCCCAAGGCGGGTAAGACGATCATGCTGCAGAACATCGCCACCAGCATTCGCGCCAACCATGAAGACTGCAAGATGATCATCCTGCTGATCGATGAGCGCCCTGAAGAAGTGACCGAAATGAAACGCTCGGTGGATGCAGAAGTGATTTCCAGCACCTTTGACGAGCCCGCCTCGCGTCACGTCCAGGTCGCCGAAATGGTCATTGAGCGCGCCAAGCGTTTGGTCGAACACAAACACGACGTGGTCATCCTGCTGGACTCCATCACGCGCCTGGCGCGTGCTTACAATACGGTTGCCCCGTCATCGGGCAAGGTGTTGACCGGTGGCGTGGACGCGAACGCATTGCAGCGGCCCAAGCGTTTCTTTGGCGCAGCCCGTAATGTCTCTGAAGGGGGCTCTTTGACCATTATTGCTACCGCGCTGGTGGAAACCGGCTCGAAAATGGACGAAGTCATTTACGAGGAGTTCAAGGGTACCGGCAACATGGAAGTCCACCTGAACCGCCGTATTGCAGAGCGCAGAACCTATCCGGCCATCGATATCAACCGTTCCGGCACGCGCCGCGAAGAACTTATGATCGACCCGACGCAATTGCAGAAAATGTGGATCCTCCGCAAGCTGTTGCATCCGATGGATGAGGCACAGGCAATCGAGTTCATGCTGGACAAACTGAAATCCACCAAGACCAACGACGAATTCTTTAACTTCATGAAGCGGTGAGTTTTGTTTTTGGGAATCCCCGGCGGCTACTGGCCGCTGCTCTGCTGGTCCTGTGTTCCGCGCAGCTTTGGGCGCAGAACGACGGACTGCTGGACCTCAGCATCGATGAAGGTAGCGGCAAAGTATACCTGAGTCTCGAATCCTTTCCCGCCGAGTTCCTGTATGTACCCGGATTACAGTCCGGCGTCGGATCGAATGACCTGGGCCTGGATCGCGGGCGAATAGATCATACCCGCCTGCTGCGATTTGAACGCTACGGCAACCGGATGTTGTTGCTTGAACCCAACTTGAAATTCCGGGCCGAGACCGCCAACCTGTCAGAACGCCGGGCTGTCAACGAAGCCTTTGCCCAATCGGTGCTGGCCGGTTTTCCAATAGAACAGGACGACAATGGCGCCGACAGGATTGACCTGTCTCCCCTGCTCCTTTCCGACATTACCCGGATTGCGGACCTGATCACCGAACTGGAACAGGGTACCTTTGAACTGGACCCTGAACGGACCGTGATCGACACGGCGGATATCCGGAACTTCCCGCGCAATACCCTGATTCCGGTGGTCGTCACCCTGAAAGGCTCCAAACCAGGACCTTTCATCAGCGATGTGACGCCCACACCAGACTCGCTTACCGTGCGTGTCACGCACCAATTCGTAAAGCTTCCGGATGACGGCTATTCGCCCAGGCCGTTCCATCCCAGGTCTGGTTATTTCGACCTCTTATATCGCGACTACGCGGCACCGCTGGGCCAGCCGATGGATAAGCGGCTGATTTACCGGCACGCACTCGAACCGGGTGAAACGCTGCAGTATTACGTGGACAACGGCACACCTGAACCCATCCGCAGTGCTTTGATCGAGGGCGCCTCCTGGTGGAAAGATGCTTTCGAAGCCGCCGGATTCGAAAACGGGTTTGCCGTGGACGTGCTGCCCGAAGGAATTGATCCGCTGGACGTGCGCTACAACGTGATCCAGTGGGTTCATCGTTCGACCCGTGGCTGGTCCTATGGCATGAGCGTTGCAGACCCTCGCACCGGGCAGATCCTGAAAGGCCATGTCAGCCTGGGATCGCTGCGGGTGAGGCAAGACCAACTGATCGCCGAAGCATTGACTGCTCCTTTTACATCCGCAGAGTCCCGGCCAGCGGCGGCACAGAAGATGGCCCTGGCCAGGCTGCGCCAGTTATCCGCCCACGAAGTCGGGCACACCCTGGGCATTGATCATAATTTCGCGGCCTCTTCATCGGGAGACGCCTCGGTGATGGATTATCCGCATCCGAATTTATACCTGGATGATAACGGGCAAGTGCGGCTGGACAGAGCCTACGAGACCGGAATCAGCCCATGGGATCGCCTGGCCGTTCAATACGGATACAAGAAGTTCGTTGCCGGCGAAGAAGCCACCGGCCTGGCGGCAATCCTGGACCAGGCCCGGCAGCAGGGAATTGCCTTTGTCAATGATCAGGACGCGAGGGTTGCGGGCAGTTCCCATCCCGGCGCCCACCTCTGGGATAACGGCAGCGACGCGATGCAACGACTGGACGAGCTACTGGCGATCCGACAAGCGGGGCTCGCGAACTTTTCGGACTCGGTGATTGCCGACGGCATGCCTCTGTTCGAAATGGAGCGGCGACTGGTACCCGTCTACCTGTTGCACCGTTACCAGCTTGAGGCCACTGCCAAGCTGCTGGGCGGACTCTTTTACTACCCGGCGCTGAAAGGTGACGATCCGGGATCGCTGGAACCGGTCAGCTCCGAGGTTCAGCTGGATGCGCTCAAATCAATGATTGACCTGCTGCGTCCCGAACGCCTGGCGCTGCCCGAAAACCTGCGCTACCTGGTGCCTCCGCCGGTCAGCGGCTTTTCCCGGGACCGGGAGTTTTTCAGCGGCCAGACGGGCGTCAGCTTTGATCACCTGTCTCCCGCTCGTGCGGGTGCAGACCTGGTGATCTCGGAGTTATTGCAACCACAAAGGCTGGCCCGGTTGGCTGAGCAGAACGCGCTGGACCCCAACCTGCCGGGAACCGGCGTGGTGTTTGATTCATTGCTGGGGGTCAGCACAGATGCGCCGCAGCCCAGGAATCCCTACTTCGCAGCCGTCCTGGCTGAAGTTCAGTGGCGCGTCATCCGTGGACTGATGGCCTTGTCTTCGAACAGCACGGCAGGTGACGTGATTCGCGGAGAAGGAACCGCCACTTTGATATCCATCGCCGATGACCTGCAGTCCAGGGCGCGTAAAGGCGACCGGCAGGCCAGCGCATTACGCCATGAAATCCGTAAGTTCCTGGACGCGCAGGCGTCCGGCGAAACCTTTGCGCCGGAGCCTGTACCACCGGGTTCGCCGATCGGCTGACCGGCCTCCGGATTAAAGCAGGTTTTCCACTGCCGCCCTTTCTTCCCGCAACTCTGCCTCGGTGGCATTCATACGGCCCCGGCTGAACTCGTCGACCTCCAGGCCTTGCACAATCCGGTAGTCGCCATTTTCGCACACGCAGGGGAAGGAATAGATGATGCCGGGCTCAATGCCATAGCTGCCATCGGCCGGTACAGCCATGGATACCCAGTCACCGTCCGGCGTCCCCAAGGCCCAGCTCCTGATGTGATCAATGGCAGCAGAAGCTGCAGAGGCCGCACTGGATGCCCCGCGCGCCTTGATGATTGCTGCACCGCGCTGCTGCACGTCTGGAATAAAGGTATTGCGATACCAATCCTGGTCCAGACCAGCGGCTACGGTGTTGCCATTGAGTTCAGCAAAGCGGACATCGGGATACTGCGTGGACGAATGATTACCCCAGATCACCATGTTGGACAGATTCGAGTGGTGCGCACCCAGCTTGTCTGAAAGCTGTGCCAGTGCGCGATTATGGTCCAGGCGGGTCATTGCGGTGAAATTACGTGGATTGAGATCCGGAGCAGCTGACTGGGCGATCAGGGCGTTGGTGTTGGCCGGGTTGCCGACCACCAGTACCTTGATGTCACGGCTGGCGAC
>JAOUCS010000093.1 GCA_029859645.1 Lysobacterales bacterium | reverse complement strand
CAGCTCCAGTGCATGTTTAAAATCTTCAATCCCCCGGTTAAATTCATTTTTGGAAAAAATCCACGATATACCCCGGACATAGTAGGCAAACGCATAATCCGGATCGATGCTGATGGCTTTTTCAATCGCCTGATCGGCCAGGGCATGTCCTTCCTCACGCGAAAATTTTTCTGAACCCCCGGTCCATATATAGGTATCGGCCAACTCTGCCCATGCCGGAGCATAGGTTGGATCGATCTCAACGGCTTGGTTGAATGCCTCGATGGCATTAAGAAGAGATTCTCCTGAAATCTGACGTTTCAGATACTGTCCTTCGAGAAACAACTGATAGGCCGCAGTATCGGTTTTTCGTGTTTTGGGCGCCTCACCCAGCAACGTAATTTTCAAAGCATCGACAACCGCGATCGCGATCTCTTCCTGTATTTCGAAAACATTATCCAATTGCCTGTCATAGGTTTCCGACCACAGCTGGTAGCCGTTATCCGCCCGGATCAGTTGTGTGGTAATGCGTAGCTGCTGGTTGTGTTTGCGCACGCTACCCTCAAGCACATGGGCTACTTTCAGGCGCGAGGCTATTTCTGTTACCTCGAGGTCTTTCCCCTTGAATGAGAATGAAGAAGTACGCGCCGCAACATGCAATTCAGGAATCTTTGCGAGAAGATTCAACAGTTCTTCGGACAGTCCGTCTGAGAAATACTCCTGCTCTTCATCAGAACTCATGTTGACAAAGGGCAGTACCGCGATGGAATTGTCAGGCTCTGCCGGAACGTCCGTTGCAACTGCTGCTTGCTCTGTCGCTGCCTGTTTCATGCCTTCGACCAGTTCAGACGCTCTCTGGGGGCCGAGGACAAACTTGTCATACGCGAAATAACCCAGGGCCAACACCAATACAGCGACGATGGCACGATCCAGCTTGCGCCCTGTATGGTGTCTGATTGATTGGCTACGGTCTATTTCGGATTCGCGTTTGATGCCTTCCGGCGTGACTTCATAGGCCCAGGAAAAAAACACCACCACCGGGAAGCCCAGGACCAGCACCAGCATGATGGTCTGCATGACCCAGTCGGGTGAGCCAATGTTCTCCAGTACCAGGTCAGCCACCTGGACCAGCAGCCAACTGGATACGATGTAGCCAATGGCCACGCGAAAAACGTTACGATGCTGAAGTTCCTGGAATAACTGCAATGGCTGGCTTCTGTCTGACCGCAATATCTATAAGGGTAGCCGCTTAACCAATGAATACCAAATAGTGTAATAGAGCACCATGCAGAACTCCCGGTGCGGAGGTAACTTTTAGTCCGTATCTTCCACTGGCAATTGCCATGGATCCCTGACCAGGATTCCGGTCAGGCTGGCACCGATTGCCGTCCCCAGGATGCCACGCGCGAGATTCCCCTGGAATGCCGATAGCGGGAAATAGAATTCTGTTTCATCAGAGTCTCGTACGAATTGACACTCACCGTCCCCAGGTGGCGCCACCTTGCACCGGCCGGACCAATCTTCCCTGGCAGAAGTAAAACCATACTGGTTTGCGGAAAATGACTCGCCCTCCAGCAACTGAAAGCTGGCGGTAAATACCAGGTCCAGGTCAGAGAATCCGTATAGCGTCCACCGTCCCTCCAGCGGAGGCACGTAAACGGGTAATCGGCTCCTGTCCACCCCAAAAACCAGGCGCTGGTAGTCCTCGTACAAGCCGAGATTACCCATCGTCCTGGTAAAAGCCCGAACATGGTTATAGTCGTAGACAATAATTGACCCTGAATCATTTTCGGTCAGTAGCTCAGAAGTTGTGGGCATCTCCACCGGCCATCCGTTCTCATCGAGCGGCCAGTCGAACCGATAGGCTCGCCCAAGCGTCGAGCCCCCCCTCATCTCACCGGCATTCATCAGCCACACAGGTTCGCCATCATCTCCCTGCCTGGCTTCACGATCATATCCAAGGCCGTAAAAAAGCACCCTGTTTCCCTGTTGCTCGATCATGATGCCTTCGAATGGCTTTGCCCCGGACACCCAAAATCCGGACCCGAGATACGCCGGAACCTCGTGAGTGCCATAGTTCATGTCAAAAACCTGATTAATGCCAGTGAGCATATTGATGCCACTCGACATCAGGTGTTCGATCGGCAGATATCCATCCTGATTCACGGCCTTCCAGGCATCGGCCGGGATGGCCACCTCAAAATCCCACTGTGCGGGTGGCTGGTCACAAAGGCTTTCATCATGATGCAGATTGGTGATGAGTTGGACCCGGTTTCCTGCGTAAACAACCACGTCATCCACTTTGGGAACTGCGTAACACGGGTACTTTTCACCGGACAGCGAGTTGCTTTTGAACTTTTCCGGCCAACTCCCCTTCAGAGTGACTGAAAAACCATCGCCGGGGGCCGGTAACCTGGGCTTAATTTCAATGGATTCCAGCACACCGTCTTCGGCAAGAAATCCACCATCGCGGAAATAGTCGGCGGAAAGGTTGGTGCTGATTATCGTCAACAACAGGCCGAACGCCAGCAAAGTTCGCATCTTGGTCTCTCAATATGGGACTAAAGCCCACTATACGGGTCGGAGCTGAAATTTGGCTGAACGAAGTCAGTATTTCCTGATTAACCCCAGCCCAATTGCTGCAAGCTGATAGTGTCATTCCAGATTTTCGTCATGTGCCTGATTCGTTCGCCATCGAAAACCATGTGGTAGACATAATCCGCCGCTACGGTGTTACCGGTAGCCGGAACCGGCCCGTCCGGCCCGGTCTGCGTGCCGTGAAAGACCGCAAAAGCCGCCACGGAGTTGTTCGTTTCATCCGCGGCGAAAAATTTCAACTCGTAGTGCCCGTCCGGAATGGGCGTCAAAAGGCCTTTCATCCATTCCGTGTAGTCTTCCAGTGTCGAAATATCGGCCAGGGCACCAGTTTGCGAGGAAAACGTCGCGTCTGCATGGCAATAAGCTTTGCACGCGCCCCATCCTTGTCCGGTTTCGCAGGCTTCAAAAAACTGTCTTGCCGGTTCCAGATTGTTGCTCATCAATGACTCTCCTTTCCAGTCCCTATCAACTATAGGGCAGTTAAAGGAAAAGTGTGGCGGCTCATCTGAACACGCCTTCCAACACATCGGAGATCACCAGGCTCCCGGTGACGACCAGCACGAGGTCGCTGCCCACCTGCAGCCATTCATAACCCTCATGCCTGGGCAGCTGATTAACATAAGCGCCCGGCATGCGGGTTTTGGCGATTCCCGGCGGCATCGGTTTGCCGCGGGCAAGGTTTTTACGGATCCCCGGCGGCATCGGTTTCATGCCCGTCAGACCCTCATTTACCGCTAACCGGCGTGCATCACCCACGCTGATGCCTGCAGAGACCAGCAGAGACAAATCCAGGGCATATCCCACGTCACCATTCCCGGCCTTGCCCGAGCCTTTATCTTTACCTTTCTGACCTTTGTCTGATGGCGGATCTGCGCACAGTTGAGACACCATCAGGAATGAGGTGCAAAGCAGTGCGAAAAAAAGTTTGAATGATTTGAGTTTCGTCATCGATATTCTCCCGAGCGGGTTAGCAATCGGATGGCGAGAGTGCTCAGCTTAGCATCAGTGCAGCGTAAATTCGAATTCGACAGCATTGAGCTGCTCGGGAGAACTGCCCACGCGATGCAGAAATTCATCCCACCTGGGATCAGCATGAATGTTTTGGTAGAACGGCAGCAGGAACTGCTCGCTGAGGCCGTCCTCATTCACTTCAATGGCCTTCTCCAGCCAAAGAAAAGCAGCATCGGCATCTCCGGTGTAAGCATAGACGTGCGCGACCTCAGAGGGCCATTGATCGCCCCAGCGCTCGATCAGCTCGTCGAGCTTGGCCTGGAATTCTTCCTGCCGGCCCAGGTCGTACAGCGCCAATGCCGTGCCTTTGGCCTGGTATTCCTCGTCGGGCTCCAGGGCGAACGCGTCCAGCGCTGCCTGCTTCTCCTGTTTGTACAACAGGGCCACGCCGGTAAAGTAGTGGGCGCCGATGTAATCCGGGCTCAGCCGCAGCGCCGTTTGATAAGAGGCAATGGACTCGTCCCACCTGCTGTCGTGCAGGTAGTAATAGGCCAGGTTGGCATGGCCACGGGCGGCCACCGGGTCGCGGGCGTTGGCGTATTTCTGCAGTTCGATGGCTTCCTCCCGGCGGTCCAGACTTTGCAGCAGGGTTGTAGCACGGCGGAGAATGTAGGAATTAGCCGGATCAAGTTTCAAGGCCTGCTCATAGTAAGGTGCGGCCCGTGCCACGTCGTTGTTGTAGACATACGTCACCCAGCCCAGGGTAGCCAGGGCCTCGGCATGTTCGGGATCAATGGTGAGCGCCTTTTCTGCTGCCTGCCTGGCCTGGGTAAAACCGTCATCATCTGGCAGCAAACCATTCATCGTCTGGTTCATGTAATTGGTTGCCAGGCCACTCCAGGCAGCAGCATAGCCCGGCTCGATGGCAAGGGCCCGCTCCAATAGTTCATTGGACTGTGTAAAGCCCTCGGCGCTGTTCAGGCGGGCCAGGTGCCGGGCCTGCAGGTACAGCGCATAGGCCTCGGGATTGATTTCATCTGCGGTGGGGACGTCACCCAGCAGCGTGATCTTCAATTGCTCCACCACCTTGGCAGCGATTTCATCCTGGATGGCAAAGATATCGTCCAGGGTGCGGTCAAAAGTTTCTGACCAAAGGTGCGTGTCGGATCGCGCTTCGATCAGCTGCACGGTAATGCGGACCTGGTTGCCGGACTTTCTGACCGAACCTTCCAGGATATGGGCAACGTTCAGCTTTTCGGCCACTACCGGCACGTCGATTTTCTCACCCTTGAAGGCGAAGGCGGAAGAACGGGAAGTCACCCAGTTCCGGAACTTTGGCCAGCAGGTTCAGCATCTCCTCCGAAATACCATCAGAGAAATATTCCTGCTCGACATCCGAACTCATGTTGACGAAGGGCAGCACCGCGATCGACTTGTCACCATAGGACTCCACCAGCGCCTCGGTGCGTCCCGCCTTCCGGGCTTCGGCCACCTCCGTCGCCTTCTGTGCTTCCAGGCTGGCTTCCCACCGGGAACTCAGCACGAACTTGTCGAAGGCGAAATACCCCAGTGTAACGGCCAACAGGACAATAATGACGCGATCGATTTTCTTGCCGGTGAACCGGGTAATCGAGTCTTCCCGTGATACTTCCACTTCACGCCTCAGGCCCTGGGGCGTGATTTCGAAAACCCAGGAAAAGATCAGGAACAGCGGAAAACCGATGGCCAAAACAGTCACGACCATGCGCACCGGCGCCTCGCTGAAGCCGAACAACGGGAACAGGGTTTCTGCAACTTCCGTCAGCAACCAGGCTCCCGCAAGGTAAGCAATGGCTACCCGGAAAACATTACGGCGTTTCAGTTCGGAATACAGCGACATACAGGATGCCTACCCACTCAAGGCTATTGATCAGCCTACTCCTGAGCGGGAGAGACCGCAATAAGGGCATTAGAGCGTGCTGCGCCCATAAGGAAAATGGATTCGTGCCGCTCAATCCTCCGAGATATGGACAGAGATGTTGCCGCCATCCAGCAGGTGCCGCCAACCCTGCTCCCGCGAGAACTCGGCTTCCCATGCCGTATCGTATACGTACTCACCATTCGGGTTGACCAGTTGGATGCGCACAGCATCCACATGGTTTTGCGGCAGTCCTTTGTTCTTTTTTGGGTTGCCGAAATCCGCAAACCGGATAATGACAGACCAGCCATCTTCGCGGTCCAGGCGGCCACTGGCCCAGATCTTGACTGAGGTGTTAGGCGTTGACTCGAAATTACCGGGTCCAATATAGAATCCGGTGATATCTCTCGAGAAGAACCTGCTTTTTTCCAGGCCCGGATGAAGTGCAAGGCGATGGAATTGGGCCTGGAAATGGCCGACGCCTTCCGGAACGTCGTCATCAGCGTAAACGTTGAGGGAGAAAGTAATCTTGTTTTCGTCCGTTCCGGCGCCCTCCTTGATAATGCCGCCTCCATTGACCGTGGTCACGAAGTTGGCAAGGCACGTTGCCGAGGTCAGCGCCGCACCGGCCAGGATAGCCGTGCCGAGGATGAGTGTTCTGATAGCCGTCATATCGCCTCCCAGCCGGCGTCCATGTCAGCGCAAGCGTAAGTGGTCCGCGGTCGGGCGACCCCGAACGCCACCGAACACCGGCGTGGTAGCGAAACAATGGAATTTTCTGTCGACCATCCGACCGGGCCTTCGGCGACTCTTTACTGGTAACATGAAAACACCCCTCAGGCAATGACTTATATCATTGTTTTATATGCCATTTTATTCCTATAAATGCATGAATAATTGCAGGAATCGAAACGGGATCCAGGCATGTAAAGGGCTGTTTTCTCATCTATATTTTGTGCCGGGTTCGCTAAACCACCCAGCAAATACCACAGAATAAATTCTGCTACCCTATCGGGCCTGTACCCGGAGGAGAGACAGCATGACCAAGATTCGTATCAGCCAGATAATGGCTCGTACTGCGTGCCTTGCAACCCTGATGTTGATATTCATGTCGCTGACGGCAGCGGCCGATTCCCATGAACAGGATAGCGCGCAAAAAGCCGTACTGATCACCGGCGCCAGTTCCGGCATTGGCAGACGCACGACCGAACTGCTGGCCTCCAGGGGGTACTTCGTTTACGCCGGCGCGCGAAAGCAGAAAGACATGGATTCCCTGAACGCATTGGATAACGTTCAGGCCGTGCGCCTGGACGTCACGGTCCAGGAAGAGGTCGACGCAGCCGTTGAAACCGTGCGCAAAGGCGGGCGCGGCCTGCATGGCCTGGTCAACAACGCCGGCGTATTCACCGGCGGTCCGCTGATCGAAACTGACATCGGTGAGCTGCAGTGGCTGTTCGACGTCAATGTCTACGGCGTTTACCGCGTCACCAAGGCATTCGCGCCGCTGATCATCGAATCACAGGGCCGCATCATCAACATCAGCTCCATTTCAGGCGCGCTCGACTGGCCCATGGGCGGCCCGTACAGCATGAGCAAGCACGCGGTTGAGGCCTACAACGACACACTGGCGCTGGAAATGGCGCGCTTCGACGTGAATGTCAGCGCGGTCGAGCCCGGCAATTACAAGTCCGATATCTCGGCAACTGCCCGCGCCCGCATGGCGGAAAAAGGACTGCAGAACAAAGACACCAAGTATGCCGATGAATGGGCGGGCATGAGCGATAGCCCCGCTGACCGCAGCCAGCACAAGGAACCGGACGAGGTGGCCGAGGCAATCAGGCACGCTCTGTTCAGTGAAAGCCCGAAACCCCGTTACATGGTGGTCCCCAACCAGCAAGAAGCCGGGTGGACCATCGGCGAGCTGGTCAAAGAACTGGTCGAATGGAACGAACGCCAACCCTACAGCTACAGCCGGGACCAGCTGATGGAAATGATCGACGCGCAAATGGCCGGTTCAGAGTGAGCTGCAGATGAAACTCAAGCTTTCCGAAATGGCCAGCATCGCCGAAATTTTTGGCGCGATCGCCGTGATCATTTCGCTCATCTATGTTGGGATGCAGGTCAACGACAGCGCCAGGGCGGTCCGTTCCGCCTCGGTTAACGACGCCAACATAGCGGTCCAGAGCTGGTACCAGGAGGTCGGTTCAGACCAGCAGACCAGCGAGATCTTCTACCGGGCTTTGACCAGCAAAGAAGCACTTTCGGACGCGGAAGAATTCCAGTTCATGATGATGTTTCACGGCGTATTCCTGTCGTTCCAGAACAGCTACTTGTTGGCCAAGGAAGGCACCATTGATGTCGAACTTCGCGAGGCGCTGACCCAGGCCATACTGGGAGTAAAAGATACCCCGGGAATGAGGCGGTATTGGCGGCAAAGGAAAAGCTTTCTGCACGCGGCGTTTG
This sequence comes from Lysobacterales bacterium, assembly GCA_029859645.1. Lineage (GTDB taxonomy): Bacteria > Pseudomonadota > Gammaproteobacteria > Xanthomonadales > SZUA-36 > JAHEFT01. The sequence continues at coordinate 5,593 of JAOUCS010000093.1, read as the reverse complement.
CCGATTACGTCGATCAACTGCTGACGCAGGAATCGAATCCCTCGATGGAAATCTATCGTCCCGGGGGGGCCGATACAGAACGCGATTAGCGCTCACAGGTCCTGCGGAAGAATTATTCCCAGTTTCCTGCGCTCGTCCCGCCACAGCTCAAGTAACTGCTCATATTTCTCCGGGTGCGATTCAGCGAGGTTATCAGTCTCGCCCGGGTCTGCCGACAAATCAAACAATTCAAAATCGGCTTCATCGAACGGTGGTTCCAGGTTGGAAATTTTCCATTTACCCTGGCGCAGATAAGCACGCCCACCGTGATACAGCGTGGTCACGTAATCCTCATCGTGCACGGTTTCCACTTTACCGGCCAGCAAGCCGGACATGCTTTCTCCCAGCATCGGCCGCACGGATTCGTCGTCGGGATATTGCGCGCCAGCGTATTCGAGAAAGGTCGGTGCGAGATCCATTACCGTTACGTAGGTCGAATCGATGGCGCCGATGTTGGCGACACCTGGCCCGGCGATTATCATCGGCGCGACGATGCCGCCTTCTCGGGTGTAGGACTTACGCCGCATGAACGGTGCGGATCCGGCTTCCGCCCAGGGATCGTCGTAGGAGACGAACGATACCGACGTTCCCATGGTTTCAAACGCGTTATCGAAGTGTTCCTGGATGTATTCCGTAAACGGCCCCTCATGGTAGAAATCCTCACCGGCGGCGCCGTTATCGGACATGAAAACGATCAGAGTATTTTCATACAAGCCAGCCTCCTTCAAATAGCCCACCAGGCGGCCGATATGATCGTCCAGGTTGTGGACCATAGAGGCATAGAGTTCCATTTTGCGGGACTCGCGGCGCTGCTCGTCGGCGCTCAGGTTTTCCCAGGGCGTGATCTTTTCATTACGCGGCGGAAGGTTTGATTCCGGCGGAATGATGCCTGCAGCTTTCAAAGCCGAGAAATTTTGTTCACGCAACGCATCATAGCCATCGTCGAACTGGCCCGCATACAGGTCCAGGTAGTCGTCGGGCACCTGCAGCGGCCAGTGTGGCGAGGTGTAGGCCGCGAATGCAAAAAAGGGGTTGCCGTCATCCTTATTGGACTCGATGAACGCGATCAGGCGGTCCGTGTAAACTTCGGTCGAGTAACTGCCGTTCGGATACCCGGTGAAATCATCGTCCGCCCAGTAGGTGGAACCACCGTCAAAAAAACCGACGTCGTCAAAGTGCGTTCCGGCGCCGTCAAGCAGGCTGAATGAGCGGCTGAACCCAGCCGCATGAGGGCTTTTCCCTGACGTTATTCCCAGGTGCCATTTGCCTACGGTATAGGTGTGATAGCCCGCATTGCGCAATAACAGGGGCAACGGTGCAATTCGGTCGGAAAGGCTGCCTTCATAGCCAGTAACAGAATGACCCACAAGATTCCGCTTGCTTTGCCGAGCCATTCCCGCCACGTGATTGTTGTTGCCGCTCAGCAGCATGGCCCGCGTCGGCGCGCACAGGGGCGCGGTATGAAACTGGGTGAACAATGTACCCTCAGCCGCGATTGCATCGATGTTGGGCGTCCTGATGTCGCTGCCATGGACGCCAAGATCTGCATAACCGAGATCGTCGGCGACGATCAAAAGGATGTTGGGGCGCTTATCCACCACTACACTCGTCTGCGGTAGTTTATCCCCCTCCTGGCTGCAGCCGCCGCTCGCGATGATCAGCATTAACAGCCAGCCTTGCGGGATTCGTTTACCCATGTTTGCTCCTTCGATCGTACATTCAGACAAAAATGGTCACTTAAAGTGACCTCGCTTGACAGTTTTGGCTAAATACATTTCTGCAAGTGTCAGCCATGCCAATCTATCTATATGTTTTTGCAGGTAATTATAATTTTCGTTCCCGTTGGCACAACTCTTGCATATATATAACCGTACGAGATGAATGACAGGCTAAACAAACATACGCCACCTGCAAATCATATCGGACTGTAAGTATCGAGTTTTTTTGCTGACCAGTTCGATTGCTTTGATTACCTAAGCCTGAGTTGTTGCATGTTCCATGCAAAGAAAAGCCGCCGGATAGAAGTATCCGGCGGCCTTTTTTTTGCAGTCGTTCAGTGTGGCTCCGCCAGGAACGGGAAACCACTGAGAAACGGCAGGTCGTTGCCAGTAAGGCCATCATCGATGAAAGGATCGAAGCTGGTGATCATCACGTTCCAGAACGTTTCATGCACGTCGTAATCCAATGCGCGACCGGCGCTGTCGTTCCAGTCCTGCGGCACCAGTTGTGACAGCTCGATCGACAGGTAGTCAACGCTTTGCGCTTTCTTGATGTCGATCTGAACCCGATCGTCAGCAAAGATATCAGCCCACTGCTCAGCGGTATAAAAGCCATTCCAGGCCGGATTACCATCCGCCAGCGCAAAAGCCTGGAAGCCCGCCAGCAGCGTATCTCTGTAGGCCGCTACCCAGCTGTCGGGATTACTGTTGGCGTTATAGGCATCACGCATATCTTCCGGAATGAATCCGCTGATAAACGGCCGCCCGGCGCGGTCTACCTGCCCCCCGGCCAGCAATGAGCAATCCAACCCGGCGATATTGCTGATCCGCTGTATGTCATTGCTGAAGTCAGCCAGCAAAGCGGTGTTCGCCGAGGTGAAGGTGACCGTTCCGGAATCGCAATCATCGAACTCGAACAGCACGTTCCCGACCACGTCACCCAGGACAAAGCTGCCCGGATCATAATCCCCGCCAAACCCAGTGCCACTGGTCAGGTAAACGTCCGCAACAGCCGTATTTCCATCAATGACAGATGCGCCGGTAATCAACCAAAGCTGCCCGCCGTCATTGTCATAGCCATAGAAAAAGCTAAGGAAAGAGGGCTCGGCCGCTCCGCTGTCAACCACTTCGACGACCCAGCCCTGGCCGTTCTGCTCCGGGTTATACCAGGAGCCGGTTATGCCGCCATTGATGCCGGCACCGCCGATTCTCTCCGAGGCCGCCCATATCTTGTTCAAATTGTGATCAACGGTGGCTCCGGCCGGCATGGCAGTAATCTTGATGCCAATGACAATGGCCAGGACATTGACACCGGCCAGTGAATCCACACCTGTGCCATCGTATGCCGCAATACCTATCTGCTGAAAGGCCTCAAACGCCGGCAGATCAAAGAACATCGGATCGTCCCGCAGGCCTGCATAAACGCGCATATCGCCGTTGACGCCTACCTGGCCCACTGGCGCCTCGGCGGACAGGCTACCGAAGCCCGCGCAACTCACGACCTGGTCAGCGCTGAAAGAACAATCAACCTGGTTCTTGATGCCGGCGTCGTTTTCAAAATAGAAGTGATACACCACGTCCTCTGAAAATTGGTCCGCGGCACTGGCCGCCGGGTTCAGGGTCAGGGCGACAATCAGCTCAATCGGGTCCGCTTCGCAGCCAGACCCGCCAGAGGCCACGCAAGGAGGATCCACAAAGGCATAGAAATCCGCCAGGTCGGCGATCGGGTCATTTGCAGCATGGGTCGAGTCCGCATGATCTGCCGCCTCCGCTGTCAACGGGGCTGCAGGCATGAGCATGAAAGTTAACAAAGCAGGCAGGTATGACATTTTCATTGATGGCTCCTCAACGAGGTCATTATTACTGATGAAGGTCAGGGGGAGTAATACGTCAAAAGTCTTGCAACAGGCTCTTCAGGTGGAATAGCAGGTTACCCGATCGGGGGCCAGTCTCATCGTCCATTAATGCTGGTTGCGGGCTTTCGCTGGTCAGGCCGACCATTAGGCGGTCACCCGGAGCATCTATCGCTTTGCTGGGCTTGGGCTCAACGGCCTTGACCGCATAATCCACGCCCGCGGCCGGAGCATCGGCCGTCAGGCTGGCGAAAACCATGCCTGCCATTACAAAAAGCAGAACAATCGTAACGATTGCACGCATTTGAAGACTCCTCCAGAACCCATTATTTCAATGTTTTTTAATCGAGTTCTTTTTTACCATAGCACATGTCAACCACGGCGCAATTTTCAGGGGAAGGGATTGATGGGTGCAGTGATTAATCCAGCTTGCGCAGCACCTTCAGCATCGCCTGTCGTGACTGCTTTATTGATTGGGTAAGTTCACGTTCAGCTTCCGTTGCAGCCGGCGTATGATTTCCCTGGTCATCGAGTTGATCCAGTTGGGAGAAGTGTTCTAACCACGACGAGCTTAGCTTCTCTCCGGCTGAAGGGCCAGGCTCAGGCAGTTTTACAAGCCCGCCTCAAACACATACTCGTGCTGAGCATCGCTCATGACCAGGCGCTTCGTTTCACCCTCCATGACCACAAACTCCAGGCCGGTGATTCCGGGCGCCGTGGTCATGAATGAAACGGTGCCATCGGGGTTGATACGGGAACCGACTTCGCTTTTCCACTCGCCGAAATCGAAGGTTGTAATGCCGCTGTCACGCGTTACCCTGATCTCGCCAAGCGCATCGTTGCGATAAGCAGAGGCAAGCTGGGTTGCCTGCTCCGCATCGGCCGGCACGGCCAGCAGGTCATACTCCACGGCCATGCTGGACAGGAAGTTCCTGCTGTTTGCGGCCAGCGCCGCATCAGCTTCGGGTTTGCCATCGAACAGCACCTCCAGCAACTTCCGCCTGAAGCCAGAACGAATCAGCCAGCCTGGATCGCCGTTAGTCAGCACGACCGCACCAACATTGTGCTCGGGCAGCCACATCATGTCGCTGTGATAGCCGATCATGTCACCGCCGTGGTGAACAACCGGCGTCCCGAAGGTTTCATCGACCATCAGGCCCATCCCGTAGTAATGATCTTCGCCGACATCGACTTTGGGTTCGCGCCGCTCAAACAGGGGCTGCTGGTTGATGTAGCGCTCTCCATCCGGCAGCAAGCCGCCTGACAATTCCATCGCGACGTATTTAAGCATGTCATTGACACTGCTCCAGGCCGCCCCTGCGGGCCGCACGGGAATCGCCGCGTAGTTGACGTCCATCAAGGCCACCGCCGGATCGCCGTTGACGTCCACGCTGTGCGGACTGGCGACGTTGCCGCTGCCCAGCGCCGTGCCATAGTCGAATGTGGTCGCCTGCATACCCAGCGGATTGAACACCCGGTCCTGCATGGCCCGGTCATAGGCCTCGCCGAGCGGGCTCTCCGGATAGGCCACGTAGCCGCCCACGTAGCCGCCAGCGGCTGCCAGCACGTTCGAGTATTGGAACAGATCACCAAAGTCTGAGGTCGGCTGCATCGTACCCAACAGTTCCATCGATGACTCAGGTGTGTAGGCGCCGTACTCGAGAATCCACTCCATGTCCTGGCGCGGCAGGCCGGTGCAGGCACACACCAGGTGCTCGACCTTGACCTGCGAGGTGGTGTTCATGTCCCCCAGCTTGAACCCGGGCATGACCCTGGTGACCGGGTCATCCCAGTTGAGCTTGCCCTCGTCGACCAGCTTGGCCAGCAACAACGTCGACAGACCCTTGGAGTTGGAGGCCACCATGTACAGCGTATCGCCATCAGGTTTCTCGGATTTGCCGAGTTCACGCACGCCGAAACCACCCGAAAAGACGACTTTGCCATCCTGGATGATCGCCAGTGACGTGCCGGGCACCTTGGATT
>JAOUCS010000005.1 GCA_029859645.1 Lysobacterales bacterium | reverse complement strand
TGCTTTAGGCAAGCTGCTTTGTTGTTCCGTTACTGGCCGGAAACGGAGATTGTTCGCTATCTCAAAGCCTATAAAGAAACTTCAGCTGTAGACCACAAAGCGGTCGTCAGTCATTTCAGCATTTTTCTAAAAATTTTCAAAAATTATGTAGAAACCGGCGTGAACCAGGTTCCCACATATAGGCGGGGGGTCGAATGCAGTGCGGGGGGGTATGGGGGGTGTTCTGGAAAATAAATCAGTTTTCCCAGCTTTGAGGTAGCTGGATGCCTCTGCAGGGGAAAGGTCACTTGGGGCGCCTGCTCCGAATTGATGCCCTGGCTGGAGGGTGATGGCCCCTTAGAAGGTGCATGGCGCAGGACATCAAATCAAGCCCTGTACACCATCCATGCACCATGAACAGCACATGAGCCAGAACAGACAACCCTAACTCATTGATTTAATGGCGCGCCCGACAGGATTCGAACCTGTGACCCCTGCCTTCGGAGGGCAGTACTCTATCCAGCTGAGCTACGGGCGCTTTTTTCTTCAGGGCGCGTAGTTTAGCGGTTTTCCCCCATTAAAGTAAACGTTATACTATGAGGCTTGCCAACTCGCTATATCGACGTTTCAGAGGTTTCAATGGATAGCAAAGCAGACAGCGCGTTTATGCGTCAGTTCGCCGGTGTCATCGCCGGTTTCATGGTGCTGACGGTTGCACTCATATTCCTGGCACGCTATATCCAGCCGGACCCTACCGGTGATGCAAATCCCAGCCAGGGACTGATGGCTGAAAAACGGATTGCCCCGGTCGGCTCGGTTCGTTCGGGCGAAGCAGGCGCAGCGGCGTTGGCAGAAGCCCAGGCTGCTATTGCAGATGCTACCCCGACTGGAGATGTGGTGGTGGACGGCGCGCAAGTTTACGGCGGTCTGTGCATGACCTGTCACGACTCGGGAGTAGCGGGTGCGCCGATCAAAGGCAGCGACCTGATGAAGGAACGTGAGGCCGCCAAGGGGCTTGACGGCCTGGTGGCCAGCGCGATCAGCGGTATCAACACGATGCCCGCTCGCGGCGGCAATCCATCCCTGACGGACGAGCAGATCCAGGCGGCCGTTGAATTCATGCTGCAATAGCGGCGCGGCCCTGCTGGGCCTGCTGCTGCTTGCTGCCTGCACCGAATCGGGCGCTCCCACTCCGCTGTCTGCCAGCCTGTGCCAGGCAGACACGACGCCCATCAACCTGATCCAGGGAGATGGCTGGTATTCACTGCTGCAAGAAACCACGGTTACTACGCGGGGGACCGTAACGCACATTTCTGAAAGCCACGGTGTTTACATCGAGGACAATGCACAAGCCTGGGACGGCAAGCGTTCACGCGCCCTGTTCATAGCGGACGAGTCGCTTTCGCTCTCCGCCTTGCCCGGTCAGGTTATGGCCGTCAACGGTCAGGTAGCCGAGCGCGGTACATCGAGGGACAAGCAAACTTCGATCATTGAAGTCGGCAACTTTGAAATTTGCGCAGATCAATCCTCTTTACCCCAAACCCGGATAGCCCTGCCACTGAATTCAAAATCCAGGGAAGCACTGGAAAGCATGCGGGTGTCATTAGAACAAACCCTCACGGTGACCGATGTTTACAAATTGTCCTCGGGTGAATTCACCCTCAGCGGCAGCGGCGTGCTCAGAATCCCAACTGAAGTAAAACCGCCGGGTAAAGCAGCGGCAGAGCAGGAACGGAAAAACCGCAATCATTCCATCGTGGCCAGGTTGCCAAAAACCGGCGTTTCGGCGATGCCGGTGGGCAGCCAATTCGATGACTTGAGTGGTTTACTGGGCCACAACGGCCGTGGCCAGCAACTCTGGTTGGAAGGCGCACCGCGTGCGAATATGCCTGAGCCGGACACGCTCAAACCTGCAGCCGCGGGGTACGTTCGCATTGTCAGCAGCAACCTGCTCAATTTCTTCAACGGTGACGGATCCGGAGGCGGTTTTCCTACCGACCGTGGCGCGAAGACTTACCAGGAATTTCTTGCCCGTGCGGCCAGGACCCGGGCTGCAATTACCCGCATACAGCCCCACCTGCTGGCGGTTCAGGAACTGGAAAACGACGGCTTTGGCCCGCGCAGCGCCGTCCAAACCCTGCTGGACCTGCTGAACCAATCCGGCAATACGGACTGGGCATTCATCCGGCCCGGAAGTGATCGTATTGGCACCGACGTCATCACGGTCGGCCTGCTCTACCGCCAGCAGGTTCTCGAAGCAGTCGGCAAGGCCCACATGCTGCAGAGCCCGGAGTTCGATGGGCTCAGCCGGCAGCCGTTGGCGCAGTTGTTTCGCGACCGCCGGTCAGGGGTGGAATTCCTGGCAGCCGCCAACCATCTCAAGTCCAAGGGCAGTTGCCCTGACAGCGGTCACAATGCGGACCAGGATGACGGTCAGGGTTGCTGGAACCCGGCCAGGGTTGCTGCCGTCGCCACACAAATTGAATGGCTGGAAAATCTGGGCGAGACCCTCGGTACCACAAATATCATGATCTTGGGAGACATGAATGCCTACCGCATGGAAGACCCGGTCGCCAGCTTCAAAGCCGCGTCGTACATCGACCTGGTGGAACAGATCTCCGGCCTGCCGCAGCACAGCTTCCTGTATCGGGGACAAACCGGCACGCTGGATTACCTGTTCGCATCACCCGCTGTTGCCGGTTATGCACGCGCTGCTCAAATCTGGCATATCAACGCAACGCTCGCCCGTAACATGGACCACCCCCAGCCTTGGCTCAGGGCATCAGATCACGACCCGGTCATCGTCGACTTCGATTTCAGCCAGCCATCCACGTTAGACTGAATTTCACCCAACACGGGCGCGAAACTTTTGGCGACCACGGGCTCGAAGTCATCCCAGATTTCATCCACGCGGTGCAAGGGATTGGCCCTTGACAGGCGGCGGCCAACTCCCCGCAGGCTGTATAGAATTTCGGATTTTTCACGGTAGGCTTCGAACAGCCCCCGACGGTCGGCATACCGCATAAAACCGCGCAATCGCTCCGGCACGATGGCGTCATGCTCCGCCAACATTTTTCTGACACCCTGATCGAAGGCCGCTAGCGGGACAGCAGAAAACTCATCCCAGCGCCTGGCCAGATGATGATCAAAAGCCAGGTCAATGATAATGCCACCATACCGCCTGAAAGGAGGCTTGAGCTGTTCCAGCAACCCGGTGACAGCGGGCAGTGCATCGGTGGTCGCATCAATATGCCGGTGTAGCCTGATCCCCAGACGAGTCGGCGCATCATAGCGGGCCAGCGCGCGACTGCCGCGTACGAAATCGCCCAACATGGCGCCCAGACGCAGGCCTTCATCGTCACCGGCCAGCAGCAGGTGGGCCAGGAAATTCAAGTTTCCCGGCTCATAAATGGTCGAAGGGCGTCATTAATCAAATGTAGCAGAAATCAATCCGTCTGGCCTGCAAGCCCCTCTCTGCGGTATCATTAAGCCTCTTTCGCGGCGATGTACCAGGACATGACAGAGGCCCGGACATTCGAGCAACCAGAACAGTTTCCAGATAAGCACGGCGAGTTTTTCATCCGCGGGCCGGCAGGCGCTATCGAGTGCGCCACGGATATTCCTGATAGCGAATGCGAAGTTCCGGCCACCGTCATTATTTGCCACCCTCATCCACTGCACAGCGGCACCATGCGTAACAAAGTCGTGACGATCATGGAACGCTCTTTTAGGGAATTGGGGCTGCGAACCGTCCGCTTCAATTTCCGCGGGGCCGGGGAAAGCGAAGGTGAGCACGACGACGGTTACGGCGAAACCGATGACCTGTTCGCGGTCGCCGAGTGGGTGCGCCGGACGCGGCCGGATGACGATTTGTGGCTGGGCGGATTTTCCTTCGGCTCCTACGTGGCTGCAAGGGCCGCTCTCAATCTCGACACGAAGCAACTGATCAGTATCGCGCCTCCGGTAGACCGCTATCCGTTTGACTGCCTGCCCCATCCTGAATGCCCCTGGCTGGTGATCCAGGGTGACGAGGACGAAATCGTCAATATTGACCTGGTCACGCAATGGGTGAGTCAACTCAAACCGCCACCAGACCTGGTGGTTATGAAGGAAGCAGATCATTTTTTCCACCGCCGGTTGATGGACCTGCGCGGCTTATTGAAAAACGGTGTGCGTGAGCAGTTGCCGTCCGCCGGAACCCAGCCCGAAAGCCTGTAAAACCGGGTGTCACAGAAACTACCCCCCCTCAAGCAGTACCAGATGCTGACCCGCCAGGGTGAATTCACGGCTGATCCTGCACAATCCCGGGTCATCCATGCGCTGGATGACCTCTGGCATGAGCTGCAAAGGCAACGCGATCCGGGATTGCTCGACAGGATTCGCCGGCAGCGGCCCGAATACGTGAAAGGGTTGTACATCTGGGGCGGTGTTGGGCGTGGCAAGACCTGGCTGATGGACCTTTTCTTCGAACATCTTCCCGTGCAGCGCAAACAACGCATCCACTTCCACCGGTTCATGCAGCGCGTGCACGACAGCCTCAAGGCGCAGGGCCAGGTTCGCGATCCCTTGTCCCGAATCGCTGCCGAGTGGTCCCGTGATTGCAACGTGCTTTGCCTGGATGAGTTCTTTGTGTCCGATATTGCCGACGCGATGCTACTGGCCGGCTTGCTCCAGCACCTGTTCGAAAACGGCGTCACGCTGGTGACAACGTCCAATATCACGCCCGAAAACCTTTATCGGGATGGTCTTCAGCGTGCCCGCTTCCTTCCCGCGATCGACCTGATTAAGCGCCATACCCAGGTTATCGAGTTGCCGGGAAACACCGATTACCGGCTGCGCATCCTGGAGCAATCGGAGATTTTCCATCATCCGCTGGATGATAACGCTGAACAGGTCATGACACGGGCCTTCAATCGCATGGCCGCAGAATGCGAACTCGACCATGAATTGGCGATTAACGGAAGGGTGTTTCAGGCCAAACGCCGTGGCGACAGTATCATCTGGTTTGAATTCGAAGAGCTGTGTCAAAAACCGCGCGGCGGTATCGACTATATCGAAATTGCACGCGCCTTCAATACCGTGGTAATCAGTAACACGCCGCAACTGGGTGAATCCGATTCGAACGAGGCACGGCGCTTCATCACGCTGGTGGATGAATTCTACGACCGCAACGTCAACTTACTGATTTCTGCCGAGGTACCGATCAAGGAACTCTACACCGGCCGCAAACTCGGATTTGAATTCGAGCGAACCATCAGCCGGCTGACCGAAATGCAAACTCACGACTACCTGGGGCGCCCTCACCTGCCCTGAAAAAAAGAAAGGGCCGGTAAGGGGTCAACCGGCCCTTTCGTGAGACCTAGTGCAAGGGGAACACCCGGTCTCGAACCAGAATCGCCGTAAGGGGGGACGACAATTCCGGTTTGATCGATTTTTGAATTCTGATGAAAACTTTGCCCTTGATTAATCATAGCCCAGCAGAGGGAATTTGGCAAAGTCTCAATGTTAGGACTTTTTACGGAAATTCTTCCTGATGGCGTCGATGGAAAAGGTGGCGACATCCCCATCCCGGGTTTTCATCGGCTGTCCATCGGCCGGACCAAAAGCGACCCCGTAGTAAATTTCGAAACCCAGGGGATACTTGCCGTCTTTGGTTTTATCAGAATACGCAGCTTCCAGTAACCCGGCCAGGGATTTCGTACGGTTCCAGCCCTTAACCAGCAGCGACATCCCGGTTGCCTCGAGTTCGTCGAGCATCGTCACCAGGCTGGAATAACTCAGTACAATTCGGTCAGTGTCCATCACCGGCTCTCTGAACCCGGCCGCTGTCAACGCATCACCCACTTCGAGAATGTCAGAAAACCCGGGAAATTCCACGCTGTCGTCCACGGCGGACCAGGCAGCTGCCAACTCGGCAAACGACAGCGGCCCCAGCGTACTGAACAACACCATTCCGTCAGGACAAAGCACCCGGCGGAATTCGGAAAACATAGCCATCGGATCAGGGCACCAGTAACTGGCCAGGTTGGAAAAAACCAGGTCAGCAGAACGGGAACTGAACGGCAAGGCCCCGATATTGGCGCATACCGGCCGCAGCGGCCGCAACAGGCTGGACCGGCGCTTAACCTGGGCCAACATCGCCCCGGACGTATCCAGGGACACGACCTGCGCCTTGCGGAAACTCTGCTTTAAACCAGCACTGCCTGCGCCGGTCCCGCAGCCCAGGTCCAGAACCCATGACGGATCGCGCCGGTTGAACGTGGTGCGTTCGAGTAAACGGCTGCACACTTCCTGCTGCAATGCAGCATGGTCATCGTAGCGCTTCGCGATGCGATCAAACGTGTCGTGGATATGTTGTAGATGGGACAAGGCGGTTCCGGGCTGGATTTTCTGACATTTTATCGCATGAATGTCCCCCTGTTTTCTTTTTGCGATGCGCTCAAGCTGGATGACATGCACGCATGGACTGAAACCATCCTTGATGCCTTGCTGCCACGACATTGCATCCTGTGCGGCCTGGGCAGCGGGAGCCGCAATATTTGTCCGCCCTGCTCTGAAGAACTGCCACACGTCGAACAGCCATGCTCCGGCTGCGGTCTGCCCATCACATCCACCGACAGCAGCCACTGCGAGCGCTGCATCAACTACCCGTTTCCATGGGATTCAGCGATCACCGCCTTGCCATATGCATTTCCGGTGGACCAACTGGTGCGGCGCTTCAAATTCTCCCGCAGCCTGGCCGCCGGGCAGGTGCTCGCAGAACGATTGACCCGCGCGGTTGTTGCGAGCGGTAAACAGCTGCCTGACGCCATTATCCCGGTACCGCTCCATCGGTCGAGGCTTGTCAGCAGGACTTTCAATCAATCAGAAATTCTGGCGAGATATGCCGCCGGGGCGCTGCAAATCCCATTGTATCCCACGGCTTTGCGACGGACACGGAAGACACGAGCGCATTCGGGGCTGGATGCGGTCAGCCGCAGGGTCAACATCAACGCCGCATTTACCTTTGCTCTGCCGGCAAAAAAGCGCGAAAAACTGCAACACGCAGCGCTGGTGGATGATGTGCTTACCACCGGCGCCACCCTGGCAGAATGCACCGGGGTTTTGAAGTCAGCAGGTATTCAGCGAATCTCCGTCTGGGTGGTTGCCAGGGCACCCGCACCCGGAAATCAGGCTGTGTAATATGATCCTGACAACGCAAAGTGTCCCAGGATTCCCAGGAACAGGGCAAGCCCCACCCAGTTATTGGCCAGGAACGCCCTGAAGCAGGCGTCCCGTTGGCGGTGCCGGGCAACCAGCAACTGGAAACCAAACAGGACGGCAGAGGCCAGTACGGCAATAAACCAGGGCCAGCCCAGGCTCAGCGCCAGGCCGATTGCCGTCAACATGGCCAGCATCAGCAGCATCAGCAGACCGGTAATCAGCAGGTCGAACCGGCCAAAAAGAATTGCCGTGGACTTGATTCCGACCTTGAGGTCATCCTCCCGGTCCACCATCGCATAAAGCGTGTCGTAGATGACGGACCAGGCTGTATTGACCGCCAGCAGCCACCAGGCCAGGGTTGGAATGGTCGACGTTTCGGCTGCGAACGCCATCGGTATCCCCCAGCCAAAGGCGATGCCAAGCACCACCTGCGGCAGGTGGGTGAAGCGCTTGAAAAACGGGTAGCTCGAAGCCAGCAACGCGCCGGCGAAGGCCAGCTTGATCGTCAGTGGATTGGTAAACAGCACTAGCACGAACGCCAGTGACATCAGGATAAAGAACAGGCGCAGGGCCTGTTGCAGAGAGAGCTCCCCGGAGGCGAGCGGCCGCAGACGCGTGCGCTCTATGTGTGGATCGAAACCCCGGTCAGCAATATCATTCATCACGCAGCCGGCAGCACGCATCAGCACAACCCCACAGCTGAAAATCAGGACATTTTTCAAACGCGGCATTCCCTCGCCGGCAAAAAGAAGCGCCCACCAGGTCGGCCAGAGCAGCAACAGGATGCCGATCGGCTTGTCAAAGCGCATCAGGCGCCAGTAGGCGTTCCATTGAATATCCATCACGGTATTCTGACCGCTTTGGGCTGGAGTTCAAGTACGGCAGAACATGGTCCGGTATGAAACGCCGCGTGGATGTGCCGGGCAATTCAGATAGAATGCGCGCCATGGAATTGATTGATATTGGCTGTAATCTGACCCACGACTCTTTCGACAGCGACCGCAGCGCAGTGCTGGACCGGGCGCGCGAAGCGGGTGTCGTTCAAATGATCGTAACCGGCGCGAGTGACGAGGGCAGTCATGCTGCGCTGAGCCTGGCGCGGAACCATCCCCAGTTGTTGTTTGCGACAGCGGGTGTCCACCCCCACCGGGCGTCAGACTACACTGCTGAAACCGATCAACGGCTGCGCAACCTGACCCTGCAACAGGAGGTCGTGGCGGTCGGTGAAACCGGTCTGGACTATTTCCGCGATTTCTCGCCCAGGGATGTGCAGCGGGACGTCTTCCGGCAGCAACTCGCTATCGGCGAAGATACCGGCCTGCCGCTGTTTTTGCATATGCGCGATGCGCACGAAGATTTTCATGCGATTCTGAGTGAAACCAGGGACCGGCTGACCGATATCGTCGTGCATTGTTTTACCGGCAGCCAGCAAGAACTTCACGACTACCTCGACCTGGACTGCCACATCGGGATTACCGGATGGATCTGTGACGAACGCCGCGGCACCCATATGAAGGGTTTTCTGCAAGACATCCCCGCAGACCGCCTGATGATCGAGACGGACGCCCCATACCTCAAACCACGCAACCTGAAGCCGCGTGTAAAAAGCCACCGCAACGAACCACGCTGGCTGCCCTGGATACTGGGCACGCTGGCGGCTGTCAGGGGCGAACACCCCGAAGTATTGGCAAAGAAAACCACCGCAAACGCGCGGCGGTTCTTCCGGATTACATAACTTGTGAAGTGAGCAGGGCCAGGCGTTTATGCTGCATCTTCAGGCTCATTTCCAACTCACGGTAACGCGAGGTGAATGAAGCGGTTTCCGTTTCGAAACGCTCCGCCAGTTTTTGCCTGCCTGCCTGCACGCGCTCCATCTGCAGCTGCTGCCATTCCTTGATGGTGTCCACAAATTGCGCGTATTCAGTTTCGAGTTGTTCGCGCCAACGCGAACTGACGCCTTCCTGCTCGAGTTTCTGACGCGCCACCTTGAACTCCATGTTCAGCCGGGCTCGCAGAACCTTGAAGGCAGGAGCTCGTTTCCGGTTCTTCGCCAACCCCAGCAGGGCACAGGTCGAAATGAACCACTTGTTGATATCCAGGTGCCACCAGCGAATGCCACAACGATAATCACTCTGAAACAGGTGATGATAATTGTGATAACCCTCGCCGTAGGTAAGCAGAGCGATCAAGTGATGATCGCGAGCGGTATTCTCGTCGGTGTAAGGTTGTTTACCCCACATGTGAGCCAGGGAGTTGATGAAAAATGTCACGTGGTGGCTGAGTACCAGGCGCAGAACGCCAACCAGCAGAAACATGCCGAGCATGTCACCCGTCAGCCAACCAAGGAACAGGGGCACAGCAACGTTGGTAGTCCATACCAGTGTCCAGTACCAGCGGTGCTGCCAGGCAGCGACCGGGTCTTTCTCGAGGTCCCTGACGACACTGTAGTCGATCGCACCACTGTCATAATCCCTCAACATCCAGCCGATGTGCGCGAACCAGAACCCGCGTCCGATTGAATAGGGATCTTTGTCGTTATCGTCGACATCGCGGTGATGAATGCGGTGGCGGGCGGACCAGACAATGATACTGTTCTGCAGCGCCATGCCGCCCATGACGGCCAGGAACCACGACAAAGCTGGATGCGCCTGGTAAGTGCGGTGTGACCACAGGCGATGGTAGCCGCTGCCGATACCGATGCCGTTAAACACCATGAAAATGGCGAAAAACAGCCAGGCCCAGCCGCTGTAGCCATGCACGATGCCATACCAGGGTACGACCGTTATAGCGGCGAGAAAGGTAAGTCCCAGAACTGCAGTCACGCTCCAGTTAACCGGGGCGTTTTCTTTTTCGTCCCGCTGTGAAAATTCAGACATTTTGAATCCTGTAATTAAAGGGTTTATTTCCTACCGGATTAACCTGACAGTTTAACCGATTCGGGCCATCCGCGCACCAAAAACAAGCAGCAGGCCCACGGCCCTTGAGGCTCCTCAGCTCCGCAACCCGGTGCCCCGGTTAAGCAGATACAGGCATGCGAAGAACAGGATGCCGCCTGCAACCAGGATGACGCCGTAAGTCATGGCGAGGCTGACATCGGAAACCCCGAGCATGCCGTATCGGAAGCCGTTGACCATGTAGAGAATCGGGTTGGCCACGGATACCTTCTGCCAGAACTCCGGCAGCAGGGAGATCGAATAGAACACCCCGCCCAGGTAGGTCAGGGGCGCCAGCACAAAGGTTGGAATGATCGCAATATCATCGAATTTCTGCGCAAATATGGCGTTGACCATGCCTGCCAGAGCGAATACCACGGCCGTCAACAGCAGCACCGTGAACATGATCAGCGGATGCTGCACTTCAATCGGCGTAAAGAACAGCGAAACCGCCATCACGACGGTACCCACCATCAGGCCCCGGGCCACAGCGCCAGTGACATAACCGGCCAGGATCACCCAGTTCGGCAGGGGTGAGATCAGCAGCTCTTCAATATGCTTGCCGAACTTGGCGCCGAAAAACGAAGACACCATGTTGCCGTATGAATTGGTGATCACTGACATGATGATCAGCCCGGGCACGATGTATTGCATGTAGGTGAAACCACCCATCTCACCAATCCGGCGACCGATCAGTTCCCCGAATATGATGAAGTACAACGTCATCGTGATGGCAGGCGGCACGATAGTCTGACCCCAAATGCGCAGAATGCGGGTAATTTCTTTCCTGACGATAGTGACGTATCCCACCCAGAGGAGGTTATTGCTCACGCCGCTGTCTCCCTGGACGGCTGTGCCTTATCCACCAGCCCCATGAACAATTCTTCCAGCCGGTTGGCCTTGTTACGCATGCTCAATACATGTATCCCCTGGCGTTCCAACTCGGCGAACAGGTTGTTCAATGACCTCTGCTTCGGCAGGGAAGCCTCCAGCGTTCTGTCATCCCGAACCACGATGTCCATACCTTCCACACTTGGGCAGTGCTCGATTGATTCGCGCAGGTCCAGCACGAAAGTTTCCACGTCCAGCGTTGCCAGCAACGACCGCATGTCAGTGTTCTTGATGATCTCACCATGATCGATAATGGCGATATTCCGGCACAGGCTTTCAGCTTCTTCGAGGTAATGGGTGGTCAGAATGACCGTGGTTCCCTGGGCATTGATTTCCTTGATGAACTCCCACATGGAGCGGCGGATCTCGATGTCCACACCGGCAGTGGGCTCATCCAGTATCAACAACCTGGGCTCATTCATCATGGCGCGTGCAATCATCAGGCGCCGTTTCATGCCGCCGGAAAGCGTTCTCGATATTTTCTCCGCCTTGTCCCACAGGTTCAGCTGCCTGAGATACTTTTCTGCCCGTTCGATCGCCACCGGCCGTGGAATACCGTAGTACCCCGCCTGGTTGACGACGATCTCAATCGGTTTTTCAAATTGATTGAAATTCAGCTCCTGGGGCACCAGTCCAATGTGTGACATCGCCAGTGAACGCTGGTGCTGAACGCTGGTGTCAAACACTTTGACTTCGCCACTACTGGCGTTGACCAGCGAGGAGATGATGCCAATCAGCGTCGACTTACCGGCGCCGTTGGGGCCCAACAGAGCGAAAAAATCCCCGGTTTCGACCTGCAGCGAAATGCCCTTGAGCGCTTCGACACCATTGCTGTAGGTTTTTCTGAGATCGTTGACTTCGAGTGCATACATGGGGAGAGATTAACCTACGCGGAGTGTCATCATCCACATGTGGTGGAGATCACAGCTTATTTCAATGACTAATCACCTATGGACAGTGCCGCGGATTCGTCCTAACCTGTTGCGCTCGCAGGTTCCCACGATAATGAATGCCATGTTTTTCAAACCACTGAACGCGCCGGCACTGCTCATCGCCGTGCTATTGATAACGTCTTCCGACATTCATGCGGAATCGGACTCCGATGTGCCCGGTATAGAATTGCAGACCTGTGAATTGCTGGTTCCGGGCACACCGCTGTCGACGGTCGGTGAATGCGGCTGGCTGGAGGTTGCGGAAAACCCCGAAGAACCGGACGGCCGGCAGATCCGGGTCCGTGTCGCACGCATTCCGGCCCGCGGTCGCGTGGCCGAACCGGACCCACTGATATTTTTTGCCGGCGGGCCTGGCCAGTCGGCTACCGAAAGCTGGCCCATCGTGGCGGGCGCGTTACGCAAAGTGAACGAGAACCGGGACATCCTGCTGGTCGACCAGCGGGGCACCGGACAGTCCAATCCACTGAAATGCCCGCAAATCGAACTCGATGAAGCCCTGGCTCTGGATTGGGATGAACTTGGCCGAAGCACCCAGCAATGCCTCGATTCGCTGGACGGCGACCCGCGTTATTACACCACTACGATCGCCATGCATGATATCGATGCCGCCAGGGAAGCCCTGGGTTATGAAACCGTCAACCTGTATGGCGGCTCTTACGGTACCCGCGCCGCCCAGGTTTACCTGCGGCTGTACCCCGAGCGGGTGCGCAGCGTCGTGCTGGATGGTGTTGTGCCACAGACACTGGCGCTGGGAACCGAGCATGCCAAGAAGCTCGACCAGGCTATTTACCGGGTCCTGGCCGCCTGTGATGAAGATGTCCTGTGTGGAGAGTCCTTTCCGGACACGACCGGTAAACTGATCGGTCTGATCCGGGATTTGGATCAGAACCCGGTCGATGTCACCGTTCAGCACCCGACCACAGGTGAACCTTTTGACCTGACATTCAATCGCGAAGTGCTGTCCACTTCGTTGCGCTTCCTGACTTATTCCGCCGATACACAGGCGATGCTGCCACTCCTGATACATGAGGCGGCAACCGAGCAGCGTTTCGACCGCCTGGCCAGCCAGATGCTGATTGCGGCCACGGGGCTGCAGCAAAGCATCTCCCAGGGCATGGAAATGTCCGTGATGTGCAGCGAGGACTACCCGCTGTATCCACCGGAACCCGAACCGAATGAATACCTGCTGGGCGACATCATGGAAAAGGCGGTCGGCATTCAATGTGGTATCTGGCCGCGGGGCCCGGTGCCTGACAATTTTCACGAACCGGTAGGAGGCGACGTCCCCGTGCTGCTACTTTCAGGTGAACTGGACCCTGTAACACCCCCTGAATACGCCGACCAGGTTGCCGTGCATTTTACCTCCAGCCGCCACCTGGTCGCTCCCGGGCAGGGGCACATTGCCACCACCCGGGGCTGCATGGGTAAGATCGTTTCTGAATTTGTCATCGAAGGCAGTGCGGATGACCTCGAGACCGACTGCATGTCGAACCTGCAGCCGACGCCTTTCTTCATCTCGCTGACGGGACCGACACCATGATTGAAGTGAAGAACCTGCGTAAATACTTTGGTGACGTCAAGGCCGTAAATGGCGTGTCCTTCGAAGCCAGGGACGGTGAAATCACCGGTCTGCTCGGCCCCAACGGCGCCGGCAAGACCACCACACTCCGCATGCTCTATTCGCTGCTGCCACCGGACGCAGGAGAGATCAGGATAGACGGGCTGGATCCGACTCGCGACGCCATGGAGATCAAACGAACTCTCGGCGTGGTGCCGGACAGCAGGGGACTTTATTCCCGGCTGACCGCACGTGAGAATATTTCATACTACGGCGAACTGCATGGCATGGACAGGAAGTCCATCACGGAGCGAATAGAGAGCATGACCCAAACGCTGGACATGGCTGACTTCATCGACCGGCGCACCGAGGGATTTTCCCAGGGCCAGCGCGTCAAGGTGGCGATCGCCCGCGCCATGGTTCACCGCCCGCAAACGGTGTTGATGGATGAGCCGAGTAATGGGCTCGATGTTATGAGCACCCGGGCACTGCGTCACTACATTCGCCAGTTGAAGGCAGAGGGCCATTCGGTCGTCCTGTCCACGCATATCATGCAGGAAGTGGCTGCGCTGTGTGACCGCATTGTGATCATTGCCAAGGGCGAAGTAGCTGCCGACGGAACCGCCGAGGAACTGTTACAACGCTCCGGTTGCGACTCACTGGAGGACGCTTTCGTCAAACTGATCGGTTCAGAGGAAGGGTTACTGGCATGAGCGGACTGACAACGGTTTTCAGAAAAGAGGTGCGCGAAAACATCCGGGACCGCCGGGCGCTGTTCAACTCCCTGTTGCTGGGACCTTTGCTGTTCCCGCTGCTGTTCGTCGGCATGATGTGGTTTCTGGAAAGTGCGGAAAAGGAACGGGCGGAGAAAACCCTGGAACTGCCGGTGATCGGCGCAGAATACGCTCCCAGCCTGATCCGTTACCTGGAGCAGCAGGGTACGGTCATCCAGGCTGCTCCTGCAGACCCTGACGGGATGGTCCGCAGCCAGGAAGTCCCCATGGTCCTGCGAATTCTCCCGGAATACCCGGAAAAGTGGGCGGAAGGTCTGCCTGCGCCGGTGGAAGTGATCTCTGACCCTTCCCGGCAGGAGTCGAATGCTCCGATCCGGAAATTGAAGGGTTTGTTGTATGGATACGGTCAGCAAATCGGCTCTTTACGACTGCGCCTGAGGGGTATTTCACCGCAACTGGCGTCTCCCGTCATGGTCAAGGACGTGGACCTGTCCACACCCAAGAGCCGCGCCATACTGGCGGTGATTTTTCTTCCCTACGTGCTGATGATCACTGCGTTCACAGGCGCAACCCACCTGGCAATGGACACCACGGCCGGTGAAAAAGAACGCAAATCACTGGAACCGCTGTTGATCAACCCCGTGCCGCGCTGGCAAATCATGACCGGAAAAATGCTGACCACGATGGTTTTCGCCATGGCTTCGCTGGCGCTGACCCTGGTTTCCTTTCGCATTGTGCTGCCGTACCTGCCGGTTGGCGCCTTCGGCATGGACCTGACACTGGGCCTGGAAACGCTGCTGAAAATACTGCTCGTGATTTCCCCTGTGGCTATTCTGGCGGCTGCCCTGCTGACTTTGCTGGCCTCGTTTGCCAAGAGCTATCGCGAAGCACAAAGTTACATGGGCCTGGTCATCCTGATCCCGATGATCCCGAGCCTGATTTTCATGGCCAACCCGATCAAGGCCGAAGCCTGGATGATGAACATCCCTCTGTTCTCACAAAATCTCCTGATCGGGGAGTTGATCCGCGACGAGGCCGTTGCGCTGAGCTGGTACGGCATGTCCATTGCCAGTACGCTGGTCATCGGTCTGGTGCTTGCCGCGATGGCGGCGACACTCTATAACCGGCCCAAGTTGATCTTCAGCACCTCCTGAGCCGGCCTACTGCGGAATGAAAGGCAGCCGCTCGGGTCCGGGACCGCTGCCTGCTTCGCTCCGCGCACTTTTCACCATCTCGCGCACGTCGTCCAGCAATTCGGCAGCGTCATAAATGATGCCGTCCTTGATGGTATAGCGAACGCCGCCCAGGCGCGCCGGCTGATTACCGTCATTCAGCCGGAAATGGCCCGTGCCGTATAACACCTTGAAATTTTCCAGTGGGTTGTAGGCGGTGACGACCAGGTCTGCCAGCTTTCCCGGGCGAATGGACCCGATCCGGTCCTGCATACCCAGCACCTTTGCTCCCTGGATGGTCGCAGATCTCAAAACCTCCAGGGGGTGGAATCCCGCTTCCTGCAATAGCTCCATTTCACGAATGTAACCGAAGCCATAGAGTTTCCAGATATACCCCGAATCTGATCCCAAGGTAATGCTGCCGCCATGATTCTTGTAATCATCGAGGAAAGTCATCCACAACCTGAAATTCTCTTTCCAGGCAATCTCATCCGCGGTGGTCCAGTCGAACCAGTAAGACCCATGGGCCCGCCGCGAAGGTTGAAAGAATGCCCAGAGGTTGGGGTGGGCATAATCCTGCTGCCAATCTGCATTCATTTCCCTCATCAGATCGCGACTTGCTTCGTAAATGGTCAGGGTAGGATTCAACGTGAAGCCAAGCGCAATCAATTCGTCCCTGACCGAGTTCCATTTTTCAGATCCGGGGGCAGCTGCCTGCTGCCATAATCGACCAGCCTGCCCGAAGCGATGTTGCTCATTGCTGTAGTTGTAGTCGGCCGGATAATCCTGGATTACCTGCTGTTCGAAGAGAGCTTCCGGAAGCCCATACCAGTGCTCCATAGTGGTCAGCCCCGCCCGGGCGGAATCCAGGACGTTCCAGTGCGTCACATCCAGTTGTGCGTGGTGCATTGCCGATCCCAGACCCTGTGCGCGGGCTTCGTCCAGCGCCGCCTTCATGATTTCCGGCGGGGCGCCAAAAAACTTGATCCCGCTGGCACCCTGTTTGGCGATATCCCGAACCCAAACCCTGGCTTCCGCCGGTGTCAGAAACGGGCCATCGTTGCCTTGGCCAAAGCCGACATATGGCACGATCCTGGGCGCCGTGATCGTGTTGTCGGCGCTGCGTCGCTGATGCTCCTTCACCCAGTCCAGACCATTGAAACTGCCTGGCTCGCGAATGGTCGTGATGCCGTGAGCCAACCAGAGTTTCGCCGGATACTCCGCGGGTACGCCCTGGGCGTCTCCACCGAAATGCGCATGCATGTCGACAAAGCCGGGCAGCAGGTAGTGGCCTTGTAGTTCCAGCACCCGGTCACCTGGCTGAATTTCAGGACGGTCTTCATCCAGCACAGGAACCCCGGGAAACCCTACGTTGTGAATCGAAGCAATACGATTGCCTTCGATCACGACGTCCATCGGGCCAATGGGAGGCGCACCTTCGCCATTGATGACCGTCACTCCGCGCAGAACCAGACGATCGAACGGCCCCTCGCCACGCTCTCTTTCAGGTGCCGCATCGGGTGCGGCAAACAACGAAAAACTGGCCAATAACAGGATGAATGAGATGGCTTTATTGATTATTTTTTGCACAAAATTTCTCGCACTGGTCAGAAACAACTGCTACAGTATAAACAGGGAAAGGATTTCTCGGAGGAAGATGTCATGGATGACACGACCAAACGAGCGGCATCCGCCGCTGCGCGAATCGAGCAGGATTCGCAAACCAGCAGTCAGAAATCCGGTGAGGCATTCGTTGCTTATATGGACGATTCTGTCGACAGTGGCAGTTCATCCTTAACCGGAAAGGACCATCAGAGCACGTCGGCCAAAGCACTGGATCGATGGTTCAAGGAGCGCCAGAAAAACCATAGCGCGCCGCGACTGCTGGAAGTGCCTAACGAGGCGCTGGTAACCAATGGTGGCCCTTTGCAGATCACCGGCAATATCACGATGGTGTTGGAAGACGGTTCGGTTCAGTATGCCAACCACCTGTCGTTGTGCCGTTGCGGCCACTCGGGAACCAAACCGAACTGTGATGGCCAGCACCTGGATAAGGAGTTTCTCCATCCGGGTAAAATTTCGGAAGTATCAGAAATTGCGGCATCGCAGCGCCCCAGCAAGATCACCATCTCGTGCATCAAGGATGGCCCGATCACGTTTCGGGGCCGTCTGCGGATGCACAACCAGTTTGGCCAGGAGTGCGTCAAAATGCGCGGCTCTTTGTGCCGCTGTGGACAGTCGGCCAGCAAACCGTTCTGTGATGGGTCGCATTCAAAAACAGGTTTTAAAACCGGCTGAACCGTTTTGCAGTAATCCTGCAACGACTGCCGTGTTTCTTCCAGGCTAAAAAGAAGGCCAGACGTGAGTCTGGCCTAATTCTTGAGACTTGGAGAGTCTTCACACAATCGTGTTCCCTCGAAAAACCGCTGTTCTGGTTCGTCGATGCATGTAGTGTACGAGCGGGCACTTGGAGGGTAATTGACTTGTGTCATGTTTTAGTTTCCCATTTCCCTCAGAATTGTTGCCAGATTTTGAATGTATTTCAAGCAGATGAAGTGTCAAAGGCTAAGCTTTTGACTCCGATCAACATTGCCCCTCGTGGCATCGTTTACGCTTCACTTATAAAGCAGGACAAGAGCCGGAACAGTCAATGGAACAGCGCGTCAAATTCAACACAGAACTCATCAAGACATACGATGTAGCCGGACCTCGCTACACGTCTTATCCCACAGCTGTTCAGTTCATGGAAGGTTTCGACGCTGAAGCCTACCGGCGCTTTACCGCGGCCAGTAACAGCGAACTGATCCCCAAGCCCTTATCGCTATACGTGCATCTGCCGTTTTGCAGATCGCTCTGTTATTACTGCGGTTGCATGAAAAAAGTCACCCGGCACGAGACACAGGCGGATCAATACCTGGAACTGCTCAACCGGGAGATCGCCCTGCAGGGTGAACTTTTCGATCATGACCGTGAAGTGATCCAGTTACACCTGGGAGGCGGAACACCGACATTCCACGATGACGAGAAGCTCGGCAAGCTCATGACTTGCCTGGGGGAGCACTTTTCCCTGAGTGGCGATGAAAGCAGAGAATTTTCCATCGAAGTCGACCCCAGAACGGTAGGTCGCGAACGGTTAGCCAACCTTGCTTCGTTGGGATTCAACCGGATCAGCCTGGGCGTTCAGGATATTGACCCGAAGGTCCAGGAAGCCGTCAACCGGATACAGGACAAGGACGCCACGCTGGATATGGTGGAAGCCTCCCGCAAGCTGGGTTTCAATTCCGTTTCCATCGATTTGATTTACGGTTTGCCGCTGCAGACTACCGCAAGCTTCGCGAATACGATCGACACCGTGGTCAGCGTCAAGCCCAATCGCCTGGCGGTATACAACTACGCACACCTGCCGCATCTTTTCCGCGCACAGCGCATGATTGATTCGAAGGACATACCCTCACCCGAGACCAAACTGGAATTGATGGAACTCACCATCGACAAGCTGACGGCCGCCGGTTATGTCTACATCGGCATGGATCACTTTGCCCTGCCTGACGATGAACTGACCATTGCCCAACAGGAAGGTGGGCTCCAGCGGAATTTCCAGGGCTACTCGACCCGCAAGGAATGCGATCTGGTCGGGCTGGGTGTCAGTGCAATCGGCAAAGTAGGCGACTGCTATGCCCAGAATCTCAAGGACATACCCACCTGGCAATCGGTCGTGGCCGAGGGCAAGCTGCCGATCTGGCGCGGTGTGAGCCTGAACACCGAGGACAGGCTGCGGCGCAGCATTATCGAGTCCATCATGTGCCATGGCGAAGTCAACTTCCGCGAATTCGAGTCCAACTACGCGATCGACTTTCATGACCATTTTGCATTGGAGCTCGGAAACCTCGAGCAACTGGAACGTGACGGGCTGATCGAAATGGGTGACGACGAATTCAGGGCGACACCCGAGGGCAGGTTACTGCTGAGAGCGATCGCAATGACCTTTGATGAGTACATGCAGGAGCCCGCAACGACCCCGAAATTCTCGCGCGTCATCTGAATTTGCGGCCCACCGTAATGCCTCCGCATACGTATTTCTACGCATGCGCAAAGCTGTGCACGAAACATATAATGCATTCAAAAGAACTAATTATATGGAGAGTGCATTATGGAAAGTTCCTTAAGAGTGGCTAACATCCGGGATTACCGGCGTGAACCCTCCCGGGCACAGGTAGCCTGCAGCCGTTGCGCGCTGGGCGAACTTTGCCTGCCGCGTGGTTTGACTCCCGATGAAACCGAACGATTTGAGCAGATTGTTCATCGCTCACGCCCCATCCAGCCAGGTGAACATCTGTTCCGCGCAGGTGACGAATTCCGCTCTGTCGCATCTGTCCGGACGGGTTGTTTCAAGAGCTATGTCATTGACCATGAAGGGCAGGAACAAGTCCTTGGTTTTCACCTGCCGGGTGAAATTATCGGCCTGGACGCTATTCATTCCTGCAAACATGTCGCTAACGTGGTGGCGCTGGATACCAGTGCGGTTTGCGGGCTGACTTTCGAGACGGTGACCAGCATGGCTCGCCACATGCCCGAACTCCAGTCCGAGCTGTTCCGGGTCATGAGTCAGCGCATCAGTGAACTGGAGACCATCGCCGGTGACCTGAGTGCGGACGAGCGTATTGCGATGTTCCTGCTGTCACTGTCGGATCGATTCTCACGCCGTGGATATTCGGACCGTGAATTCATTCTCGCCATGTCCCGCCGGGATATAGCGAGCTACCTGAGACTGGCTACCGAAACCGTCAGCCGCGTGCTGGCACGCTTCCAGAAAGCAGGAGTGGTCAAGGTAGACCGCAAGCAGGTGCGAATCAAGGATATGGACGAACTCAGGGCCATTGCCCGCAAGTCCTGAATCAGTGTTCGACACCACCGGGACCGTGTACATGTCCGTGTGAGACTTCTTCATCTGTCGCCTCGCGGACATCGGTCACTTCTACGTCAAACGTTAGTGACTGCCCTGCCAGGGGATGGTTGGTATCGACGTCAACATTGAATCGGCCAACCTTCACCACAGTCACCTGCCTCGGCCCCTGCTGAGTGTTGAGGGTAACCAGCTGGCCTGGCTGCAGGCGCCTGCCTTCACCGAAATGCTTGGCCGGCACCCGCTGGAAACCGCTCTCATCGCGTTCACCATAGGCCTCGGCAGGTTCCACGGTTACCTCGAATTGATCTCCGGCCGCTTTGCCTGACATGGCCTTTTCCAGCCCCGGTATGATGTTGCCGGCGCCGTGCAAATACGTCATGGGATTGTCCCGGTCGCGCGAAGATTCAATTTGCTCGCCCTGGCTGTTTTTCAGCGTGTAATGGAATGACACGGCTTTCCTGTCTTTGATCTTCATGGTTTCAAGGGTCCTTGCTTCAGGGATTTGAATAATTATGGATTCGCCGGGCGTTGCACTAGCGCTGTTCGGCGATCCAGCGATGGGTTTCCTCGGTCAACACATCCAGCGGCACTGAACCCAGTGAAAGAATAAAATCGTGAAATGCCCGGATGTCAAAATCTGCACCCAGGTCCTGCTCTGCGCGGCCTCGCATCTGCCAGATCGTGTATTCACCCAACTTGTAACTCAGTGCCTGTGCGGGCCAGGAGATGTATCGGTCTATTTCCGTCGTCACTTCGTGAATGGACAGGGCCGTGTTGGATGCCAGAAAATCGAGCGCTTGCTGCCGGGTCCAGCCCATGGCATGGATCCCCGTATCGATGACCAGGCGACAAGCCCGCCACATTTCGTAGGTCAGCCTGCCGAAATGCTCGTACGGCGTTTCATAAATATCCATTTCCAGCCCGAGCTTCTCCGAATAAAGCCCCCAGCCCTCGCCATAGGCGGAGATGTAATCGAAACGCCGGAACGGCGGCTGGTCCTGGTGCTCCTGCGCCAGTGCGTTCTGCGTGTGATGGCCGGGCGCACCCTCGTGCAGGGTCAGAGCCGGAATCGTATACAGCGTTCGGCTTTCCAACGCATAGGTATTCACCCAGTAATAGCCACCCCGGCGCGCCTCCAGCGGAGCACCCACGTAGCGGCCGCCGGTATAAAAAGGCGCCAGTTCATCCGGAACGGGCGCCACGCCATAAGGTTGCCTGGGCAGGTGGCCGAACAGCATCGGTAACCTGCCATCAATTTTCTTGGCGTAATAGGAAGCGTGGGCCAGCAGTTCCCTGGGGGTCTTGGCATAGAACTGTGGATCGGTTCTCAGGAATTCCAGGAATGCCGCAAAATCACCCTCAAATTCAACTTCCGTGATGATGGCTTCCATTTCCGCCCGGATCCGCTGGACTTGCTCGAGACCCAGTTGGTGAATTTCCTGGGCCGACATGTCGACGGTCGCATACAAGCGGATTTGCGCCTGGTAATAGCGCTCGCCATCCGGTAATTCGGTTGCGCCAAGGCTCTGGCGGGCCCCGGGTATGTACTCGTCGCGGAAAAAATCATTGAGCCGCTGAAAAGCCGGGATGACCTCGCTCGCGACGACCTTTTCGGCGGTTGCCAACAATTCCGCCCTGTCGCCCCCCGCTACTGACTCAGGCATGGAAACAAAGGGCTTGAAAAAGGGGCTGTCATTTACATCGGAGACGATCTGAGCTTTGATCGGCTCGTCCCGGCCGTCAAGCACCACGCGAGGCTGGGTCAAACCCAACGCCAGTCCCTTTCGCATCAGCGAGATGTACTGGTCCATGACCCGGGGCAGCTGGTGCAAACGCGCCAGGTAATTGCGGTAATCCTCCGTGCTGCGAAACTCCGTCTCTTCCGGCAGGCGCCCCAGTTCCATGTAGAAGCCCCAATCGCTGGTGAACGGAATCAGGTAAGACTTGATTTCATAAGCAGCCAGGAAATCGTCCATCTGCTTGACAAAAATCCGGTAATTAATGCACTCCTTACGATCCAGGCGTGCGCAGGATATGCTGTTGAGTTCCTGCCGGATATCTTTCCAGAATGCGTAACGTCTCGTCTCGGCCTCTTCACTGACATCGCCCAGGCGGTCAGCATAATCATCGATTCCGGTGTTGGAAGCGAACATGGGGAATTCCTGCATCCGGAACGCCCATTCCTTTTCGTAAATTTTCCGGAAAGCTTCGCGGTCGTCAGCCGACACGGTGGCCACCGGCGACAACAGCACGGCCAAAATAAACAGCACACATCTATTCATGAATTTTCACCTGCTTTGATTCCCGGCAAGTCATCACGTCACGACAAATCCTTGCCAGAAAGGGTCATCATCCGGGTCAACCGTAATCACATTGTGGCCATAAACCCTGGCCCATCCCTCCACGCTCGGCACGATGGCAGGGAACTCGCCCACCCGGGTAATGGCCTCGATACAGCCGGTAAACTGGCTACCAATGTAGCTCTCGTGCACGAAAGACTCGCCCGGAGCCAGCTCTCCCCGGGCCGCCAGTTGAGCCATGCGCGATGAGGTGCCGGTCCCGCAGGGCGAGCGGTCAATCGCCGAGTCGCCATAGAAAACGGCATTCCTGGCGTTTGAATCCGGTTTCACCGGGCGCCCCGTCCACATAACATGGCGCATGTGAGACAGGCGATCATCATCCGGGTGAGAAAACCGGTACTTGTCGTTGATCCTGTCTCTCAGCAGGGCGCTGAGGCGAACGATATCGGCGGCAGTCAATTGCTCCAGGTCCTGATAAATGCCCTGGGGCTCGATAATTGCGTAGAAATTGCCACCGTAGGCCATATCGAAACGGAGCGCTCCGCCCAGCTCAGGGCAATCAACCTCCAATCCGGAAGAATGGAGAAATGAAGGCACATTGGTCAGCCTGACCGACCTGACTTTTCTGCCTTCCCGGGTATACGTCACGTCGACCTTGCCCGCCGGTGTCTCAAGGCTGAGACGTCCCGGCTGCCGCGGCGTCACCAGCCCGTTCTCAATGGCAATCGTGACCGTCCCGATGGTCCCGTGTCCACACATGGGCAGGCAACCGGACGTTTCGATAAATAACACGCCGATGTCACAATCTTCCCGACTTGATGGGTACAGGATACTGCCGGACATCATCGCGTGGCCCCGCGGTTCGTACATCAATGATGTGCGAATCCAGTCATATTCAGCCATGAAGTGCTGTTGCCGGTCGAGCATGCTCAGGCCATCCAGCTGTGGACCGCCGTTGTAGACCAGCCGGACCGGATTGCCACAGGTATGGGCGTCGATGCAATGAAAAGTATGCGCTGCAGCCATCTATTCTCAGCGCTCGATTCCGGCCATCAGGCGCTCCATGACGGCGATCACACCATCCGAAGCCTTCTGGGCACCGTTATACTCCCTGCGCGCAACCAGGCGAGCCATCTTGGAGTGGGCGGAAATCGCATCTGATAACTGCATCTGGTTACGATGGAAATACCAGAAACGCCGGCAATGGCTTCTGAGAGGGGAGACAGCGGCCCTGACGAAAGGATTACCGGCGCAGCTATCCAGCAGATCATCGAGTTCGCTGTCCAGCTTCAGAAAATCTTCAAAACTGTCATGCGATATCGTCAATGTTCTTGCTATGGCCGCAATTTCACTTCGCTGAGTGTCGCTGGCGTTGAGCGCTGCGCGGTGGACCACCACCCTTTCCAGGGGTTTCCTGACCTCCAGGATATGAACCATGCTGGCCCTGCTCACGGGCGTTACGACCAGGCCTTTACGCGGCAATACCGTGAACATATCCTGTTGCGCCAGGCGGAGTATCGCCTCTCTTACCGGCGTGCGGCCAAAACCGGTCATCGCGATCAGCTGCCCTTCTGAAACCTTGCTACCGGGTGGCAGCGCCAGAGTAACCAGTTGCTCTTCGAGTAGCCGGTAGGCCTGCTCGGCCAGGCTGACGGGAGCGGTGGTGATGGAGCTCATCAGACCTCCGGCCGCCGCTCAAGCGCTTGCTCAAGAATTTTTTCAACGTGGCTAGCTTCTGCCTCGGTCAGCTGCATTCGGGGCGCCCTCACTTTGGCACTGCCGACCCCCACCAGCGCTTCAACCAGCTTGATCTGCTGAACAAACTTGGGCCCAACGTCAAGATGCAGCAGTGGTAGAAACCAGTCATACAACTCCCGTGCTTCCGTCAACCGGCCGGCCTGGCAGAGTTCCCAGAGACGAACAGTTTCGCGGGGGAATGCCACGACCAGCCCGGCCACCCAGCCAACGGCGCCCACGGAAAAACTTTCCAAGGCCAGGTCATCGACACCACAAAACAGCGCAAATCGATCTCCTACCTGCCTGCGAATTTCGCCAAACCGGCGGGTATCGGCCGAGGATTCCTTGATGGCCTCGAAGCGGCTGTTGTCCGCCAGGCGCGCAAAATCATCGGGTGAGAGATCTACCCCGTAAGCAATCGGATTGTTGTACAACATGATGGGGCGCGTCGTCACTGCAGCGACATCATGCAAATAAGTCAGGGTTTCCCTTCGATCGCTGGGATAGAGCATGGGCGGCAGCAGCATGAAACCATCAGTGCCTGCATCCTGCGCTGCGATCGCAAATTCCCTGGCATCCCGGGTGGAAGACTCCGCGATGCAGGTCACCAAGGGCACGCCACGCCGGTCAGCCCGGGCAAAGAATTCTACGGTAGCCAACTTTTCTGCTGTTGAGAGTGTCGAGTTCTCACCCAGTGAACCCAGTACGACCAGCCCGTGAACGCCCGCGTTCAACTGGAACTCCAGGTGGCGCTCCATGGATTCCCAGTCGATTTCATCTGCGGCGGTGAACTTCGTTGTTAAAGCCGGAAAGACACCTTGCCAATGCACCTGGCTCATCTTTTCAATTTTCCAAATGGGCGGGTCAGACGAATGATGATATATCAGAGTCGACTACAAAAAAACCCGGCCGGGAGGCCGGGTCTTGATCGAAGTTGGCAGAACAGCTATTTCTTGGAAATTTTTATCGACCCGTTCACCGTATCCAGCGAAATGCGCGCGTCGCCGCCACCAATATCACCTGACAGGTCACGACCGACAAATCCTTTTTCAGGCTTCAGCCCAAAGTCTTCAGCGTTGATGCTGCCGTTGACGGTTTCGGCATTCACCCGCGCACTGGTATTCGCGGGAACCAACAACGTGATCTTGCCGTTGACCGCTTCGGCGTTAACGCGCTGACCTTCACCCAGTTCGTCAAACTCTGCCCGGACACTGCCATTGACCGTTTCCAGGTTGACGTCGCCGGCCAGCCCGATGGCTTTCAGCGAACCATTGACCGTTTCGGCCTTCACCGAACCACCCACCGCACTGATTTGCACATCGCCATTGACCGTGGAAATCGTGTCGAGATTGACGTCGTAGGGCACTTCAATTTCATATGCCACGCTGCCGCTGCTGTCCTTGCCCCATTTGAACCAGCCACCTTCGCTTTTCGGGTGCTTGGTTTCAATCCGGATGTAATTTTCATCCGCATCGACAACGACTTGCAGTTCATCGAGATATTCCTGCGTGCCTGCTTTCTTGTATGCGACGAGCTGGACTTTGTCTCCCGGACCTGCCGCGATAGTAATGTCGCCATTGATGTTTTCCAGGCTGATACGCACGCCCGGAGCAACGTCGAAAGTCATTTCTTCGGATTCTTTAACCGCCGAATTCACTGCTGTTGATACGAATAACAGTAATGCACCGGCCATGACTCCTGCTTTCATGAAAATCGCTCCTGTTTGGTGTTCAATATATTCTCTACAGTGGTTTTGATGCTACCAGCAAGCAAAGGGTTTAAACACGTTCAATATGTTTGCTTCCGGCCAGAGAATAGAGTAGCCTTCTAATGTATTAATGCATTAGTACATTAGAACGATATGAAGCAACACGACCTGTCACAGAAAAGTGAATTGAAAACCGCTGCGCGTTCCCTGTCCGAGGCCTTGCTGTCGCTGGAAACCGCCCGTGAAGTCAAACAGTTTCTGGAAGACTTGTGTACGCCCGCAGAAGTCGAGGCCATGGTGGACCGGTGGCGAGTTGCCCAACTGGTAGACCAGGGCTATTCCTACCGCGAGATCAGGGAAATGACCGAGGTGAGCGTCACCACGATAGGCCGCGTTGCCCGTTTCATGGAACACGGCACGGGAGGATACCGTGCCGCACTGGATCGCCTGGAGAAAAATCAATCATGACCCGTTTACGAGTCGCCATACAAAAATCCGGCCGCCTGTCGGAAAAATCCCTGGATATCCTGAAAAGCTGTGGACTGAGTTTCGCCCGCAGTAAGGACAAGCTTTTCTGGTACGGCAGGGACTTCCCGGTTGACGTACTGCTGGTGCGGGATGACGATATCCCCCGCATGTTGCTGGATGGGGTTTGCGAACTGGGCATCGTTGGCGAAAACATCGCCAGCGAAGTCATGCTGGAACGTAACAGCGTGGCCGAACTGAAGCGCCTCAGAAAACTGGGGTTTGGCCACTGCAGGCTGTCTCTTGCGGTCCCCGAAGAGCGGAAAATAGGCAGCATCAGCGAGTTGGCGCATGCCCGTATTGCAACCAGCTACCCGGCGCTGACGCGTTACCTGCTGGAGAAACTGGGTGTGGAAACGGAAATTGTCGAATTGTCCGGTTCCGTGGAGATCGCGCCCGGGCTCGGCACGGCCGACGCCATATCAGACCTGGTGTCCACCGGCACAACCCTCAGGGCCAACCATCTGCGTGAACTTGAAGAGCTGTACCAGAGCCAGGCAGCGCTTTATGGCCGGGTCAACGGTATCTCAGAGGAAAAACAGGCCTTGCTCGACCGGCTTCTGGCCAGGCTGGAAGGCGTGATGCAGGCCCGGACCAGCAAGTATGTGATGCTGCATGCCCCGCGCAGTGCGCTGGAACGCATCACTGAACTGTTGCCGGGGGTAGAGCACCCGTCGATCATGCCGCTGGAAGGCTCTGACCGCATTGCCATTCACGCGGTCTGCGGTGAAGCGGTATTCTGGGAGCACCTCGAAGCGCTGAAAGCCGAGGGAGCATCGGCCATCCTGGTCTTGCCGGTCGAGAAAATGCTGGCCTGATGTTTGATTTGAAACCCATACACTGGGCCGGGCTGAGCACCAAACAACAGCGGCGCCTGTTACAACGCCCGGTTTTCAGTAACGAGGGGCTGACCGATTCGGTCAGGCACATCATCGAGCGCGTTCGCGAAGGCGGTGATGATGCAGTCATCGCCATGACCCGGGAATTCGATGGAGTAGAGCCTGCTGCCTACCTGCTCAGCACTGACTTATTGGACTCCGCTGTCGATGCGGCAGAGCCCTCTTTGATTGCAGCCATGCGAGACGCCGGTGAGCGCATCAGGGCCTTTCACAAGGCAGATCTGCCCAGGGATCAAACGGTCGAGACTGCACCGGGCCTGACCTGTTCCGTGCGTTACCAGGCATTGTCGCCGGTGGGCCTCTACATACCGGGTGGCAGCGCGCCCCTGGTTTCCACTGTGCTGATGCTTGCGATCCCGGCCGCTCTTGCAGGCTGCAGCGAAATTGTCATGTGCTCACCACCCGGGCCGGATGGCAAAATTCCAGCCAATATCCTGGCGGCGGCCCACCTGTGCGGCGTATCCAGCGTTTACTGCGCCGGCGGCGCGCAAGCTGTCGCAGCGATGGCTTTTGGCACTGACCTCATTCCGCAATGCAGCAAAATTTTCGGACCCGGCAATGCCTGGGTCACGGAGGCCAAGCAACAGGTTTCACAAGATCCAAACGGCGCCGCAATCGACTTGCCGGCAGGTCCTTCCGAGGTGCTGGTCATTGCTGATTCGAATGCGAACGCCGAACACGTTGCCTGGGACCTGTTGTCGCAGGCCGAGCACGGTCCGGACTCACAAGTGGTACTGCTGACCGATTGCGGGCAACTGGCCGAAGCCGTTATCCAAAAAATCGGTGAGCTGGCCCCGCAATCGCCCCGCGCCGGCATCCTGGAGCGTTCACTGAGCGAATCACGGATCATCCTGGTGGACGGGCTTGCCACTGCGCTGGAAATCTCCAATGACTACGCGCCGGAACACCTCATTCTCAACACCGGCAATGCCGAAGACCTGGCAGAACAGGCGAGGAACGCAGGCTCCATCTTTGTCGGCCCATGGACGCCCGAGTCGCTGGGCGATTACTGCTCCGGAACCAACCACGTGCTGCCGACTTACGGTTGGGCACGCTCTCACGGCGCACTGGGGCCGGCTGACTTCATGCGGCGGATGACGCTGCAACAGGCGAGCCGCGAAGCCCTCGCCCGGGTGGGTCCCACTGCCGAAATCCTGGCAGAAACCGAGGGACTGGATGCACACCGGATGGCCGTTCGCTCCCGGTTGCAAGGCGGGGGTGATTGCTGATGGGGATCGAATCGCTGGCCAGACCCGATATCGTGGCTATGACACCTTACTCCTCGGCCCGCAAAGAGGCCCCGGGTGTTGGCATTTTGCTGAACGCCAATGAAGCGCCCTGGCCCCTGATCGAGGAGCCGGGCTGCCTGAATCGCTACCCGGACCCACAACCGGCGCAACTGCTTTCCCGCCTGGCCAGGCTGTATGCCTTGCCGGAAGACAGGGTCCTGGTGACTCGCGGCAGCGATGAAGGCATTGACTTGCTGACTCGTGTATTTTGCCGCGCTGGCCAGGACGCCATACTGCAATGCCCGCCGAATTTCGGAATGTACCAGATCGCCGCCCGGACCCAGGGGGCGCAGATCATTTCCGTCAATCGCGATCCGCAAAAAGACTTCGAACTCGATCAACAAGCCGTGGTGCAGTCGCTGCGGGACAACCCGCAGATCAAACTGATTTTTCTGACATCCCCCAATAATCCGACCGGTGACGTGATCGATCCCCGCTTCCTTGAACGGTTGCTGCAGGAAACACGAAACCAGACGATCGTCGTCCTGGACGAGGCCTATGCAGAATTCAGCGACCAGGCCTCCGCCGTCAACCTGATCAACGAAAACGCGCAACTGGTCGTGCTAAGGACATTGTCCAAGGCCTGGGCGTCCGCCGGGCTGCGTTGCGGCGTTGTCCTGGCGCAGCCTGAAGTCATCGACCTGCTCAGGCGTGTCATCGCACCCTATCCACTGCCCAGCCCGGTTGTTGAGCTGGCGCTGCGGATGCTGGAGCCTGGTGTGCTGGAAAAACAACAGGCGTTATTGGAGCGCCTGCGGTTCAACAAGCAATACCTGCTGGACGCCTTGCGCAAGCTTTCCTTTATTCGCAAAATCATTCCCGGCCAGGCCAACTTCGTCCTGATAAAGGTGGACCATGCCGATGAAGTTCTGACGTATTGCGCCGGCACGGCGTCATCCTCCGTGGGTTTCCATCAGACCCGATGATGGCCGGCTACATCCGGATTTCAATCGGTTCGAATGATGACCTGGCGGCCTTGATCAAGCTGCTTGAAGAATGGGAGAACCCAAAGTGAGCTCAAACAAACGGCGCATTCTGTTCGTGGACCGTGACGGCACGCTGATTCGTGAGCCGGAAGACGAGCAGATCGACTCGCTCGAAAAGCTGGTTTTCATTGACGGCGTGATACCCGCGTTGCTCAGCCTGCTTGCGGCAGGCTATGAACTGGTGATCGTCAGTAACCAGGACGGCCTGGGCACGGATTCCTTCCCGACCGCGGATTATGAAATACCGCAGCAGAAAATGATCGACGTGTTCGCCTCGCAGGGCATCGAATTCGCAGATGTGCTGATTGATCCGCATTTTGAGCATGACAATGCCCCAACCCGGAAACCCGGCATCGGCATGGTATTGGAATACCTGAAATCCGGTGAACTCGACCTTGCCGACAGCTGGGTCATCGGGGATCGTGAAACAGACCTGCAACTTGCCCGGAACATGGGCATTGGCGGTCTTAGAATCGGGCCCGGTCACGAAACCTGGGAATCCATAACGCACCAGCTGGTCAACCGGCCCCGCCAGGCCCGCGTAAAGCGCAAAACCAACGAAACGGACATCAGCCTGTTCGTGGACCTCGATGCCGGTGGCAGCAGCGAAGTCCGGACTGGCATTGGTTTCTTCGATCATATGCTGGACCAACTGGCCAGTCACGGTGGTTTCCGCCTCGAACTGGACTGTTCAGGCGACCTGGAAATTGACGAACACCATACCGTTGAAGACTGCGCCCTGGCGCTCGGGCAGGCATTGAATTCCGCCCTGGGTGATCGCCGTGGCATCGGCCGCTACGGATTCCTGCTGCCGATGGACGAGTCGCTGGCGCAGGTAGCCATAGACCTCTCGGGTCGCCCCGCCATCGTTTTCGAGGCAGTGTTTCCACGCGACCATGTCGGAGAGTTTTCGACCGAAATGGTGAGGCACTTTTTCGCTTCTCTCAGCCAGTCGCTGGGCGCGGCTTTCCACCTGCAGGCCACCGGTGAAAACACCCACCACATGATCGAGGCGCTGTTCAAAGGGGCCGGCAGGGCACTGAAGCCGGCACTGGCCAGGCAGGGTACCGCTTTGCCGAGCACCAAGGGAGTGCTCTGATGTCCGTCGCGGTAGTCAACAGCGGCGGTGCAAACATCGCTTCAGTGCTGCACGCCTTGCGCCGGCTGGGCGCGGAACCGGTTTTCACCGCCAGTGCGAACGCCATTCGAGCCGCCGACCGGGTTATCCTGCCCGGCGTCGGTGCCGCCGGGCGAGCAATGGAGGTCCTGGCCGGGCATGGCCTGGTGGACACCTTGCGCAGTCTGCAGCAACCTGTGCTGGGGATATGTCTTGGCATGCAACTGCTGTTCGATTCATCCGAGGAGGACGATGCCGGACTTCTGGGCATCATCCCGGGGCGGCTCGAGCGGCTGAGAGAAACCGAAAGCCTGAGAGTCCCCCACATGGGCTGGAACTCGCTGATGCAGAAGAAAGCCGACAGGCTGACGGCGAACCTGAATGGACAATGGTTTTATTTCGTACATTCTTTCGCAGCACCGGTCAGTGAATGGAGTCTTTCCACCAGCTTCCACGGCAGCGAGTTCAGCGCTATTGTGCGGAAAGACAATTTCTACGGCGCCCAGTTTCATCCCGAGCGTTCCGCCGGTGCCGGCGCTGAGTTACTGCGTGGTTTCCTGGAGACCCCCACACCATGACCCTCGAAATCATTCCTGCCATCGACCTGCTGGACGGCAGCTGCGTACGCCTGTTGCATGGCGATTTTGATCAATGCAAGGTGTATGAAATGGACGCGGTACGTCTCGCTTCCGTCTACGCAGCAGAAGGTGCCGATTGGCTGCATGTAGTGGACCTGGCTGCATCGCGAGATGGAGAAGCCGCCGACATCGAGCCGCTGCTGAGATTGCTCGGGCAGTCGAAACAGTCGGTTCAGACCGGCGGTGGGGTTCGCAACGAAGACGACGTCAGCATGCGCCTGGATCACGGAGCCGATCGCGTTGTGGTCGGCAGCCTTTCGGTCGATGAACCTGCGCTGCTCGCCCGCTGGCTGGAGCGTTTCGGTTCAGACCGGTTGGTCGCCGCGCTCGATGTCCGCATCGACGCAGACGAAATACCGTGGCCTCGGACTCACGGCTGGACCCGGGGCGGAGCACAGTCTCTGTGGTCGCTGCTCGATTTCTATTCGGACAAAGGGCTTGCGCATGTGCTGTGCACGGACATTGGGCGAGACGGCGCCATGACCGGCCCCAACCTGGCGTTATACTCGGAAATCACTTGCCGCTATCCGGATTTGCAGCTGCAGGCATCCGGCGGCGTCAGCAGTCTTGAGGATCTGCAGCAGCTCAGCCAGACCGGCGCCCGTTCAGCGATCACCGGAAAAGCCCTGCTGGAGCGCTGTTTCACGGTTGCCGAAGCACTGGAGGTCCTGAAGTGAACACCACCGTGGCCCGGAGAATCATCCCCTGCCTGGATGTGCGTGATGGCCAGGTAGTCAAGGGCGTGCAGTTCAGGGATCACCGTGTGATGGGCGATATCATCGAACTGGCCGAACGCTATCGCAACGAAGGCGCCGACGAACTGGTCTTTTACGACATCACCGCGAGCCCGGAAGGCCGTAGTGTCGATGTCGACTGGGTGCGACGGGTCTCGGAAACCATCGATATTCCTTTCTGCGTGGCCGGTGGCATTCGCAGCGTCGAAAACGCAGCCCTGGTGTTATCCCAGGGTGCAGACAAGATTTCAATCAACACGCCTGCGCTCGAGCGGCCGGAACTGATCGACGAGCTGGTCAGGTCCTTTGGCAGCCAGTGTGTGGTGATCGGCGTGGATTCCATTGCAGAGGGCGCAGACTTCACAGTTCGTTCCCATACGGGAACCCCTGACGCGATGCGGGCTCCTGGCCGCAAGACGCTGGACTGGTTGAGCGAAGTGGTCGAACGGGGCGCCGGGGAAGTAGTGCTGAACTGTATGTCTGCCGACGGCACCCGGGCGGGCTACGATATCGAGCAGTTGCGACAGGCCAGGAAGGTTCTGCCGGTCCCGCTGGTGGCTTCGGGCGGCGCAGGCAGTGTTGAACACTTCACCGCGGTGTTTTCCGAAGCAGACGTGGACGCCGCCCTGGCAGCCACGGTGTTTCATTCAGGCCAGATTCCGATCCCTGGCCTCAAACAATCGCTGGCCCGGGCCGGCATCGAGGTTCGACCATGTTGATCCAGACCAAGCAGCACATCGATCTGCTCGAATGGCAAAAAATGGAAGGTTTACTGCCAGCCGTTGTCCAGGACGCTTTCGACGGCCGCGTACTGATGCAGGCTTATATGAACCGTGAAGCACTGGCCCAAAGCCTGGAAAACGGAAAAGTCACGTTCTGGAGCCGCAGCAGGCAAGCCCTCTGGACCAAGGGAGAAACGTCCGGCAATACACTGGAGGTGGTTGAAGTTCACGGCGA
This sequence comes from Lysobacterales bacterium, assembly GCA_029859645.1. Taxonomy (GTDB): domain Bacteria; phylum Pseudomonadota; class Gammaproteobacteria; order Xanthomonadales; family SZUA-36; genus JAHEFT01. Next base: position 36,477 of record JAOUCS010000005.1, on the reverse strand, counting down.
CTGTGACGGAGACTGTCTTCTGGTCATGGCGGTACCGGCAGGGCCGACCTGCCACAGAAACACCGACAGCTGTTTTGACAATGAACGGGATGTGGCACCCAGCCTCAGCTTTCTGGCCAGCCTGGAACGCCTGATCGCACAACGGGAGATCGACCGCCCCGAAGGCAGCTATACCACCCGGCTGTTCGACGACGGCATCAAGCGGATCGCACAGAAAGTGGGTGAAGAAGGCGTCGAAACCGCACTGGCCGCCGTGGCGGGCGACCGGGAAGAACTGATCAACGAATCGGCCGACCTGCTCTACCACTTGCTGGTATTGCTCCGGGCCGGAGAAACCGGTTTAATTGAAATCACGCAGGCGCTCAGATCCCGTCACGGCGACCCGGATTAACGGGTGCCTGAAGCTGTGAGGGTCCGTATATGTGTCGATTCATTGCTTACCTTGGCCAACCCATCATCGTCGATGAACTGCTGATCAAGCCAAAAAACTCCCTGGTGCACCAGAGCTATGGCGCCGAAGAAATGCCGGAGGCCCTGAACGGCGACGGCTTCGGCCTGGGCTGGTATGCCCATCGGCTGAGCGAACGTCCCGGACTGTTCCGTTCCATCACCCCGGCCTGGAACAACAATAACCTGATCTACAATGCCTCCCTGATGCGGACCGACTGCCTGTTTGCCCATATCAGGGCTGCATCCGAAGGTGGCGTTTCGGAAAGCAACTCTCACCCGTTCCACTATGACCAGTTCCTGATGATGCATAATGGAGTGATACCTCAATTCAAGCGCATCAAGAGAAAGTTACTGTCCCTGTTGAATGATGATCTGTTCCTCTGGATCCAGGGGCAGACGGATTCCGAACATGTCTTTGCCCTGCTGATGCAGAACGCGTATGAACTGAGGGGAGACGGCCCACCGCTGACGACCAAACAGATCCAGGCCTGCTTCCAGAAAACCTTCGATACCGTTCAGCAGCTGAAAGAAGAGGCCGGTATTGGAGAAGAGGTTTCTACTTTCAACATGATGGTGACGGACGGGTACAGAATTGTTGGAACCCGTTACAGCTCGATGCCGGAAGATCAGTCGAGAACGCTTTATTACTCCACCGGTAAACGGTTCGAGACGATCAACGGGAAAAGCCGCATGGTAAAGGATGGTGAGAAGACCGAAGCGGTGTTGATCGTTTCGGAAAAACTGACGGATTATGAGGAAGACTGGACACCCATCCCGAGCAACCATTTCGTTGCAGTCACTACCAGGCTGGAGGTCAATCTAAGCCCCATGAGCCAATAGGGTGGCTTGCAATTAAGCTCTGCTAGGCTTTCTGTTTCAGTACGATGGCGATGCCCCCAAGCGTGGCAATCGAAGCGATGATCAGCCGGAAGGTGATGGGCTCGGAAAGAACAAACAGGCCGCCGATTGCCGCAATAGCCGGCACCGACAACTGCACTGTCGCCGCCCGGCTCGCAGTGAGGTTTTTGAGCGCGGCAAACCAGATTACGTAGCCCAGCCCCGATGTGACTGAACCTGACAGCACGGCCAGTAGAACTCCCCTGCCACTGACCTGGAATTCCTGCAGGAACAGCAGGCTGACCAGAACCGCCAAGGGAACAGCCAACAGGAAATTATTGGCGGTAGCAGCCAGCGGATTGCTCACGCCCCGGCCGGAAAGTGAATAGAAGCCCCAGGCAATTCCAGCGACCACCATCAGCATGGCCCCCAGCGGATCAGGCGCTGTCACTCCCGGCAGCACCAGGTAGATAATCCCCGCCACGGCCATCGTCAGGCCAAGCCACGACAGGCCAGAGAACCGTTCGCCCGAACGCAGCGCTACCGTGAACATGGTCAGCTGGACCGCACCGAATAACAGCAGGGCACCCGTGCCGGCGCTGAGGGAGAGATACGCGAAGGAAAAGAACGCCAGGTACACGAATAACATCAGGGCGCTCTTCCAGCTGACCCGGGGGTGCTCGCTTTTACGCCAGCCGGGCAGCACCAACAGCACCAGGGTGACCGCTCCAGAGACCGTCCTGATGGCGGTAAAACTGGCCGCGTCGATCAACCCCTCACCAAGGGCCAATCGGCAAAGAAGCGAATTCGCCGCGAAGGCGATCATCGCAAGCAGCGTCAGCAGCAGGGTTTTCATGCAGCGTTATGCAACCGTCAATCGACCCAGTGCAGTACGTCGCGGAGGATTGACCAGCGAGGCTCCGTGCTCTTTGCTCCACCCCCATGGATCCAGTGGCCGAACAACAGATCGACGGTGCCGTTTTTTTGCTCCAGCTCCACCCAGGTCGAGACAAACAAGGTCCATTAGCACGACTCCAAGGGTCAGGTCGCTCTTTAACCGGATCCGGTCCAGTGTCGAGAATTCATTGCGTTTGTGGTCCGGGACCAGTAATCCAAAACTGAGGTCCATCGGTGACTTACTGAAATTCCATTCCATCGCTCTGGAAGGTGTCACAGCCAGCCCGGACATCACGATATCGATCTGGCCTGTTTGAAACAGCCTGCCGACATCCTCCCGCTGGATTCTGACCAGCTCCAGTTCAACGCCCACGTCGCTGGCCAGGTTACTCGCCATCTCGATTTCGAAGCCAACCACTTCGCCGTTGTCGTTGAGAAAAGCAAAAGGCAGCGAGGTTCCCAGGTTGGGAAAAGGGTAAGCCAGAGGCAACATGATTTCCGCCCCGCTTTCGATCTCATCGTCCAGCAGGCCACGGCTGTCGGACCAGGAAATGGCGCCGATATTTCCGATCAGGGACACAACGATATACGGCAGCACCGTCATCTGCAGCAAGCCAATAAAAATTTCACCAGCCACCGAGAAGGGTGCGGTGAGGATGCCCAGAAACAGCCCGGAGAGAATTTTAAGGGTAAAGCTCATCTTTCAATCTCACTCGAAAGTGAACGCAACCCGCCTGGCGTCAGGCTGTGCTTTTCATTTCACGCAGAATGACGGGTTCCGCCGGATCCAGCCCTTCCATCTCCCGGTCAATCCGGTCGATGTAGACACTGGCGGAAATGTCACCACAAACGTTCAGCGTGGTGCGGCTCATATCAAGGATCCGATCCACGCCCAGGATAATGGCGATGCCTTCTGGCGGAACGCCAACCGTCGCCATCACCAGCATCATCAGCGGCAAAGACCCCCCTGGAACGCCAGCGGCGCCGATCGCCGTCAGCACGGCGAGTACGACCACTACCAGCTGGGCCGTCAATGACAGATCAACGCCAAATACCTGGGCCAGGAACAGTACCGTGACGCCCTCGAACAGCGAGGTGCCGTTCATGTTCATCGTAGCGCCCAGCGGCAACACGAAGCCGGCAATCTTTGGCTGAACATCCAGTTGTTTCTCGGCAGTGGCGATAGACGTGGGCAGCGTGGCCATGCTCGAGGAAGTTGAAAAGCCGGTAATGATCGGTGCGCCGATCGAGCGCCAGAAGGCGATCGGGTTCATCTTGCCCAGGATCGTCACCAAGCCTGAAATACCAATGGTTGCATGCAGCACCAGGCCCAGCAAGACCACGAAGACATACATGCCCAGCTGGGTCAGAATGGCCCAACCGAACTCGGAAGTGATGACGAAAATCAGTGCGAATACGCCGTAGGGCGCCAGTTTCATCGCCCAATTGATGATCGCGATGATGGCGTCGCCGATCCCTTCCAGCACGTTGATCACCGGTTGCGCTCGCTCACGGGGAATCATGGTCAGGGCCGCGCCAAACATCAAGGCAAAGAAAATCAGTGCCAGCATGTCCATGTCCGCAGCGGCGGCAACCGGGTTGCGCGGAACGATGTTGACGAAAGTGCTCACGCCGAAATCAGGGGGGCCCTTGGTCATCATGCCTTCGGCGCCGGTTGCAAACGTGGCCATCAGTTCATCGCGGGTTTCTTCCGGCAGACCACCACCCGGCTTGATGGTATTGACCAGTGTCAGGCCGATGGTCGCGGCGATCAGTGTCGACAGGGCGAAGTAGCCGAAGGTTCGACCGCCCAGCCGCCCCAGGGTTTTCATGTCACCGATGCCCGCCACACCCAGCGTGATCGAGGTGAATACGATGGGCACCACGGTCATGAACAGCATGCGCAGGAACACCTGCCCCGCGGGGTACATGATGTTGTCTGAAACAAACTCCAGCCATGGTGCGTCCTCGAAAAAGAGGTTGCACAAGCCCCCGACCAGGGCACCCAGAACCAGGCCGAGGCCTATCTTGGTGTGAAGTTTCATCGGGTGAGTATAGTCGAGCACATTGCGGAAAACAGCAATTGAGCAGATTTCGCCGGCTGCGGCGCACCGACCGGTGAAAAAATTGCCGTCTCCTGGTGCAACATTCATAATCAGGGGCACCCCCAATCGCCAATAGGCCAGATAATGATGGACCAGGAAAAGCGAGACGCCGGCACCATAGCGGCGCTGATGATCAGGATGAAGGATTACCGTTTGCCGCGCGCCAAGCGCATGCTGGAGCGGGTCAGCAAGGGTGAAAAGCTACTGGATTCGGACATCGAATTTCTGAACCGGGTGATCAAAGACGCCCGCCTCAGCGGGTCGCTGATCGAGCGTCATCCTGAATATCACGACCTCGTCGTCCGATTCATGGACCTGTACACCGAGATCATCAACAAGGGCGTGGAAAACGAAAAATCAGGGTGAGCAAGGGTATATAATGAGCTTACGCACAACCATCGTTGCCACGCTGACAAGACGCCTTGCACTGCCCTGGGGGGTCACCGCCGTCATGATCGCCGGAACCAGCCTGTTGCCCGGCGCTACTGACGTGATGAAGGTGCATCATTTTTAATGTGAGGCAACTAACCGTGCTGCTGGCGGCCTGCCTGGGGCTGGCCTCTGCCGATGCAATTGCCCAGGAAAGCGAAACATTCATAGACGCGTTACTGAACGGCGAAACCAAGGCCCTTCTCCGCTACAGTGCTCAACACCGCAACAGCAACCTGCGCGTCCTGCAGGACAGCTCGACCCCCGAAATATCGGACAAAAACATCCAGAGTTATTCCGCAGCAGGCGGTTTTTTCGGCTATGAAACCAGGGCCTGGCGCAACCTCACCCTCGGGGCGACTGTGTATGGCGCCGTGCCGGTTCTGAGCAATCCGACAGACCGTCGCGGACTCGGCGGCCTGTATGAAGGCGATGGCGGCCAGGACCCTTACGTCGCACTGGGTGAGGCCTTCATCAAGTTCCGGAAGCCCGGTCACCTGTTGCAGGCGGGGCGCCAGGAGATGCCCAACTACCGTTTCGTTTCACTCTCCAATATCCGGTTCTCGCCGATAACCCATTCCGGTGTCGTATACGAAAACACGGTGGCAGATGGTCTGCAACTCAATCTCGGCTACATCGCCCGAATGAAGGAGCGGAACGACTGGCGCTTCATCGACATGGTGCGGGGGGCGAGGGTCCGGGAATCCGACCGTGGCAAGCAATTGGTCCGGGGGAATTACAACCCGGACGATTACGATGAATCGGGAAACTACATCGGCGCGAAAAAAGAAATGGCCATGGCTGCGTTTACCTACAGTAATGAACAGGTCACCGTGGAAGCCTGGAATTACTACATCAAGGATTTCGTCAACACAGTATATCTCTATGCCGATTATCGGTTCACACCCGCAAACAGCCGATTCACCTGGAGCATTGCCGGCCAGTATACAAACCAGCAAGACGTCGGTGACCATGTCGCTGGAGCCATCGATACCTGGCAATGGGGCGTGAGTTTGCGGGGCAGTGGCGAGGCCCTCAGCTGGTTCGCCTCTTACAACAAGGTGGAATACAACGAGGACTCCTACGACGGCGGAACGATTTTCGTACGCTGGGGTACGCCACAGATGTTCATGTCCTTCCAGGTGCAGGATTCCGAGCTGGCCGGCGCCCGCTCAGCCGGTGCTGGGCTGCAGTATGATTTCGGTCACAACGGTGTGGTGCCCGGCCTGGTCATGCGCTGGCGCTATGGCAAGTACAACATGCCCGATGACCTGATACTGACTGATGCGCGGCAGGACCGTGCCGAAGCGACATTCGATCTTCGCTACTCGTTCACCCGGACATCGGGCTTTGGAATCTTCACCGACATGCAGGGCCTGAGCATTCAGTTCAGGGCCGCCTATAACAATTATCGTACTGATTATGACTTTGAGGCCTACCGCGAGATCCATGACTATGACTTTGAAACGGCCACCGACGATTTCTGGGACCTTCGCCTGTACCTGGATTATCGGTTCTGAAGCTTAAACCAGGTCCAGGAAATCCCCGGGCTTTGGAAGGTGCACTTCGGCCCCTGTACGGTTTTCCAGGTATTTTCTGAAAGCTTCCTGCGACTCGATTTCGCCGTGCACCAGGTAAACCGGCGGCAGATTTTCCATGTTCTCATACCAGCGGGCCAGGTCGTCCTGGTCACCGTGCGCGGACAGGCCGCCCACCGTGTGGACCGTGGCTCTGACCGGTATATCCCTTCCGTGAATGCGAACGGAGCTGTCACCGTTGACCAGGCGGCGCCCCAGTGAGCCGTTCGCCTGGTAGCCAGTGATCAACACCTGGGTGTCCTCGCGCTCCAGGTTGTGCTTGAGGTGATGAATGATCCGTCCCCCGTTGCACATGCCGCTTCCCGCGATCACGATCGCCCCTGAATCTATCCGGTTGATAGCCATGGACTCGTCCGGCGTCCTGCTCAGCGTCAGGGTGGGCAGCAGCGGCATCCCGCCATTTTCCTTTCTCAGGCGGGTAGCTTCCTCGTCGTAAAGATGCGGATATTCCCAGTAGACCCTGGTGGCTTCGATCGCCATGGGGCTGTCCAGGAAAATCCGGAATCGGCCCAGGTCCCATTCATCGTGATATTTGCCAAGCTGGTACATGATTTCCTGGCTTCTGCCGATAGAAAAAGCGGGGATCAGGATATTGCCTCTGTTACTGCGTGGAGAAGTGAGAATCTCACCCAGTTCACGGATGGTTTCTTCGCGGTCCCGGTGCCTTCGCCCGCCGTAAGTGCTCTCCATAAGCACCAGGTCTGCCCGGGGAATGGGGTCCGGGTCCTTCAGGATCGGCGTATCGTACTGACCCAGGTCGCCGGAGAATACGATCTTCCGCTCAACTCCGCGTTCTTCCGCCCGGATTTCCACAGCGCAGGAGCCGAGTATATGGCCTGCATCGTGAAAAGTGACCCTGACCCCTTTTATGACTTTGAATTCGGTCCGGTACTTGCGGCCGCGCAACTGGCGCATGACCTGCTCACCTTCTTTCAGGGTGTAGAGGGGCTTGACCTTCTTGCCGATTTTTCGGCTTCGGTACTCGGCGTCACGTTCCGCCAGGTGGGCGGCATCCGCCAGCAGGATGGCCACCAGTTCGCAACTGGCCTCCTGGGCGAAAATCGGGCCACGGAAACCTCTTTTCACCAGCAAGGGCAGGCGGCCGCAATGGTCCAGATGGGCGTGACTGAGCACCACCGCATCGATCTGCGAAGCGTCGAAAGGAAACGGATCGCGGTTACGGTCCTCGTCCTTGCGGCTGCCCTGAATCATCCCGCAGTCCAGCAGAATCCGGTGATCTCCGATATGCAGAATATGACAGGAACCGGTTACCTCAGCGGCTGCTCCGAAAAACTCCAGTTTCATGGCATCACTGGCCCATCATCTGGGCCCTTACCAATGGGATCGGCGGCCCGCCGAAAGAAAGAAATATGTCATGAAATTCCTTCCAGGACTCCCTGCCCTCACGCTCCTGCGTCCAGTCATTCCGCAAATCACGGATCATCAGCTTGCCAAGCGTGTAATTGAGATAGGCCGGGTCATAGGTGCCGCGCGCCGCCTGCTGGCGGGCCGTACCCTCATCCTGGTAGGCCTCCTCCATGAACAGTCTCTCCGAATCCTCGACCGTCATGCCTTGCGTATGTAAACCGATGGCGGAAAGGAACCGTGCATTGCGCAACAGGGCATTGCTCAACTGCCCAATCCGAGTCTCCGCCGAAGCGCCTCGTAAACCGGCTTCCTTCATCATTTCCTCGGTGTAGTGCGCCCAGCCTTCAGCGAAAGCGTATGTGACGAACAACCTGCCAAACACCCAGTCGGAGCGCTTGGCATGCAGGAAATTCAGAAAATGCCCGGGCCAGACTTCGTGAACCGAGGTAAACAGTAAGTCGGATTCACCGGCGATATAGGCCTGTTGAACTTCCTCCGACCATTCCGGGTTGGGAGGAGAAATATAGTAAACGGAAGGCTGGTCTTTCTCGAATGGACCGGGGATGTTGATGTAGGCAAAATTTGAGCGCGCGTAAGGCGGCGCCTCGGCCACCAAGGCTTCCTCATTCCCCGGAATGCTGATCAGATCCTGCTCAACGAGGAACGCGCGGGTTTCCGACAATTGTTGTCTTGCCGATTCCACCGGTCCTCCCGGCGGCTTGCGATTGGCCATCATTGCAAAACAACTGCGAATGCTTTCACCGGGCGCGAATTCGGCACAGGCTTCACCCAGCGCAATCTGATTCTGCCGCATGTCCTCAAGGCCCAGGGCCTCGAGTTCGGCCAGCGGAATCTCGACCCGCTCGGTGTCGTAGATCATCTGGCTGAACAGGTCGGCTCCCAGTGCGAAATCCTCGGTTGCCGTCGGCAAATTCGAACTCAGCCAGTCGGCAAGCCCCTGCATGGCGTCGGCCGCAGCCGAGTTGGCCTCGGAAAAAGCTGCCTGCAGTTCGGCATCGTCAACCGTCGCAAACACCTCCGGAACATCATCTCTGAAATAGGCGGCCATGCCGCCAAACGAATCAACACCGTATTGCAACCGGGTCCGCGCCATCGGCATGCGCAGGTTTTCCCGAATTTGCCCCGCTGCCCGGGTGACGCTTTGCGCGTAACGGGTGTAGGCCTTCATCCGCTCTTTCAGCGGCGCATAATCCAGCGTGATGTAAGGGCTCGGGTCGAGCGAGTCGGACATCCAGTCGAAATAGAAAGCCGGATTCACGAAGGGCCATTCCGCCTTGTCCAGCCAGAACAGGGCGCGGTCGATTGCGGCCAGCAGGTATTCCCTCTGGAAACTGCCTTCAGCGCCCAGTTCATCGTCACTGAAGGACAGCGCCTGTTCTCTGGCCTGTTTCAACCGGACTATTTCCAGCGCAATGCCTTCCGCACTCCAGTCCTGCAACTGGCCGTCGTATTCATGCCGGCCCTGCACCACGGCAAAACCGGGATGCGTCGCCAGGTATCCCTCGATGTACTGATCCACGAAAGCGACCCAAGCATCGGAAGGCGCCGGGACCTCATCATCAAGCCCCGTATCGGTGCTTTGCTCAACGGAGGGCTCATGCTCCGACCCGCTATCCGGACTTTCCGGCTTGCAGGCAGCCAGAAAACAAAGAAAAACCGCGAGACCGAGCAGTCTCGCGGTACTGTTGATGACGGGCATCTGGCTTACTTGACCCCGTGCATGAGCTTGTTGATCAGTGGCGCCACGACCAGGTACGCGATACCAAAGGCCAGGCCAACCCAGAACAACATCATGTAAGTGTCGGAGTACTGGCCGATGGCAGCGCCGGCCTCAGGCCCGTGTCCGCCACCCGAAGCGATGGCCGCGATAAGACCAGCCATGTACTGGGCCATCGCTATCGACAGGAACCAACCACCCATAGCCATGCCCGTTTCCTTTTCAGCGGCCAGCTTGGTGACCATCGACAGTCCAATCGGTGACAGGCAAAGCTCACCGGTGGTATGCAACAGGTAGCACAAGGCCAGGAAAATCCAGGGGACCAGACCCGCGGCGTTCTGAAAATTGGCAATCGCAAACACCAGTATGTAGAAGCCCAGTGCAACCTGGATCAGGCCCAGCGCAAACTTCCGCGGAATTGACGGATTCATGTTGCGCTTGTCCAGCCACGGCCAGATCGCCGCAAATACCGGGGCGAATAACAAAATGTACAGCGGATTAAGTGACTGGAAGATACCGAAACCACCCGCCTGCCAGGCTTCCATACCACCGAACATCGGTGTGACAAATTCCCTGGCGAAGAAATTCATTGAGCTTCCCGCCTGCTCGAACAGGGCCCAGAAGCAGGCATTGGCCACGAACAGGATGATCATCGCGATATAGCGCTGCAGCTGCACCTTGTCCCCGCTCTTGATGCCGGAAATGATGAAATACGCTATCAGGCCGATCATGATGGCGCCGAGCAACCAGCCGAGAATCTCACTTTCAGAAAGCAGGAAGAACACGCCAATCGCCATCACCAGCGCGCCGATCCCCACCAGGAAAAACATCCCCCAGCCTTCCTTGCCTTTTGCCGGCAGGCCGACATGTCCAAGTGATTTTTTGGCCACTTCGAGGAACAGGGTAGACAGAATCATGCCAATTGCCGCGGCGAAGAATCCCCACTTCATGCCGAACTGTACGCCGATCCACGAGGCGGTGATAAACGGTGCGATAAAGGCGCCCAGGTTGATGCCCATGTAGAACACGGTGAAGCCCGAATCACGCCGCACGTCACCCGGAGCATACAGTTTGCCGATCATGGTCGAAATATTGGGTTTGAACAGGCCGTTACCCGCCACGATCAGCGACAATCCCACCAGGAACCAGGTCAGATCCTCGATCAACAGCACGAACAGGCCGGCCGCCATGATGATGGCGCCGAGCAGAATCGATCGCTGGTACCCCAGCACATGATCGGCAATATAGCCGCCAATGATGCCGGTCGCATAGACCAGGGCGGTGTAACCACCGTAGACCAGGCTGGCCTGCGCATTCGCCTGGTCTCCAAGATGACCGAAAAATGTGGTGGCGACGTAAACCGCCAGCAGGGCCCGCATTCCATAATAGGAAAAGCGTTCCCACATCTCGATGTTTGAAAGTTGCCACAGTGCTTTGGGGTGCCCAAGGAATTCGCCGGGCGGAATGTCTGGCCGGTTGGCCGTATCGGTTTGGCTGCTCACTCGTTCGCTCCGAGTCTTGTTAGAAGTGCGGCCAGCATACCAGACCACATCCCCTTTGGCAGCAGACCTGGCTCACGTGGCGGATGATTAAAGCGCATGACATAATTGAAGATTCAACCATCTTTTTATCCAGAGGCATGTGAATGGATCAGCAAGCTGCACAAAAATTTGTCGATGAGGTCTGGAACGACTCCATCGTTCCCGAGCTCGTCGAATACATCAAAATTCCGGCCAAGTCCCCGCATTTCGATCCCGACTGGGAAAAGAATGGCTACATCGAAGAGGCTGTGCAGCAGATTTTCGCCTGGTGCAAACAACAGAACGTCAGGGACATGTCCTGTGAAATCGTCAGGCTGCCTGGCAGAACACCGCTGATTTTCATGGATATACCGGGTGACAACGACGACACCATCCTGATGTACGGCCACCTGGACAAGCAGCCCGAGATGACTGGCTGGGCCGATGGCCTGGGCCCCTGGATACCGGTGATCAAGGAAGACAAGTTGTATGGTCGCGGTGGCGCGGATGACGGCTATGCCGCCTATGCTTCTTTAACCGCCCTGATGGCCCTGCAGGAACAGGGTATTCCCCGTGCCCGTTGTGTCGTTATCATCGAAGCCTGCGAGGAATCGGGTAGCTTTGACCTGCCCCATTACATCGAACACTTGCGGGAACGGATCGGTACGCCGTCCCTGGTGGTTTGCCTGGATTCAGGCGCCGGCAATTACGACCAGCTGTGGCTGACAGTTTCACTGCGCGGCATGGCGGCCGGCACACTCAGCGCCGACGTGCTGAAAGAAGGTGTGCATTCCGGTTACGCCTCCGGCGTGGTCCCTTCCAGCTTCCGTGTGTTACGGCAATTGATCAGCCGCCTGGAAGATGAAAATTCCGGCAAGGTGCTGCCCGACTTCCTGCATGCGGAAATTCCGGAGCAACGCATGCGGCAGAACCAGCGCATGGCGGATGCGCTGGGAGATGAGGTATTCAATGCCTACCCGTTCGTCGAAGGCGTTCAGCCACAGGCCAATGACAACCTCCAAAGACTGCTCAACCGGACCTGGCGGCCGGCTCTCTCGGTAACGGGCTCGGAAGGTATGCCGTCACTGGAAGCGGCCGGCAATGTGCTGCGCCCGCACACCGCCCTGAAGCTCTCGATGCGCCTGCCACCGACCGTCGATGGCGAATCTGCGACTGACAAGATGAAGAACCTGCTGGAATCCGATCCACCCAACAACGCCCGGGTTACGTTTGAACCCGATCACGCCGCTTCCGGCTGGAACGCTCCGGATATCGCACCGTGGCTCGACACGTCGCTGGAGAAAGCCTCGCAGGCCGCGTTCGGACAGGGCGTGATGTACATGGGCGAAGGTGGCACCATTCCGTTCATGGCCATGCTGGGCGATTTCTTCCCGCGTGCGCAATTCATGATTACCGGCGTGCTTGGACCCAATTCCAATGCCCACGGGCCAAACGAGTTCATTCATATCCCCTTTGCGCGCAAGCTTACGACCTGTGTTTCGCAGGTGATTGCGGATCACTTTCATCGCAAGTCCGGAGAAGGCTGAGTCGTGATTCGATGGTTCATTGCTGCGATGGCACTGCTGCCAGTCACCACCGCGTTGGCTGAGGTCACCCACTCCAGCGAGCACGGCTTTACCGTCCGTCACTCGATCAACACCGAAGCGGAGGCATTCGTCATCTACCGCACGATGACCAGCCACATCGACCAGTGGTGGAGCGGCGACCACAGCTGGAGTGGAGATGCCGCCAACCTTTACATGGACGTCGAAACCGGCGGCTGTTTCTGCGAGAGGCTGCCGGGCAGCGGCCGGGTGGAACACCTGCGCATCATCTATTTCTCACCGGGGAAGGAACTGCGCTTTGACGGCGCGCTGGGCCCGCTGCAGACCATGGCGGCCCAGGGCCGGATGGTATGGAAGATAGAAGACAATGGTTCCGGTAACACCATCACATTCACTTACAAGGTGTTCGGCCATCCGGAAGGTGGCCTTGGCGCGATTGCGCCGGCTGTCGACGGGGTGATCGGTGAACAACTTTCCCGACTGGAAAAACGGCTGGGTTCCGGCCAGGGCTGATCACCACCCGGCAAGCATTACTCCCCGGGGCGTTTCGGTGTCGGTCAGTGCGACGATTCGTAAGCATCGTACTTCTTCCTTGCCCCGAGCAGGTCGATGTTTTTCTTACCGTTGTTCAGCTTGAGCACGGCGTCGACTTTTTTGTACTTGAGGTAAACCACACCGTCGCTGCCCGAATCAGCGAAAACCACCCTGGCGCCTGCCTCGATATTGTCGCTGGTAACCCAGGAATCGGGAATCGCAACCCGCCTGCCCAGAATTTCCAGTTCGGCCGTTCCTTCAATCCCCTCAACCATCAATGCCTTTGCAATAAACTCCGGCCGCCAGCCCTCCTGGTTGCGGAACACGGCCGCAATAGGCCTCGAATCGCTGGCATTGAGCTCCGCATATGCGTTTACCCGCATCGGATCAGCCAGCGCTAGCCGGGCGCTGGTCAGATTCAGACGGGTCGACCAGCCCTGATCGTCGAATTCTGCTTTCTGGCCCAAAACCTTAACGTTACCGAGAACGAACCGGGACCCGCTGAGGTCAAACGCCAGCTGTCCCGGCTGGCCATCGGCCAGCACTATATCCGCCGTAAGGTCGGCTTGCAGGTCCTGATCGACGAGGGTAGCCCTGGCATTGCCGGACACCAGGCGAATGTACCCGTTGGCGTTTTCCGGCCTTAGCTGCAAACTCGCATCCAGCACCGCGTCGCCGCCGGTAATCGACAAAGGAAATTCTGGCGGAAGATAGCCCTGGAACACGGCCAGGTCCGGCACACCCAATTTCCCGATCTCAACGCCCACCACCAGGTTTTCATCCGGCAGTTCCGGCTTCGGCACCAGCCGCCCGTCACTGCTTACCTTGATCATCATGGTATCGCCGGCGATGACCGGCCGTGGATCATCCCGGTGAAGCAGCTCGAGGTCGCGAAACCGAAAGCCAAGGTTGAGCAGTCCACCGGTATTGGCCCCTTTTTCCAGGCCCACAGCACCCGATCCACTGATGCGATGCGCTGGCACGTTGACCTGCAGGTCGCGGGCGTTTACCACAAGGTCTGTCCCGTCCAGCACGCGGCCCTGGTCTAACAGCAACCGGCCGCTGACCAGTCCGCTGCCATCTACAGCCACGTCCCGCAACCTCAGCATAAACAGCTCGATGAATTGCAGGCTGTTCACATCGATATGGACTTCGACATCGAGCAGCAGGTAATCCAACAACGCCAGTCCCTTGTTTTCGCGTGGATTGAAGGGCGTAAACCCCATCTTTCCCGTTACCTGTCCTTGACTGAGCAACTCGTAGTCGCCGTTCAGGTAGTGCTTACCCAGGTCGACGTCCAGGCGGGACAGATCGAGTTCGAGCGGCCCGCCACGCGTCCGGTAATTCAGCCCACCTTCGATTTCGGCGACTGAAGAGCCCTGCAGTTGGTAAATCCAGTAGCGGTGCTCGCCGTTGATGCGGATATTGTTCACGGCGACTTGCCAGGGGCTTTTTTTCTTGCGCGGCGTCGTAACTGCAGGGGTGACTTCACGGCCTTCGATCACCGGGAAGAATGCTTCGATCCGGCTGTAGTCCTTGTCCGGCTTGGTTCTTGGGCGCATGCGAAAGGTCACGTTGTCAGCATTGACGTTGCGGATCCGGGCGTGTTTGAAAATGAGCGGCAATAAGCCTATCGAGCCCGAGGCGGAGTCGACATCCACCTGCCAGATCTGGGACCTCGAGTTGCCATTGGCCGATGCGCCATGAACAAAAACCCGGCCGGGGTAGGGACTCCAGGCACTCTCCCAGCTCACGTGAAACTTTTCGGGCCGAATGCCGTTAATCACGGTCTGCGTGTACGGAATCTGCAGCACCGCGTTGATCAACACCAACCAGGCCAGTTCAATGATAACGGCCAGCCTGATCAGCCTGAACAACCCGTTTTTTGTGCCTGCGGGGAGTTTCAAGTCGTTCTCACTATAAGCTCAGGTAACCGTAGTGTAACTCCACTCTTTCACCCACCGCTCCAACGGCTCGAAACGATCACCAATCCAGGGCTGGAAATTCCACCACTTACCGATCGAACTCGTATACAGCGGCTGGATCACCTGAGCCGCGCTGGGCGTGGAAATATGGCGGGACCTGGCGGTTGCCTGGTAGTCGAACAGCGCATCCTCCCACTCCAGGCCGAGAAAGCCAACCATCCCGCCTATTTCATGTGTGAAGTCACCTATCACTTCTTCGTAGCGAACGAAATGCATCGGCAATGCCTCGGCATCACGCATGGCAGTCACGATCTTCATGACCTTGCCGTAATAAGAAACGGCGGTCTCAAGGCGCAGGAACTGGAACATCGCCTGACTCATGCCAAAGCGCTGCTGAAAGCTGCTGAATACACAATCACGGGGGTCGCGCAGGGCGACGATCACTTTCGCACCGGGAAAAAGTCGTGCGATGTGCAGCAGGGCGATGGCATTGAGCGGCTGCTTGTCGACGATCACCTGCCCGCCAACACGCTCTCCCAGCTCCTGTTTTACGCGCTGCCAGTACTTGCGCCGCAAGCCAGAAAGCGTTTTCTCATCCGCGTTACGAAGGTCGCGTAAACCGGCTTCAGTAGCTGGAAAGCGGCTGTAGGCATCGACCAGGTTTTCCCTTTCCTCCAGCACCGTGACGCGTGAATGTGAGGTCAGTACCTGGTCGAGCAGGGTGGTTCCGGAACGCGGAAACCCGACCAGGAACACGGGAGCTTCTTCGATTTCAGCCGCTTTTCCGAAATCAAATTGCGCGATGCTGTTACCGATCTGCTCGACCGCACCGGGGGCGTAGAGTGACTGGAGGTTATGCATCCGGGGCGCGTAGGCCTCGTGCAAAACCTGGTTGGATGCCTGGTAAAGCTTGAACGCAGTCTCGAAATCGCCCTGCTTCTCGAAGGCAAAGGCGCATTTGCCACCGGCGACTGCCTGGTTGACCGGCGACAGCCGACCCGACTGAAACATCGGTAACAACAGCGATATAACCTCACCGAATGCTTTATCCCTGTTCGCGATATTCGCCAGTGTCAGCCGCGCAACGAAGTGCTCCGGATTGATCCCAACCGCCCGCTGGGCCAGCGCACGGGCTTCGTCAGGCTGGTGTTGCGCCTCGAGGATCAGCGACAGGTTGGCCAGCGCCTCGACGTGCCCGGGCTGCTGCTCCAGCACCTCCCGGTACAGCCGGCTGGCTTGCGGGTAGTCATGCAGCGAGTCGCACAGGCTCGCCAGGTTGTAGCGTGCATGAAAATAACCGGAATCTACGCTCAGTGCTTTCCGGTAGAGGGCTTTTGCGCGGCTGTGATTCCCCAGGTGTTCTTCCAGTAAGCCGGCGCTGTTGAGCAGGTGTACATGCCTCGGCGCGATTTTCAGGCCCCGCCTGAACCAGTCACGGGCTTTTGCAAATGCGCCCTGGTCTTTCTCGATCAGCCCCATGAGATGCATGGCATCGACCGAACGGCGATCGCGCTTCAGCACCTTCCGGCCGAGTTGCACCGCCTGTTGGCGGTCGCCGCGCTGGTAACTCAGGAAGGCCTGCTGAATATCGTTGTGCACGGTCTACTCTTCCTTCAACCTCCGGAACTCTGCGCTCTGCAGAAGCTCCATCGCATCACGGTATTCGTCATCGAGTTCCTCGTTATCAGCGCGCAATACCTGCTCCAGCTGCTCCACGCTCTCCCTGATCTTCAGGCCATAAGCCTGTTCATCACCCCAGACTTCATAAAGCTTCTCCAGGCCTTCCTCGTCATGCCGCTTGAAGGTGCGCATCACGCGGTAAGCCCGGACCTCGTCATATCCCAGCAGTTTCAGTGCCTCTTCACCCATGATCAGGGCCGAACCGAAGGTTTCCCGGGTAATTACGTCGGCACTGGCATCCATCAGGCTGTAAGCGTGCGAACGGTCGTAAGCCCGCGCCAGTATCTTCAAATTCGGAAAATACTGCCTGGCCGCCGCGACCATCTGTTCTGCTTTCCTTTTGTCATCGATCGCAACCACCAGCAGCTTCGCCTCGTCAGCCCCGGCGGCTTTCAACAGCTGAACCCGGCTGGCATCACCGTAAAACACCTTGTAGCCGAATCGTCCGGTCAATTCGATCTGTCTGGAATCATGGTCCAGCAAGGTAGATTCGATGCCATCCGCTGCCAGCAGTCTTGAGACTACCTGCCCGAAGCGACCGTAGCCCGCCACGATTACCGGGCTGGGCGGGGCGTCAATCTCATCGTCTTGTTGGTCGCCCGACATGCAATCGATAAAGCGCGGCCTGACGACGCGGTCATAGAACATAATCAGCACCGGCGTCAATATCATGGTCAAAACCACGACCGCGATGAGAATGTTGGACAAGTCAGCACTTATCACGCCTGACTGCGTGGCGAATGAGAACAGCAGGAAAGCGAATTCACCGCCTTGCGCCAACAGGAAAGCAAACATCAGGTTGTCCGCAAGGTTAAGCCGGAAAATCCTGCCCAGGATCAACAGCACGACAAATTTACTGACAATCAGTGCAGCCACCAGGCCCAGCACCAACGCGGGCTGAGCGATCACCAGGTTGAAATCGATACTCGAACCCACCGCAATAAAAAACAGGCCCAGCAAAAGGCCTTTGAACGGTTCAATATTCGATTCCAGCTCATGCCGGAATTCACTTTCCGCCAACACCACGCCCGCCACGAAGGTTCCCAGCGCCGGGCTCAGGCCAACGTATTCCATCGCCAGGGTAATACCGACTACCAGCGTGAATGCCGTGGCAATGAACAGTTCCACGCTGCGGCTCGACGCAATCCACCTGAATGCGGGCCGAACCAGGAACCGGCCGCTCAGGATAATGCCACCCACAACCCCCAGCACGACCAACGCCCTCTGCCACCCGGCAAGTTCCAGCCCGGCCCCATGGCTGGCGCCATCCGCAAGCTCCGGCCCGACTCCTTGTATTGCCAGGAAGGGCAGCAGGGCCAGAATCGGAATCACGGCAACATCCTGGAACAGGAGCACGGAAAAGCCTGCGCGCCCTGCCGGCGCGCCCATCCAGGACCGCTCTTTCAGGGTTTGCAGCACGATGGCCGTCGATGACAAAGCCAGGATCAGGCCGATGGCGGTTGCTGTCTGCCATGGCTGACCCAACAGGTAAGCAATGCCACCGATGACGCCGGCCGAGATAAGCACCTGTGAGCCGCCCAACCCGAGAATGGAAACACGCATGCGCCAGAGCAGCGAAGGTTCAAGCTCAAGACCCACCAGGAACAGCATTAACACCACGCCAAACTCTGCGAAATGCATCACGTCCTGGCCTTCTTCCCCTACCAGGCCGAAGACAAAAGGCCCTATCGCAATACCTGCAATGATGTAACCCAGCGCAAAACCCAGCCCCAGGCGCTTGGCCAGCGGTACCGCAACCACGGCCGCCAGCAGGTAAACAAAGGCTTGTGCGAAGAATCCGCTGAACATGGTTGCCTAGACTACCCGACTTTCAGGTCAATCGGCACAGTGTATTGACTGACGGCACATCACATCGCTGTCATGTCGCTCCATTTGGATGGTCGGATGATTGATGTCGAACCGGTCCTGGAGATCATGCGCGACGTCATTGAGGAAACGGTCGCTGTCCGGGAATACATCCATCACCAGGTGGGCAGTGAGTGCGGTGTCAGTGGTGCTCATGGGCCAGATGTGCAGATCATGCAGAGCCCTGACCCCTGGCAATCCGGACAGGTATTTCCTGACGGCTTCCGGGTCTACATTAGGCGGAACGGCATCCACCGCCAGGTTGAGTGAATCCCTGAGCAAACCCCATGTCGACAGGAAAATGACGGCTGCAATGAGCAGGCTGATCAGCGGATCGATCCAGTTGAAGCCATAGAAATAGATCAGCGCGCCGGACAAAACCACGCCGAAGGAAACCACGGCGTCGGCAGCCATGTGCAGGAATGCCCCACGGATATTCAGATCGTGATCCTTGCCGGACAGGAAAAACAGTGCTGTCACTGTGTTGATGACCACACCGATGGACGCGACGATCATGATGGTCATGCCGGCCGGCTGCGCCGGCTCCATCAGGCGGCTAATAGCTTCCCAGCCAATGGCGCCGACGGCGCCCATCAGCAACAGGCCGCTAAACAGGGATGCAATGATGGTGGCTCTCGAGTAACCATAGGTGCGCCGGATCGAGGGTTTCTTTTTAGCCAGAACAGCCGCACCCCAGGCCAGCAACAGTCCGAGAACGTCACTCAGGTTGTGGCCTGCATCGGTCAGCAGCGCCAGGGAGTCCGACATCACTCCATAAACCGCCTCGACGATCACGAAGCCCACGTTAAGGACCACGCCCACCGCGAAAGCCCGGTTGTAATCCGGAGGCGCATGGTGATGGCGATGTTGGACTTGACGGTTCAAGAATTCATTCGTTTTTGACCTAGATCGGTATTCATTGTATCAGCGAGACCGAATCTTCTTTAAAATTGTTCTTCTACAATCTAAGTTTTTTGCGGGTACCCAAAATGAACAACAAAGCACGGATCTGGTTCAACGGCGAATTACGCAACTCAGAAGATTGCACGGTGCATATTTACAGCCATGCCCTGCATTACGGCAGCTCGGTGTTCGAAGGTATCCGTGCCTACGAAACGCCAGGGGGAACCGCCATCTTCAGGGGTATGGACCACCTTAAACGCCTGAAATACTCGGCAGAAGTCTATCGCATTCCATTGAAATACAGCGTCGAAGAATTGCATGAAGCCTGCCGGGAAACGGTGAAAGTCAATGGCCTTGCCAGCGCTTATATCCGCCCATTGGTATCCCGCGGGAACTGCGGATTGGGCGTCATCCCCAAGGACATGAGCGTCGTTGACGTGGCCATCATGGTCAGCCCCTGGGGCGCCTACCTGGGTGAAGACGGCCTGAAGAATGGAATCAAAGCATGCATTACTTCCTGGAGCCGGCTCGCTCCCAACACCATGCCCCCCGGCGTCAAGGCCGGCGGAAATTACCTGAGCAGCCAATTGATTGGGCTGGAAGCCCGCGAACGGGGCTTCGAGGAAGGCATTGGCCTGGGTACGGACGGCTTGCTTAGCGAGGGCGCAGGTGAAAATATTTTTCTGGTATCCAAAGGGCAATTGCTCACCCCCCCCGCTTCTGCCTCGATTTTGGGAGGAATAACCCGTGATACCGTCATGACGCTTGCTGCCGAACTCGGTTTGCAGACTACCGAAATCAGCATCGCCCGTGAGCAAATGTATGGTGCGGACGAAATCTTCATGACCGGTACGGCGGCAGAGGTGACCCCGGTCAAACAGGTGGACCACATGATCATCGGCAACGGCGGCTGCGGCCCGGTAACCAAAAAACTCCAGGATAGCTTCTTTGGGCTGTTCAATGGACAGACCCGGGATCAATGGGGCTGGCTGGAATCGATTTCCTGAACCAAAGTGACAAAATTTGTCAGCCTGACTGACGTTCTGCGGCAAGTTAATATGTGTTGAGATCCATGCCACCTGGCATGATGCACCTCAACATACTGATTAATAGTACTTTTATAACTCGGGCCTGATTTGGCCCGATTCTTGTATATATAGGGCTGTAATACTAACTGTCTGGTAGCAGTTAGCGGGAGTAGCCGGGGCCCTGCCCCTCTTTGCCCAATCAGGGCTCCGGACCTCCCCCTCTTAAAAGGAGGTAAAACTACATCGAAGTCAGGGAGCTTTTGTCATGGAAGACAAATTAAGAAAGCTGTTCACCGTATTTTTCCGGCAACAAAGCCAAAGCAAACATCTCCGTCTGCATGCAGACAACAGCTCAGCAGGCATGGACATTTTGGAGTCCGTGGCTCGTCCACATATCAGCTTGAAAGCACGAATGCTCGGGGGACAGGCAAAAACGATCATGCGCCTAGGGGGTCCAATGCGCTGATCACTAAAAGTGTCCGCCGTGCACCGAATGCGCACGTAATCAGGGCATTGCTTGTAAAATTGACGCCCGGCATCTGCCGGGTTTTTTTTATCGGCTCAATCGGCCACACTGGCAGCCATGAGCGAACCCACGCTGTCACCGGTTGAAATTCTCTATCGCGACTCCGGTTTGGTCGCGGTCAACAAGCCAGCCGGAATCCCGGTCCATTCAAGCCGAATCCTGGAAGACCGTCCGCAAACGCTGCTGCAGATGGCAAGACATCATGAAGGCGCGGTGATGCACGCCGTTCACCGGCTGGACCGGCCGGTTTCTGGAGTCAATCTGTTCGCAACCAACCGTGACATGCTGACACCCATGGCGCAGGCTTTCGAAAAACGCCGGGTGAAAAAATGTTACCTGGCAGTGGTCAGGGGCTGGCCGGCGGAAAGTGGTTTGATTGACCATCCGCTGAAACCACCCCGTGATGTGCGCAAACCCAATGCAATGGCCAAGACCGCAGTGACCCGGTACGAAAGGATTGCCCGGGTTGAAACACCTTTCCCGGTCGCTCCTTACGCAAGCTCTCGTTACAGCCTGCTGGCCCTGTATCCGGAAACCGGCAGACGCCACCAGCTTAGAATGCATATGAAGCACATCAGCCACCACATGGTGGGCGACACGACCTACGGCCGCGGAGAGCACAACCAGCTGTTCCGGGAGCAATTTGATTGCAACCGTTTGCTGTTGCACGCCTGGTCACTTGAGTTCGAGCACCCGCTCTCGGGTGAAAAAGTACGGATTAAGGCGCCACTGGACGCGACCTTCAGCCATCTGATCGAAAGATTTTCGTGGAAAGACGCTATAGGACGCCGGTGATAACGTAGCCGCCGGATTTCTGATCGTGCTCCAGCGTGAGCAGGCCATCGGATTCCATTTGCTCCAGCAGCTTACCGAAAGAGCGGAAGCCGTGATAGCTTTCGTTGAACCCGGGTTTGCGCCGTTTCAGCGCCTGCTTCACCATCGAACCCCAGATCTTGTCCTCATCGCCTCTTTCCGAAAACAGGCCATCAATAGTTTCCAGTACCTGCTCGTAGGCTTTCTCGGCCCGGGCCTCCTGGCCGGCTTTCTTACCGGCATGCTCGCCGCTGCCCTTTCGCCCCGAGACTTTTTTCTTGACCGGCTTGCGCCGCTTGACGACCCGTATCAGGTCATCGTAGTAAATGAACTCATCACAATTGGCGATCAGCAGGTCAGATGTCGAGTTCTGCACGCCCACCCCGATAACGACCTTGTTGTTTTCGCGCAGCTTTGACACCAGCGGTGAAAAGTCCGAATCGCCGGAAATGATGACGAAAGTGTCCACGTGCGCCTTGGTGTAACACAAGTCAAGAGCATCCACGACCATGCGGATGTCTGCGGAGTTTTTACCGGACTGCCGTACATGCGGAATTTCAATCAGTTCAAACGACGCTTCGTGCATCGCTGCCTTGAAAGCCTTGTACCGGTCCCAGTCGCAATATGCTTTCTTTACGACGATATTGCCTTTTACCAGCAACCGCTCAAGAACCGCTTCGATTTCAAAGCGGGCGTAATTGGCGTCTCGCACGCCCAGGGCGATGTTTTCAAAGTCACAGAAAAGAGCAAGGTTCTGGGTGCCGTTGGCCATTGATAAAGATCCTGGTGGGGGTTTTCATTTTACTTTAATTCCGGGAATGGCGCTGCATGTTCATTGCCCAATACCGTTATGATGCCCGGATGATTGATGCCATTAATGACCCGACGCCCTATTACCGTCTGGACCCGGATACGGTTTTGCAGGCGATCGACAGCACCGGTTTGCTGACCGACGGCCGCCTGCTGGCCTTGAACAGCTATGAAAACCGTGTCTACCAGGTAGGTATTGAGGAACAGGACCCGGTCATTGCCAAGTTTTACCGGCCCGGAAGATGGACCGATGAGCAGATCCTGGAAGAACATGATTACTCCATACAACTGGCCGAGGCCGAGATTCCACTGGTCGCGCCCAGCCTGATCTCGGGCCGCTCCCTGTTCCGGCACGACGGGTTTCGTTTCGCCCTGTTTCGCCGGCAGGGAGGACATGCGCCCGAACTGGAAGACCGGGAAACCCTGCTCTGGCTGGGCCGTTTCATCGGCCGGATTCATGCCGTGGGAAAGTCAAAGCCATTTGAGTGCAGGCCGGCACTGACTCCGGAACGTTTTGGTAACGATGCCCTCGCGACCATCCGCGAAGGACAGTGGCTGCCACCGCACATGGAAACGGCCTTCGACAGCCTGGCGGAAGACCTCATGCTGCATATCGGTACAGCCTGGCAGCGAGCCGGAAACTTCCAGGCCATCCGGCTGCACGGAGATTGTCACCCGGGAAACCTGTTGTGGCGGGACGGCCCCTGGTTTGTTGACATGGATGACTGCCAATCGGGCCCTGCTGTCCAGGACCTGTGGATGCTGTTGTCTGGTGAGCGTTATGAAATGGAACAGCAGTTGGCGGATATCATCGAGGGCTACCGCCAGTTTTGCGATTTTGACCTGCGTGAATTGCAGTTAATCGAAGCGCTCAGGACATTGCGAATGCTGCACCATGCAGCATGGCTTGCCCGTCGTTGGGAAGACCCTGCTTTTCCAATCGCTTTTCCCTGGTTCGACAGCCCCCGTTACTGGGAAGACCTGGTGTTGAATTTGCGAGAGCAGTTGTCCGCCATGCAAGAACCTGCGCTCAACTTGCCTTGAAAAGCTCTGCTCAATAATGAGGCGGTATCTCATGCCCGGCGGACCCCCCCGGCATCGATGCCGATTCCGCCAGGTCCTGCAACTTGTCCGCCAACGCCTTTATCCTCAATTCCATGCGCGCCATCTCCCGGTCCTGCCGGGTGATGGTTTCATTCAGTGTCTCGATCATATCGTCCTGGAACGCGAGACGGCTTTCCAGCTCATCCAGCCTCGCAACGATTGGGTCGTCCATAGCGCTCACTCTTCCACCGGCGGTTCCCAGAGTTCCACGCGGTTGCCGTCTGGGTCTACGAACCAGCCGAAACGGCCAAAGTCGTGTTCCTCACGCTCTTCCAGTACCTCGGCGCCTCCGGCTGCAACATTTGCCAGTGCGGTATCCAGATCATCCACGACCAGGTTGATCATGTAACCCTGGCCCGAACTGCCGAAATACTCCGTCTTGGCCGCAAAGGCACTCCAGACGGTAAACGCCGTGGCGGGCATGTCTTTGGGAGAAAAGCTGGTTCCACGGGTATCGCCCCACTCCTCGACCTGGAACCCGAGATGTTCCTGGTACCAGCTACCGAGGCTACCCGGATCCTTCGACCGGAAAAAAACGCCACCCACCCCCAGTACGTGACCCTTGCCTGTCTGACTCATCATGCTTCCTCCTCGCTGAATGCCATGTTAACCCATGCGCTCGGCCTTGTGAGAATTGTCAATGACGAGTAGTCTTTTGCGATGCATTTTTACCCGTCAAGCATATTCGCCAGGTACTGGCTCACCGCCGTCATGCTGGTTTGGCTGGGCGGTTGCGCCACCTTGCCCGACGATCTCCAGCAATCCCCCAGCCAGGGCTATGCCCATCCGGAAGAAACGCTGCTTGGCAGATTCGCCAACGAGAAAGCGCCGGAAGACAAAACCCTTTCTGGCGTTAAGTTACTGGCCGATCCCGGCGATGCCTTCAAGGCCCGTTTCGCGATTGCCGGTTTCGCGGAAAAAACCCTCGATATGCAGTACTACCTGTGGAAAGGAGACCTGGCGGGGCAGCTGCTGTTCTGGCGGGCACTCGAAGCGGCAGACCGCGGGGTAAAAGTCCGTTTTTTGATTGATGATATCTATCACAGTGGCCGCGATAAATCATACGCACTGTTTGATACGCACCCCAATGTCGAGGTGCGCGTTTTCAACCCGATGGCAAACCGAACAGTAGGCCGCAACCTCAATTTCGTGATTAACAAGCGGCATCTCAACCACCGCATGCATAATAAAATCTTCATGGCGGATAACGCGGTTGCCGTGCTGGGTGGGCGAAACATAGGCAATGATTATTTCGGGGTCGACACCCAGGCCAATTTTTTCGACCTGGACGTACTGACGGTCGGCAAAGGCGCAACCGAGGCCGGTGCGGCCTTCGACGAATACTGGAACAGCCGCTACGCGGTCCCGATCATGACGCTGCACAAAAAGACCTACACCCGGGAAGACCTGGAGGAGCAACGAAAGCAACTGCGCGAGTCCTTGCATAATCTCGATGCCCTCCCCTATGCCCTGAATTTCGAGACTTCAGAAACCCTTGAGGAATTGAGACGCTGGCGTGATGACCTGATCTGGGCCGAGGCACACGTGGTCGTGGACCCGCTGGAGCGCTTCGAAGGGCAGGGAGAATCGGCGCTGATCGAATTCACCGAAGAATGGGTGGATGAGATCGATGTAGAATTTCTGGCGGAATCTGCTTACCTGATCCCTTCAAAACAGGGCCTGGAAAACATACGGGCAATGTCGGACAGGGGCGTTCGCGTGCGCCTGCTGACCAATTCGCTGATGTCGAACAACCACCTGACTGCCCACTCCGGTTACATGAAGTACCGAAAGGCGATTCTCGAAGCCGGCGCCGAACTACATGAACTACGGGCGGATGCCGCCCTCCGGGACCATTTCAGAGCCAACCGGAAAAACTCTGAAGTCCCCGCCGGTATTCATACCAAGTCGTTCGTGATTGATGGCCAGCAGGCCCTGATTGGATCATTCAATTTTGACCCGCGTTCCAGGGATCTGAATTCCGAAATTGGCCTGGTGGTTTCCAACCGGGAGTTTGCTCATCAGGTTGTCGAACAGATGAACCGGGATTTCCACCCGGAAAACAGTTACCGCCTGTTCCTGAATGAAAATGGCAAATTGCGCTGGGAAATAACCAACCCGGATGGCAGTGCCACGATCTTCAAGCACGACCCCGGTGCTTCGATCTGGAAACGGACGGGAGCCCGCATACTGTCCTGGCTACCGATTGAAAAGGAGCTCTGACGGTTCAGTTTTGCTGACTTTTTGAGTCGTACAGCGTACGAAATATCCAGTCGCCTATCGGGTAGGTGATATTGAAATTGAAATGCGTCATCAGCCTGGGGTCGTGATGATGCAAATGCAGTGTTCTCAGCGCCTGCAATCCGGGGATTCGTCCGATGCGGGACCTGGGATCGCAATGATAAGCAAAGTGCAGCCATTCATAGTTCAGGAAGTAGGCCAGGGCCATTGCCAGCGCCAGCCAGGCCACGTTGGCTGAAACGGTGTAGTACAGAATGAACCACATCGGCACGCCAAACCCACCAAGGAAAAATACGATCATTTCCGGCGGGAAAAGCACCGCCTTGAAATCGCGGCTGTCCGCGAAGGTCATCTCCTTGTCGGTGAAAAAACGATGGTGCTGTTTGGTGTGTCTGAAAAACAGCACCTTGAGTCCTTTGACAGGGTGATGCATGGGGTAACGGTGGCCCAGATACTCGACCAGGTTGGCGTACATGAAAATTGACGGCAGGGTCAACCACTCCAGTGGGCTCACCTGGTCCAGGCTGGCGATGCAAAAAGCCACCACCGCCAGGCTGACCAGGGAAGTGAAAGCGAGGTGAAGTCCACCGCGGTAAGATCCGCCGATTTCCTCGCGGCGGAACTGTTCGCGGTATCGTTCTACTGCGGCGTCTACGGGCATGTTGATGAGGCTCCCGGCACCTGGTTATTGACCAAATGCCGACACCAGTAGCAATTGCATGTGATTCCATGAAGCAGAATCTGCCCTTTCGTCATACTTCAAGGGCAGGCCGTATTTTTCTCCATTGGTCGTTGCCAGGGTATTGCTGAACCCATGCAGCGCGGTCGGCAGAGGGATAAACAGGCAGTCTGCGCCGGTTTTCTCCATCTCCGCCCTGAACTCGGTGACCGCCTCATCGGGAATCAGCACGTCATCTTCGCCATGGTACACGCCGATTCTCGCCGTGACTTCGCTGCCTTCGCCAGGAGCTGCCACGCCCAGCGGCAGGGCGCCATGAAAAGAGGCCACGGCTTTGAGGTCGGCACCATAGCGCGCCATGTGCAAAACAATTCCGCCGCCCATACAGTAGCCGATGGCTGCGCAATGTGCAGCGTTAACGGTGCGGCGGGCTTTCAGGACTTCAAGCGCTGCGGTAAAGCGGGACCGAACCGTCGCAAGGTCCGCGAGCAGGCCGTTCATCAGTTCGCCGGCTTCATCAGGATTGTCCGCGACCTGTCCATTGCCATACATGTCCAGCGCCATTCCGGTATAGCCCAGTTCGGCCAGCATGTCGGCCCGCCGCCGCGCGTAGGCATTATTGCCCCACCACTCATGCACGACCAGGACACCCGGGCGCTCTCCTTCAAGGTCATGATCCCAGGCGATGTAGGCGTTCATTTCAACGCCGTTCGCGCTGTAGGTGACTTCCTCAGATCGAATATTAGCCATCGATATCTACGCTCCGCTGAAAATTTTTGGTAGCTTTACAGTTTACTGCAAACTGCGCTGCATTGTGATCAGTGCAGGCTGGCCCCAGATAAACGTCCTGACATCGAGGATAGGAATATGAGCAACCCCAACACCAGCAATGAAATAAAAATGGATGCCGAAAACCTTTACCGGGAGGAAATGTTCACCGATAACGCGGTAGGAACACTGCGCCGTCTCACACCGGTAACGGCGACCGGAGAAATAGATCCCTCCCGCAACGACCAATATGTCGGCTCAACGCAGGTACTGACGTCAGCCGGCCCAATGCCGCTGTCGTTTGAAGTTCCGGCGGAATCCCTGGCGGATGCGGCAGCGGCCTTTGGCGATGCGGCAAAGGCCGCGTTTGAACGCACCATGGAAGAACTCAAGGAAATGCAGCGTCAACAGGCCTCCTCCATTGTTGTACCCGGAGCGGGTGGCATGGACCCGATGGGTGGCGGCATGGGCGGTGGTAAAATCCAGATGCCATGATTCGCTTCAGCTGGATCATTGTGTTGCTGCTGGGGTGTTTTTCACCTGGCGGCAGCGTGGTTGCGGCAGACCCCACCTGGCGCGAAGTCGACCCGGACAATCTCGTCTTCATTGACCTGACGGAAGGCGAAGTCGTTATTGAACTCAACCCTCTGTTCGCACCCAAAACCGTCGCGCAGTTCCGCAAGCTCGTGCAGGACAAATTCTACGACGGCCTGAGCTTTTATCGCGTCATTGACGGCTTCGTCGCGCAGGGCGGAGATGGCAGTGATCTCGGTGAATTGAGCCTCGTGCCGCTGATCGACGCGGAATTCGAGATCGAAATGACCGAAGATATCGCCTTCACGCTGGTGCAGAAGCAAGACTTGTTCGCGGATGAAACAGGATTGGTTGGCGGTTTCGCTGCCGCCCGTGACCTGGCGGACAACACCCTCTGGCTGACCCACTGCCCAGGTGTGGTCGCCATGGCCAGGAATGACAGCCCGGATTCCAACAGAACCGATTTCTACTTCGTTATCGGCCAGGCGCCCCGTTACCTCGACCGGAACATGAACGTCTTTGCCCGCGTCGTCGAAGGCATGGACGTCGTGCAAAGGATCAGGCGCGGCCCGGTCAATGAAAATGGTATCTTCCAGGATGACACCAGCAGCAGCCGAATCCGGCGGATGCGGCTGGCCTCAGATATTCCGAAAGAGGAACGCATGGCTGCCTTCGTGGTGGACACAAGCAGCAAAGGTTTCGAGCAGTTGCTGAAAAGCCGCCGCGATCGCAAACAGAAGTTCTTTCACCACAAACCTCCCAGGGTACTGGACGTCTGCCAGGTTCCGATCGCCAGCCGGACTACAAAATAGACGACATTCGCCCGGCTTAACGCCGGCGCCCTCCTCCTCGCGATACTCCGCTGCGTGCACGGTGCGAGCTGTACTGGTTGCTTCTCGCCGAAGAACGTTGTCGGGAATGACTTTGCCGGTCGAGGCTGGAACGATTGGAACTATAGCCGGAATTTGATCGGTTATAGGCGCTGGTATTCCGCGTGCTGCTTCCCGCAGCCTGCCGGGTCGAAGAGGTCGCATTGGATGACCTGGATGTGTCCCGCGTGCCCGAGGAAGGAACATCTTTCCAGCTCTTGCCGTCATTTTTCTGCCAACCCTTGTCGGTTTGCCGGTAAACGGTACCGTTGCGGTCGGTAAATACATCATTTTTCGCCGTGGATGGCCTGGCCTTGCGGTCGCTGGCGGATGGCCGGCTCAGGTCACTGGCCTGGATCTTGTCGCCTGCGGGTCGTGACGAGGGTCGACTGGCCGCTGAGCGGTCGGCAACCCCGGAGCGATCACGAAGCTCCTGGGATCCGGGACGCGTATCACGCGTCCTGGCGACGTTAGCCCGCTGCTCTTTGTCGCGGTACAGGTTGTTGTCGCGAACATTCAGGTTGCCGCGATTGACGTTGATGTTATTGATGTTGATGTTGTTATTTCCGTAGTGTACGGGCCGCGGCCGGTATCCACCCGGTCCCCAACGGCCATGATGGCGATGATACCAATGGTGACGGCGATGCCAGTAGCCTCCGGAATAGAAACCCACCCGGAATGGTCCCCATCCCCAGCCCAGTCCGAAACCCCAGCCGGTCCAGGGGTTGTAAGTGACGTGGAAACCCCAGGTAGCAACGCGCGGGTAGTAGTAATACGGTGAAATCCATGGCCGGTAGTACCAGCCCGTGCCATACACGATGGTCGTGTTATAGACGTAACTTCCGGTATAACCGGGCGTATAGCCCACGTAAACAACTTCCGGCGTGGTTTCGTAAATGTAAACATACTTAACGTTGTAGACCGGGCTTTCCGGGGGAATCGCTTCCACGGCTTCCGGACGGCTCTCAGCCACACTCCAGGGACCCGTTGCTGAACTGCTGATGTACCAGACAGCATCCTCAACCAGGTAATAATTGTTACCCGATTTCAGGACGGTCGAAGCCGTGTTCTCGGCATAAGACAGGCTGGTCCCACTAATACTTACAAATTTTGGATTGCCGTCATAGGTCACTTCCTGGTCAACCTGCCCTTTCTGCACAGCGGCGGTCTGGGGTATCTGGGCATCCATCACCGCTTCCCGCGCCTCGTCGGTACCGGCGACGTAAACTCGTGAATCGGCCTGTTTCGACTCCGAGGGTATATTGCTGAACGCGTCGGGTAGCTCGTCGGACGGGCGGTAAGTCCATGGCCCGTTCAGGGCGCGCGCGAAATACCAGCGGCCAGACAGCACAACATAATAGTTCTGCTCTGAGACGTGCATGAAGACATCACTCTGACTGTTGGCGAGCACCAGCAAGTCATCGACCAGGGGTTCGAAACTGGGCTTACCTTCAGAAACGATCAATTCGGCAGGCCGGGTCGTGACAATGATCTCCGGTGCGTTCTGTGCCGTCACCGGTTCAGAGTCCCCGGTGGCCTCATCCTGATCCTGATCCACGTCCTCCTGGTTCACCAGGCTGGCTATCTCCGCGGGGGGAGACGGGTCGAAGGTCCACGGTCCCGTGGCCTGCGACGACTGGTACCAGGCGTCCCGGGCGGCATTGAGATAGTAAGTGCGCTGACCGTCGAAAATCAGCGGGTACGGTGTATTGATGACTGCCTGGTACTTCGTATTTTCGATCTCCCTGAGAATGGGTTCGCCATCCAGGGTCACCAGCAGCGCGGGGTGATCGCGATAGACGATGTCCGGCGGATCCATCTTGAGGTTGTTGGCCGCGGCAATTTCTTCTTCCGAGGCTTCCAGCGATGTCAGCAAACTGTCCAGCGAGAAATCCAAGTCCCAGGTTGGCAGGCCTTCACGAATGTATTGTTCCAGCTCACCCTGAACATGTTCCGAGCCCTCTGGAAAACGCGTATCCGTCACTTTCAGCTCCACCATGAGCACCCGTCGCGTTTCCCGGTCGATCTCAACCCGTGACTCAAACCACGCGGCGCCAAAAACCGGTTCATTGCCCTGGCTGTCTTTGAAAGATAATGCCGCGCGAAAAGAGAGAATGTCCCCTTGCAAGGTATCCACTTGTGGCTGGTACATCGTCACGATGCCAGACGTGACATCCAGGTCGCGCGGCCAGGTGATTTCAGTGTCCTCGGCGAATCCGACGGGACTGAATGCCAATGAAGTGACTAATAGCAAGACAGTGAGCATTTTTACAGGCATAGTACTTTCCGGAAAGCAGGGCTGAACATTCAGTTTACTTCAAGTTGCCACGAACAGCTTTATAGACCGTTAAAGACCCCGATACATGACAGAATACAAGATACTCGCTGCTGACATAGGCGGCACCAATGCCCGCTTTGCAGAAGTCCGCATTTCCGGGCTATCCCGTATTTCAATGTCGGAGCCGGTGGTCTTTCCGACCTGGTCGGAAGATATTGATTCGTTTAATCGACTGCTGGAACACTATGCCGAGAGCCTTCCGGCCGGCAGTGCAGCGTTGCAGGAGTTCGATGCCCTGGCCATCGCCATTGCCGGTGCCGTAAACGGTCAGCGGGGTACCTTGCCCAATATTGCCTGGGACATCGATCTGACGGTGTCACAACCTGTGCGCCGGGCATTTTTGTTGAACGACTTTTCCGCCCAGGCGCATGCCTACCTCGAGAAAGACGTCTTTGAGCGCCTGCGCCTGGTCAGGCCGGGCCCCGGCCCGGGGCCGGGATCGATCGCTATCGTCGGGGCCGGCACCGGACTGGGCCATGCTGCCCTTAAACGCTACAAGGGGGAAAGAGTGGTCATCGGATCGGAAGCCGGCCATACGAGCTTTTCATTTCACAGCAAGCGTGAGCGGGAAATAGAATCCAAGATGCTGGCGCGCAAAGGCCAGGCATGGCTGACCGGGGATGATGTGGTCAGCGGTTCCGGCGCTGCGCTGATCCACGAGAGCCTGACCGGGATATCTTTGAGCCCTGCCCAGGCCCTGGCGGCCGGGCAGAAGGCGTCAGAGACCTGCAAATACTATGCCCGGTTTTATGCCCGCGCCTGCCGGAATTACTGCCTGTCCATGTTCCCGGTGGAAGCCCTGGTAATCAGCGGCGGCATCGCCGCCAAGAACCCGCACCTGGTGGAGTCCGACGCGTTCTTCGACGAATTCAATGACGCGAGATCTTATCGTCACCTGCTGGAACGTATCCCGATTTACCTCAACCAGGATGAATTGCTGGGCATCAAGGGCGCGGCCATTCATGCCTGGCAGGAACTGATTCATTGAAAGAATGGTATGAAGGGTCAGAGATCACCGAATTGCAGTTCAGACAAACGCGCATACAGCGGGTTTTTTGAGATCAGTTCCTGGTGCGAGCCAATCGCCTCGATGCGGCCATGATTCATCACAATAATCCGGTCCACTTGCTTGACAGTCGCCAGGCGGTGAGCGATCACCAGGGTGGTCCGGTTCTCCATCAAGTTATCCAGGGCTGCCTGGACCAGTCGTTCGCTTTCGGCATCGAGTGAGCTGGTTGCTTCATCCAGCAGCAGGATCGGGGGATCCTTTAGAATAGCCCTTGCGATGGCGATACGCTGTCGCTGGCCCCCGGATAGCCGGGTGCCTCGCTCACCCAGAAAAGTCTGGTAGCCGCCAGGCAGTTGCTGAATAAAGCCATCTGCAGCCGCCAGCACTGCCGCCTCACGCACCTCTTGATCGCTGGCGTCGGGGCGGCCGTAGCGGATATTTTCCATTGCGCTTTCACCAAACAGCACGGTTTCCTGAGGCACCAGGCCAATCTGCTTCCTCAATTCGCGCGGGTCCAGGTCCGAAATGTTTCTGTCTTCCACGCTGATTGTTCCGCTGGTCGTGTCATAGAAACGCAAAAGCAATTGGAAGAAGGTGCTTTTACCGGCTCCTGACGGCCCGACGATGGCCACCGTGCTGCCCGGTTCGATCCTGAGGCTGACGTCATCCATCGCTCGACTCTCCGGCCGCGAGGGATAAGAGAAGACCACGTGGTCGAACTCAATGCTTCCATCTATTCGCGCCGGCAATGACAGCGGTTTTACGGGCGCCTGGATCGCCGGCTCTGCCTGCATCAGTTCGGTTAACCGCTCCATCGCACCGGCAGCCCGCTGAACTTCACCCCACAGGCTACTCAGTGCCGTGGCAGAGGATCCGACAAAAAACGCATACATCAGGAATTGCCCCAATTGCCCGCCGGACATCGCCCCGGCCAGCACTGCACGCGATCCGGCCCACAGAAAAATGGTCAGCATGAAAAACACCAGGACAAAGGCGAGCCCGATCAACACGGCATTCATACGGATGCGCCGGACTGCGGTTCTGAAACTGCTCTTTACAGCCTCCCCGTAACGACCCGTCTGCAGATCCTCCAGGGTAAACGACTGGATCGTCTGCATGGCATTGAGTGTCTCGCCGGCAAGTCCGCTGGTATCTGCGATGCGGTCCTGGGACTGACGCGACAGCTTGCGAATGAAGCGGCCCGTGATGATGACCGGCAAAACCACGACCACTATTCCTATCAAAGTATATGAGGCCATCTGGGGACTGGTCAGAATGAGCATGACCAGGCCACCCACCAGGCTGAGCGTGGAACGCAATGCAATGGACAACCCTGAGCCCGATATGCTTTGTACCAGGGTCGTGTCAGTCGTCAGGCGGGACAGCACTTCACCGGTCCGCGTGACCTCGAAGAAAGCCGGGTCCATCCTGACAACTCTCGCATAGACTGCATTGCGGATATCGGCCACGACGCGCTCGCCCAACCAGGTCACCAGGTAGTAACGCAGGGCTGCAAACAGGCTGAAAATGACCGTTGCCGCCAGGAACCAACCGAAATAGCGGTTTACCGTCTCCATATTCTGGGCGATAAATCCGTTGTCGATCAGGTATCTCAGAGCCACCGGCATCGTCAGCATGGCCGCTGATGCGATCAGCAAAGCCAGCAGCGCAGCAATCAGCGTGCGGTAATAAGGCGTAATGAAAGGCCAAAGCGTCCGCAATGGCTTGAGTGACCTGGACCGGGGCCGGTCGCTACCCCTGTGCTCGCTCATGTAATCGCCCTGACCATGACAGCCGAGTATGGGGGCATTGCGGCAATGATGAAAGGGCGCAGCGGCCCTTTTTGGCTAAGATTGCGCGGGAGCTTCAGCCTGATTGGCAGAAACTCTTGAGGTTATTGATCAGCAGCACCAACAAATAGCCTCCTGTCAAATCCCAGTTTTTCATGATGACCCACTCCGATTGTTGACCCGTAAACGTATTACCGCCTAAAACCGGAAAAGTTGGTGGTATCAAATCAGGGTCAGGCCCAATCCCTGGGATCTACCCGGTAGTAGGACTTAAGCACTTCAAACAATTCTGTGTGGTGCCTGGCCATACTGTCCGGTTTTTCGAAAAAAGTTTCCGTGGTGACGGCAAAGAACTCGGCCGGGTTGGTGGCGCCGTAATGGTCCATCAGCGAGCGCGATCCCCGCCGGGCGTCTTTCTGCAGTTCCACGAACTCTTCTGACAGGGCGGCAGCCCAGCTGCGATAGCTGGATGCGCCGGCCAGTAACGGTGCCCCGTCGGTGCTCCCTGTTTCACTGTCGAGTTGATGGGCGAATTCATGCAGGACGACATTGCTGCCATCGACGAAATTACGCGCGCCATGCAATACATTATCCCAGGCCAGGATGACTTTGCCGTTTTGCCAGGACTCCCCCAACAAACCCTTTCGCCCATGGCTTACCACACCCGCCCCATCCCGGTCGGAGCGCGTGACCACGAAGGCGCTGGGATAGAGGATGATGTACTTCAAACGCGGGTACAGCGCACTATTCCTGTTGAGTTGCAACATGCTGGCTTGTGCCGCCACCGTGATACGCATCTCATCGGTGACTTCCAGGCCACCCGCCCCTGAGAAATGCTTCTGGTGAAGAAACTGCTTGATCAGGCGCCTCAACTGAAGCCGGAGAGGCATCGGAAGATTACGGTAAACGCCGATGTTATTTTCCAGAATCCGCACCCAATCTTCCGGAAACGGCCGGGCCAGGGCCCGCTTGAGGCGATAGCGGGGGATCCACAATACCAGGGCAATCAGCAGGACGACGACGATCAGAAAAAACCAGGGATTCATGGTTGCCCAGCCTACCCCACTTCCGGCGACGATAAAAATCGAACAAAATTGATCTGCATCGCGGAAATAAAATTTCGACCGACTATGCTTAAAGATGCGGGCTTTCGTATTCAGCAAGCTCCGCAGCGAACAGGCAAAAAATGACCCTGGAAAGTCGAGGATACAGCAATGGCTATTGCAATCACCCTTAAGTCTTACCTGGATAGCCACAATGTCGAATATGACACGGTGGAACATCCGCACACGGTCTCTGCCGTGGATTCTGCGAAATCAGCCCATGTCCCCGCGCATCAAATGGCTAAAGCGGTGGTGTTGGAAGATAACAGCGGTTATATCGTCAGTGTACTGCCCTCAAACAACCGCCTTAACCTGAGCTGGGTAAATGAGGAACTGCAGCGTGATCTCAGGCTGGCGACCGAACCCGAGTTGAAACAACTGTTCAATGACTGCGACACCGGCGCAGTGCCCGCCCTGAGCAACGCCTACGGGCTGAAAGTGATCTGGGACGACCAACTCAGGCATGCGGCCGACATCTATATCGAGGCCGGCGACCACGAACACCTGATTCACCTCAAAGGGCGGGATTTTCAGCAGTTGATGGATAAACTACCGCACAGCGTCATCAGCGCGGGCAAGGAATATTCACGCTGGGTTTACGAATAGGGGAATAGGGCCATCAAAGTGCGGCAACCGGCAGCGGTTGCCACCCGTCACCCGGACTGCTCAAGTCAGTCGCGGATTGTTATATGCCGATTTTCACGGAAGACCTGTTTATAACTGCGCCCTGATTTCACGCAACTTTTCCTTCACGCGCATGGCATTCTGGCTACCCATGCGCAGCATGATCTTCTGGCCGGCAGTCAGTGCCTCCAGGTCGGGATCAGTAAACAGAAAATAAGCTTCAGGCTTCAGCAATTCCACCGGGTCAGAAACTGACGGTGTTGCGAGCAATTCATCAACAATCGCAATCATCCGGTCATTGAAGTTTCCCTGGGCATAACCCATTTGCCGGTAGGCTTCGAGAAACAACGGATAATAATCCCGGTAGATGCTCACCCATTCAGCAGCATCGACTGCTTCAAGCAATTCGATATAGGGGGTATACCTTTCGTAGGTGGCCGGATCGATGATGAACTGTGGAATGACATCACCTTCTTCATTGCGAATGATCCGGTCCGGCACGGTATTGGGAGATGCCAAAAAAGGCGTCTCCGGCCCATTGACGACCTGCACGACCCCTGGAATTTTGCGACTGCCCAGCGTGTCTACGGTTGCCACGATTCGCGATATCACGTTGTCACTGACCACGTAACGCATCACCGCGGGTTCTCCCAGCAGCTGCTCCAGGTTTTCGAGCACCACCGAATCACTGTCTGCCAGCATCGGCAGAGGCATCTCATCCATCTCGGCGGAGATAGGTGTACCCGGATCGATTGAGGGATCTTCAGTGAATTGCGGCGCGCCGGAGATCGGTGCAGGTTCAGGTTCGGGTTCGGGTTCGGACTCT
>JAOUCS010000205.1 GCA_029859645.1 Lysobacterales bacterium | reverse complement strand
ATAGACTTCCGCAACGGGTCGTTAAGAGAAGTCAGTACATTTTTCAGCGAAGTTCCGTCATGCGGCGGACAGCGGAACCGCAGACCCTTGCCTGGCTTATAGCGGCTATCGACCCGTTTCGGAAGCCGCTGAATCGCCAGCATCCAAGCAATTCTTTATAACTCGAGACCAGCTCAACATACGCGGTAGTTTATACTTCCGATCCACTTTGCATCCCTTTAGGAATCACGCTTGATGAAGCCAATCGTAATCTTCGCCCTGACCCTGCTGCTCTGCGCCTGCGGATCTGGCACAGACTCGACTAAAAACGCGCCTGAAGCTGCCGCTGGTCAGGAGGCCGCCACGGACAAACCGTCGCAAGTGGCCGAGGTCGCTTTTGATCAAGTCGTGGCGGATATCACCCGGGATTGGCTCCGGTTATCACCGACCAGTGCCAGTGCACTTGATGTGAGCGAGAAAGTCGCGGGCGGGCGCTACCTTGACCGCCTCGACCAGACAGGTCTGGCGGCCAGATCCGCAACGCTCGCACTGGTAAATTCAATCGTGGAGCGACTCGAAGCACTGCAACAGAGCGAACTGAGCGATTTGCAGGCCCAAATGGTTGAAGTGCAACTGTTCAGGTACCGCCAGATCCAGTACATCACGGACCTGGTGGATTACGGTACACCCTATCTAACGATCTATGGCCCCGTATTCGAACCCTATGCGGTAGCCCAGATGAACGGTCCTCACATCGAGCTAACCAGTTTGCTGAAGAACTATCACCCGCTTACAAGCGCCGACGAGGCCGGAGCCTTTATTAGCCGATTGATAGCCTCCCAGGACATGCTGGAAGGGCTGGCTGAAGAAATGATTGCCGATTCCAGCAAGGGGGCGATCCCGCCAGATTTTATCATCGACAAGACTGAGGCCCTGCTGCGCAACCTCATCGCCCAGCCTCCCGAGGAACACCCGATCATCCAAGACTTCCGGGCGCGGGTGAGGTCGAATGCCATTGATGGGCATGAGAGGCTGGTGGACCGCGCGCTCGACGCACTCAAGACCCATACCTATCCCGCCTACGCCTCACTGGCTGACACCGTCGCGTCATTACGTGGCAAGGCAACGCACGATGCATCGCTGGCGCAGCAGCCGAACGGTGCAGCACTGTACACGGCGATGATGCAATTGAATACCGACACCGAGCTGACCGCCGATGCCATTCACCAGATTGGGCTCGATAATGTCGTGCGAATCCACGCCGAAATGGACGCGATTATGCGCGACCAGGGCATGACTGAGGGATCGGTACCGGACCGCCTTTGGGCCATGAGCAATGACCCTGACCTGGTGTATCCGGATACCGAGGAGTACAAGGAGCGCACGTTGGCTGAGGTCACCGCCATGATCGAAGAGATCAACGCACTGGCGCCCCAGTACTTCGGCGTATTGCCAGTCGCCGATGTTGAGGTTCGCCGGGTTCCTGCATTTCGTGAAGCCACCAGCGCGGCGGGCTACTACAATAGCCCCGCAGGAGACACGCCCGGGATCTACTACCTGAACTTACGTTCAACCCAGCTGATACCGACCTGGGGTCTCCCGACGATTACGTATCACGAGGCAGTCCCTGGGCACCATTTTCAGGTTGCCCTCGGTCTCGAGCGGGAAGAGCTGCCACTAATTCAGCGAGTCAACACCAATACCAACGCCTTTGCCGAGGGCTGGGGACTCTACGCGGAGCGTCTCGCCTGGGAGATGGGCATGTACGAGGGCAAGCCACTGGCTGATATCGGCAGACTCTATGACGAGCTACATCGGGCTGTTCGCCTGGTCGTCGACACGGGTATGCACGCCAAGGGCTGGAGCCGCGAGGAAGCTATTGACTATATGGCGTCCACCAAAGGCGCAGCGGCGGAGGGTTCAGGATCTGAAGTGGTGTCGGAGATTGAACGCTATGTGGCGATGCCGGGACAGGCGCTGGGCTACATGGTGGGCATGCTTACGATCCTGGAGCTGCGCGAGGAAGCGCAAAATATCCTGGGAGAGGACTTCGACATCCGTGCGTTCCACGACGCGGTGTTGACCAAGGGCGGCATGCCGCTACCCCTGCTGCAGGCTGATGTTCGCGCTGAGTTGGGCCTCACAGACTGAAGTTGTGGGAAATGTCGACGCTGACGGCACTACCATGTATTGGCCTCATCCAACTGGGCGGTTGTGAATTGCATGGCGGTATTATGATGGATAATGGGATTACCTGGTCGGGGTAAGGACGGCTTATGACCATCATCGGACGTCTGCATTTGGCCGAACTGAGACCCAGACTCCCTTGAGAGATGCGTCCAGGGAAGTTCGCTTATCTAATTGTGGTTTCAACCGGTCGCCGGGGACATGAGGTCGTGGATTTCCCATGCGGGAATCTCGTTCAGTTGGTAACCTATGCGTTCTCGTCAAACTCGCTGCAGGCATAAGATGTTAAGGGAATGAATTTGAACAAGATCACCTGCATATCCATGTTCTTTTACAACAATATGAACCGGCTCGCTGTCGCTGCAGTATGCATTGCATTAACGATTGGCTGCCAGGCAGTCAAGGCGGACGCAATCGTTGTGTCCCGGGCGATGTTTGCCAACACCATCGCTGAGTACATGGTGGAGGATGACCAGGTTCGCGTTGAACTCGAGATCGGCGCGGGTGATGTGAATGCCTTTCGAAACCTGATGCCCGATGCATTGTATGAACGAATGGGCCATGCACCGAAGCCGTTGGCCGAACGCGTGAGCGAATTTTTCAGGCAGGACCTGCTTATCCTTGCCGATGGCAATCGACTGGACGGCAGCATGCTGGAAATCGGCCCGGAAATACGCGTGCGGCGCGATGCTGTGACCGGTGACCCATTGCCGGCAGACGAGGATGAGTCAGAAGTCGTTATCGCGGCGACCCTCGTTTACCCTTTCGAGGAACGTCCTGATACGTTGACGCTCAGTGTCCCAAACCGCACCGGCCCGGTTTCGATCGGCTTCGTGCTGTACCACAAGGGAGTGGCCGTAAACGATTTCCGCTTCCTGACCAACGGTGTCACGGTCGAACTGGACTGGGAAGACCCCTGGTACAGCTCTTTCGAAGCACGTTCCATGCGGCGTCAATATTTTTCAGCGATGGCCGGGTTCCTGTACGTGGAGCCGTTCGAGGTACGCAAGGAGATTATCCTTCGACCAAAAGACGTGCAACGCTGGGCCGAAGTGGGCGTGGAAGGCGTGGAAACCATCACGCCCGACATGCAGGAGTCTGTGAAAAGTGGCATCGTTGAATTCTTGGACGACAAATTCGCCGTCAGCATCGACGGTCAACCGGTCGAGGGCGTCATTGACCGCATCAATTTCCTTGACCGCACCCTGCGCAGCAGCGTAGTGGTAGACGGCCAGGACATCGACTTGCTTCCCGCCACAGTGGGCGTGATCTATGTTTTCCCAACGGAGGGTCTGCCGCAGGTTGTGGAGATGGAGTGGGACCTGTTCACGGAGCGCATGCCCCTGGTGCCGGCGTCCACGGTGGACCAGGCAGGTCCGCTACCGACCTTTCTCGAGGAAGGTTTTAGCACGCTGAGGTGGGAGAATTTCCTTAAGAACCCCAATCTGCCCACGCTGACAGAAATCCGCCTGCCGCCGACCCCGGTCCAACTGATGGCCCGTTGGGGGCAGTGGCTGTTCGCCGCCGCGGCACTGGGCTGCCTGATCATGTTCATGCGCCGGCGCGGACAGGTCTCTGCCACCCCAATGGTGCTGGTCACCGCGCTGTGTACGCTGCTTGCACTCGGATCGGCATGGGCCTGGCGAAGTGTTCAGCTCAACCCGGAACGAACGCAGGAACTGGTCGGCGGTCTGTTGCACAATGTGTACCGGGCATTCGACTACCGAGGCGAGGAAACCGTATATGACGTGCTGGCCCGCAGCGTCGGTGGCGACC
>JAOUCS010000024.1 GCA_029859645.1 Lysobacterales bacterium | reverse complement strand
ATTCGTGGTAGGCAAAATAGTCCATGCGATTGGGTTCGATGCGATACGCCATGCGCACCGTGTTGAATCCTGGTGCAGATTCCGGCTGGCTGACCCGCAACGACAAGCAGGGCTTCGGGACAAGGCGATCGGGAATCGAAGAAGGTTGTGCTCCTTGCAGAACATACGCCTGCTTGACGGTGGCCTTCGACGAGCCGGGAAGGCCGCAAGCGGTGATCAGCAGGGTAATGATAGTGACTGAGAAAATAACACTGTTCCTGGCCAGGCTGTTCATTGTTTATTCCTCGGTGTCTCTCCTGACTCGCCCGGCCCGGGCCTGGGTTCCGGACTGCCGTAAATCAAGACACTGGGATTCTCGACCAGCGCCTCACTCATTCGCCGCAGGTTTTCCGCTGCCAACCGCAATTCATGAACCATGGCACCTATTTCGGGCAGAGTAGTGGTATTGATGTCGGTGGCAAAGTTTTCGCTGACCGCACCAATCTGATCCGCCATCTCGGAAATAGATTCTGCGCTGCGGGAGAATTGAAGGATCAGCTCCGGAAGGCCGACGCTCGCGGCGCGGGTATTTTCCAGGGTAGCGGCGAGATCTTCGATGATGCCATCCAGCTGCCTGGACTGATCCGCAAATTTTTCGGTAAGGTTCGCGATATTCTCAATAGAACGTGAGACATTTGCCCGATTTTCCTCATTGAGCAGGTCATTGAGGCTGGCGGAGGTCTCAATCAGGTTATATAACAGGTCGGAGAGCGTCAGATCCAGGTGGGAGAATATTGACGAACGCGAGGGAATAACGGGGAGCTCGTCGCTTTCCCTTCGCCCGAGCGGCAGGGAATCGCCCCATCCGCCGCTCAAATTGACGTTAGCGATTCCAGTCAGGCCCTGGTATTCCAGGTTGGCCACCGTGTCCTCCGTGATGGGCGTGCCCCGGCGCACCAGCAGTACCAGCCGAACGCGATCCGGATTTTCCGCGTCGATCGAAATCTGCTGGACTTTGCCAACATCGACGCCCTTGAATTTCACCGGTGCATCCACATTCAGCCCGGATACCGAATCGGTCATATATACCAGGTAGCTGTCGTAGTCCTGTGGCGGCCCGCCGGAGCTGATCCAGAGCACCCCCCAAATCAACGCCGCACTCAGAATCAATACAAACGCACCAACCAGGGCATAGCTGGTTTTACTGATCATAGGTTGCTCCCACCACACGGCCGCGGCGGCCATGGAAAAATTTGTGCGCAGCAGCATGGCCCGATTCAAGCACCTCCTGCAGCGTCCCTTCGGCGGCAATTCGGGTATCCGCCAGCAACACTATTCGATCAGCGACCCGCCACAGCGAGTCCATATCGTGAGTGACCAGCACGACAGTCAGACCAAGCGTGCGCTTCAGATGCAGCACCAGGTCGTCCATTGCATCCGCACTGACCGGGTCCAGGCCGGATCCGGGCTCATCCAGGAACAGGATTTCGGGGTCCATGGCAATGCCCCGCGCAACCGCCGCGCGTTTTCGCATGCCGCCACTTAACTGGCTCGGAAATAGCGCAGCCGCTTCAGGCTCGAGCCCGGCCAGCGCAAGTTTCAACATGGCGATCTGCTCGATGGTCTCCAGGCTGATGCTGGTATGCTCACGCAATGGCATGCTGATGTTCTCGAGCACGGTCAGATCGCCAAATAAGGCGCCATTCTGGAACATGACGCCCATCCGGCGGCGCAGCGGGAGCGTTCGAAATTCGCTCATCTCCAGAACCCGCTCGCCAAACAACTCTATCGATCCGGAAGTTGGCGTTTGTAACAGGGCCAGTTGTCGCATCAGGGTTGATTTGCCGCTGCCGCTACCGCCCACGATGGCCAGAATTTCGCCGCGCTCCAGTTGCATGCTGATACGATCCAGCACGCATTTACGGCCAAATTTCATGACCAGGTCGTGCGCTTGCAGAATGTGCTCTGCCATGATTCAAATCCCCAGCTTACTGAAGGCCACGGAGAAAGCAGCATCGACAATGATGACCAGGAATATGGACTCAACCACGCTGATCGTCGTCTGGCGCCCCACGCTTTCCGCACTACCGTAGACCCTGAAACCCTGGAAGCAGCCGACGACAGCGATAATGGCGGCGAATACCGGGGCCTTGCCAATGCCGCTCAGATAGGAGTTCATTGTCATTGCCTCGGTGAGCCGGTTGATAAACGTCGATGAGTTCAAATCCAGCATGCTGCTCGCCATGATCATTCCGCCAAACAATCCCATCGCATCGGCAAAGACCGTCAACAGTGGCAGGGCAATGACCAGCGCAACCAGCTTTGGCAGAACCAGTATTTCCAGCGGGGCAACACCGATGCTGCGCAATGCATCCACTTCTTCAGTGACCATCATGGTGCCAATCTGAGCGGTATAGGCCGAACCGGTACGCCCCGCGACAATGATTGCAGTGATCAGCGGCGCCAGTTCCCTGACCATGGACAGTCCAACGATATCGGCCACATAAATATTGGCGCCATAATCTCTCAGCACGATCCCGCCCTGGTAGGCGATCACGATGCCGATCAGAAACGCCAGCAGACCGACGATAGGCAATGCGTTGACACCGGCGCTTTGTAACTCTTTGACCACCAGGCCCCAGCGCAAGCGCCAAGGTCTGAGAAACAGCTTGCTGAAGACGATGGCCAGCTTGCCGATGAAATTCAGGAATTCAAAATACTGCAGAAACTGACTGCTGGTGTGGCGGCCGATGCTTTCGAGTACCCCGGGGACGTAAGGTTTAGGCGGCTTTCTAATCGATTCACTGCGGTCTTCAACCAGGTCCAGAAGCTTCTGATGTTGCTCGTTGACGTTCAGCACGGACAACTGCCGATTACCGTCATCAATTTCCCTGATCGTGCGAAAAAGCAACCAGGCGCCAACCGTGTCCAGTGACGTAATCCCGCCCAGATCAAACTCAACGGCATCCGCCGGCCACTTCACCTGGGACATTAGTTTTTCGACGTCGTGAAGTTCCTGCGCCTGCCAATTCCCAACACAAGTCGCCCGTGAACCTTCGATGGCGAAACCGGTCCGGCTATTCACCTGTCGTTGCGAGCGAGCCTGTTCCATGTTCTGGCACCGACCGGGCACAAAGGCCCTGATCAATAAATATTTTAGTCGCTTTCAGCAAACGGGCCCATGAGTTGAGTCAGCATCATGGCAAATGGTTTGATCTTGACCTCGAATTCAATCCCGTGACGGTTTCTGCTTGTCATGAGCCCGGTTAAACCCGGCTAACTTTTCGAGTTCCAGATGCTGACGGCGGATTGCGTCGCGTCCTTCCCGGATACTTTCAGCTGCGCGGTCAAAATCCATCAGGCCGACATGGCTCAGCTTCGGGGTGATATGGACATCCGGCGGTTCGCCAGCCATGCGTGATCGGGTGATCCTGTCCTGCATGATGTCGATGGATCCGGCCATGACATCGAACAGGCCCGGGTCGGGACTTTCCTTCCTTCGCAGCGATGAAATGTAGGAGTCCAGGCGGATGCCAAAACCGGCTTTCATTTTGGCGGCCCACTTGGCCACCACCGTGTCTTTTTCTTCGTATTCCAACAACAGCCTCTCGCTTTCCTCGTCACTGGCCGATTCATCACGCTCATGCACGAAAAAATGGCGGCCAATCAGGTCACCATTGAGGTTGACCGCAATCACGATGTCGCCGCCCATTGCGCGCGCCAGCGAAACCGGAACCGGGTTGACCAGGCCGCCATCGACCAGCAACTGGTCGTCGCTGAATCGTGAAGGCGCGAACATACCCGGCAGAGCGATCGAGGCGCGGCAGGCGTCCAGCAGCGAGCCTTCCCGCAACCAGACCTCGCGACCAGTGCCCAGTTCGGTGGCGACACAGGCATAGGGAATCGGCAGGTCCTCGATCCGCGGATTTCCAATCCGCTTCTCGATGGCACTCATCAGGCTTTTTCCCTGGAGGAAACCACCGCCGGTCATCTTGGCATCCAGCAACCGGATGATATCGACCCGTCCCAGGCTCGATATCCAATCCTCGAACTGGTCCAGATTACCCGAAGCATAGGCACCGGCCACTACTGCGCCGACCGATGAGCCGACCACCATGTCCGGTATGATCCCCCGTTCGGCCAATTCATGAATGACGCCGATGTGGGCCCAGCCGCGCGCCGCTCCGCTTCCCAGAACGAGGGCGATGCTGGCTTTTTTTCTTTCAGCCATGGCTCTGATTACAGTCCTTTCGGAATCGAAAAACGCATGACCGGGAATTAAAGGTCCACCAGCGCGGATGCGGACAGGTCTGCTATCCCCAGTGACTCAGGAGTGCGCATTGCTTC
Organism: Lysobacterales bacterium; assembly: GCA_029859645.1. Lineage (GTDB taxonomy): Bacteria > Pseudomonadota > Gammaproteobacteria > Xanthomonadales > SZUA-36 > JAHEFT01. The sequence goes on along the minus strand of JAOUCS010000024.1, from coordinate 31,861 downwards.
GGCGGCATAGTCTCGATTCATCAGCACCGAGGCCAACTGGATGATCGCGTTTATCGTCGGCGTTTCGACACCGATTTGGCGGGCCAGGCAGGACATGAATACCAGGCCGTATCCCACGTCTTCATTCAGGTAGCGGTGATCGAGCTGAGGCTGGGCGCCGATCCCCAGAAACCCCGGGGCCTCGCGGTATGCGAGCCGTAGTTGTCAGCCAGCATGTAGCCCTGGCGCATCCCCATTGCAGGGTCTGAAACAACGTTGATTCCCAGCCGATCACCGATGGCTATCCGCTCCTTGTCGACCGCTTCGATCAGTCTGCCCACCGAGTCGGTCACACCTTCTTCGTAAAACAGGAAATCTCCACCGGTGTCCTCTATGCGGGCCGCGTTGGCCAGCGTTACGGCCGGGTGAATCACCGGGTTGGCGTTCTGCAGGCTGGTCTGGATGACATTTTTGGCGGCTTCCATGCTGGGATAGACATCGCCGATCATTTGCAGGATCTCATCCGTGTGGCGGCCAGGCAGGGCTGCCAGCAGATTGCCGGCCTTCAGTTTCAGGAAAACACGGACCCGGCCCGGCTGGATCAGGCGCACGGCGTAATGCAGGGTATGGGTTTCGGCGAGCCGGATGGAGTCATCGCCCACGGCCAGGCCGGCAGCTTTCTTGAACGCCAGCGCACCGCCACAGGATCCGGGGCTGATGATCACCGTTTGCCCACTCCGCAGTTTGCCTTTCACCGCCTCGCCAAAGGGCTCCGTACTGAATGCCGGGCCGACTACCCAGATAAGCTCCGCATCTGCCAGTGCCTGGCCGATATCGTGACCCGAGTAAGCAATGGGAGCAAAACCCTCGATATCGCCTTCGGCATGGATGCCCCCCTGGTCTGCAATGGCCGCAATATTGTCCGGGAACTGCGGGAAGTCGAACAGCCGGACTTGGTGGCCGTGGGCGGCGCAGTCATACGCGACGGTGGTGCCACCGGCGCCGGCTCCGAGTACGGAAATTTTCATAGATTAACTCCAGTTGGAACGATCACATCCTGACACAGGAACACATCGAACATCCACTGCCAAACAACCGTCAGTCAGGGAAACTCTACTGACAGGCCCTTACCGGTTCTCAATGCTTTTTCCAGCAGGAACTCACTGGCATAAAGGTCCTGGGCAAACAATCCAAGTGATTTGTACAGGGTTATTTGCTGCTGGTCTCGCCTGCCGGGCGCATTGCCCAGCAGCACATCGCCGATCGCACCCACGATGTGGTCCCGGGTGATCGTCCCTTCAGCGATCGGGATCAGGATATCACCGGCTTCGGCCAGGGCGCCCTTCAGTGAGTCAACGTATACGGCGGACCTGGTCACTGCTTCGGTATCGGCTTCCCGCTCATGAGGTTCGTGGGCGCCGACCAGGTTAACGTGGGCGCCTGGTTGCAGCCAAGAACCGGCCAGTACCGGCTTCGGTGAGTTGGTAACGACGCTGACAATGTCGCAGGCACCCGCTTCGGCAGGATCAGCAACAGCGGTGATGTTCACGTCCAGCCTGCCGGTGTGCTGTTCAGCGAAATGCTCAGCCTTTTTTTGGTCACGGCCCCACACGCTGACTGAGCGTATAGTCCGCACGCAGCAAATAGCATCCAGGTGGCTGGCGGCCTGTACGCCGGTGCCCAGGATGCCGTGACTGGCAGCGTCCGGTCTTGCCAGCACCCGGGTTGCCAGGGCAGAAGCTGCTGCTGTTCGTACCGCGGTAATTTCCGCGCCATCAGCCAACGCCACCGGGTTGCCGGTCCGGCTATCGAACAATGCAACAAAGCCCTGCACGGCGGGCCGGCCCTGCTGAGGGTTATCGGGGTGCAGCCCCAGGATTTTTGCGCCGTAGATAGCAGGCGACTGCATTTCACCGGGCATCAGGATAAAGAAACTGCGATCGTCCGACAGGGGAGCGATGGTGCGCGGTGGAAGGGTCACTTCATTCGCGGAGTAAGCCTTCATCGCCCGCTCCATGACTTCGATACATTCAGCCATGGAGACCAGTTCACGGATTTCCGCCGCGCGGATGATCAAAAGTGACATCGTGGTATTCGCCTGTTGCCCGGATACATTAAACTACATTGTTCCAGCTAACGGGCAGAACAGGTAAGGAAAAGTGGGAACAGCGGCCAAAGCGCGCCTGGCAGTCGATATCGGCGGAACCTTTACCGACGTCGTGCTCGAGCTGCCGTCCGGTGGCCGGGTCACTACCAAGCTGCTGACGACGTATGCCCGTCCGGGCGAAGCGGTCATGCAGGGCATTACGCAGGTTCTGCAGCAGGCTGGCACAAAGCCTGCCGATATCGGGCTGATCATTCACGGGACCACGCTTGCCACCAATGCACTGATCGAGCGCAGCGGCGCAGTAACTGCACTGCTGACCACGCAGGGCCACCGCGATGCCCTGGCGATGGCGCATGAGGACCGTTTCGAGCAATATGACGTGATGATCGACCGGCCGCAGCCACTGGTGCCGCGTCATCTCCGGATTCCGGTGCGGGAGCGGATGGACCGCGACGGCCGGGTGCTGATCGCGTTGGATGAATCCAGCGTGGCAGATAGCCTGCCGATCCTGGATCAACACGGGGTGAAGAGCGTCGCCATCGGCTACCTGCATGCCTTCGTGAACCCGGAGCATGAACAGCGCACGGCAGACCTCCTGCGATCCGCCCGGCCAGACCTGTCGATCACCCTGGCCTCCGAAGTCTGCCCGGAAATCCGGGAATTCGAGCGATTGTCAACCGCCTGCGCCAATGCTTACGTCAGGCCTCTGATGTCGCGGTACCTGCGACGACTGGCTGCCGAACTCCTCGAACAGGGATTCGATTGCCCCTTTCTGCTGATGACCTCCGGCGGCGGGCTGACCACGCTGGAGACCGCGGCAAAATTTCCGATCAGGCTGGTCGAATCCGGTCCCGCGGGCGGGGCGATCCTGGCGCGCCAGGTCGCCAGGCAGTCCGGACTGGACCGCGTATTATCGTTCGACATGGGCGGAACCACCGCCAAGCTTTGCCTGATCGATGATTTCGAACCGCTGACTTCGCGCAGTTTCGAAGTGGACCGGGTTTACCGGTTCAAAAAAGGCAGCGGCCTGCCGGTTCGCATCCCGGTGATCGAAATGGTGGAAATCGGGGCGGGCGGAGGTTCGATCGCGCAAGTGGACCGGCTGCAAAGGATCCAGGTCGGGCCTGAGAGTGCGGGGTCAGAGCCAGGGCCGGCCGCTTATGGGCGCGGCGGCAAGAAACCGGCGGTCACCGACGCCGATGTGCGCCTCGGACGAATTTACCCGGACACTTTTGCCGGCGGCACCTTTGCATTGGACTCGCAGGCGTCGGACCTGGCGTTGACTGCGGCGATCTGCGAACCGCTGGACATTGGGCTGGATGCAGCGGCGCTGGGTGTCAGCGAGGTCGTCGATGAAAACATGGCGGCAGCCGCCCGTGCCCATGCGGCCGAGTTCGGTATGGACCTGGGCCGGCGCGACATGGTGGCATTTGGCGGAGCAGCGCCTCTGCACGCCGCGCGCCTTGGTGAGAAGCTGGGTGTTCACCGGATCATTATTCCAACCGAAGCCGGTGTTGGCTCCGCTGTGGGATTCCTGTTGGCGCCGGTGGCGTTCGAAGTCGTGCGCAGTCGCCATCAACTGTTGGCTGAACTGCAGACGGACCTGGTTAATGGCTTGTGGGATGACATGCAGGCGGAGGCGCTGGCCGTGGTCCGGCAGGGGGCCGGTGAAGCCGGGCTGCAGGAAGCCCGGCACGCCTATATGCGCTATGTCGGACAGGGCCATGAAATCCCCGTGAGCCTGCAGGTGGAAGCCTGCACGGCGGCTCATCGCGACATTTTCCGCCAGGCGTTCGAGTCTGCTTACCGACAGCTGTATGGCCGGATCATCGAGGGCGTGGAGATCGAAGTTTTAAGCTGGACACTGACCATTAGTGCAACCATCGCAGATCAAGCAGTTGAGCCTGTGCAAACGAATGCCAGGGATACTTTGCCGGATTCCATCGGCAAGCAAGCCGTGTTCGACCCCTCATTGCAGAAGCATGTTGATGCACGGGTGTACCTGCGTGACCAGCTGCAGCCCGGCGATTGCCTGGCGGGCCCGGTGCTGATTACCGAGAGCCAGACCACGACCGTTGTCACTTCTAATTACGAGGCACGCATCAGTGGGCAGGGTCACATCGTCATGAGCCGACCGGAGGTTGCTGATCATGGGTAAGGAAGCGCTGGGCCGGATCCAGTCACAGATTCTCTGGAACCGCCTGTTGGCCGTGGTGGAAGAACAGGCGCAGATTCTGATCAGAACGGCATTTTCCACCACCGTGCGCGAAGCGGGTGACCTTTCCGCCGGCGTCTTCGATACCCGGGGGCGGATGCTGGCGCAGGCGGTGACCGGTACGCCGGGCCACGTCAATGCAATGGCCGCGAGTGTCGGCTTTTTCCTGCAAAAATACCCGGTTGATTCCCTGCAGCCCGGCGATGTTCTGTTGACCAACGATCCCTGGTACGGGACCGGGCATCTGAATGACTTCACCGTCGTTACACCGGTTTTCCTCGATGACAGAGCCGTGGCGTTGTTTGCATCGACGTCACATGTAGCCGATGTAGGAGGCCTGGGCTTCGGCCCGGACGGCCGCCAGGTGTTCGAGGAAGGGCTCAATATTCCAATGGGTTACCTGTTCAGGTCCGGGGAACTCAACCAGACGCTGCTGGATATTATCAGGGCCAACGTACGGGACCCCCGTTCGGCGGAAGGTGATCTTTACTCCCTCGCGGCCTGCAACGAAGCGGGTGCTTCCAGCCTGGTCGCCACGATGAGAGAGTTCGGTATGACAGAGCTGGATAGTGCCGGACTGATGATTGTCGACAATTCCCGCGAGGCCATGCTGGAGGAAATTCGCCAACTGCCGTTTGGCAGCTGGCGCAATTCGATGAGAATCGACGGTTACGATGAGCCGGTCGACCTGGTCTGCGCGTTAACCGTCTCTGAAACAGGGATCGACGTGGATTTCACCGGAACATCCCCGGTTTGCGGCCACGGCATCAATGTACCGCTGACCTATACCCAGGCCTATGCCTCGTTTGGAGTCCGTTGCGTGGTAGGTAACGATGTACCGAACAACGCCGGTTCGCTCGACGTGGTCAGGGTGACGGCGCCCGAGGGCTGCATTTTGAATGCGCCGCGGCCGTCGGCGGTTTCCGCGCGTCACGTCATTGGGCAGATGTTGCCAGACGTCGTGCTGGGGTGCCTTGAGGAGCCACTGAATGGGCAAGTTCCCGCTGAGGGCGCATCATGCCTGTTCGGCCCGGTGTTCCTGGGTGGTCGCGGGATGATACAGGGCAGCGAAAGTCAGCCGTTCGTCATCAACGCATTCTACGCTGGCGGGACCGGCGGCCGGCCCGGTAAAGACGGGCTGGATTGCACGGCTTTTCCATCCGGGGTTCGCTGCACGCCTGTCGAGATCACCGAAAGCACGGCGCCCCTCATCGTCTGGCGCAAGGAATATCGTCCTGATTCAGGAGGCAAGGGCGAATTTCGCGGTGGTGTCGGACAGATCATGGAGTTTGCCCATGCGAGGGGTGAAGCGTTCTCTGTCTCCAAGATGTTTGATCGGGTCAAACACCCGCCCAGGGGCCGGGCGGGGGGCGAGGCAGGTCAGGCAGCGCGTGTCTACACCAGTGACGGGGTGAAATTGCGTGGCCTCGGGCGTGAAGTCATTCCGGCGGGTCAGAGCATGGTCCTCGAGACGGCCGGAGGCGGCGGCCGTGGAGCTCCGGAAAATCGAGACCCGGAAAAAATCGAGCAGGACCGGTTAAGCGGTCTGGTCAGTTCCGCGGAAACACCCACAAACCGCGATAGCGATTGTTAAGCCCCTTGCCGGGTTGCATCCTTCAAAAACGAAGCTCGAAAGTGCCACCGAATATCGCAGCTGGATCGTAATCACTTTCCGCCAGCAATTCGTCGAATTCGTTCTTCAGTTTCAGTTTGCCGCCCAGTTCAATTCCGGCGAACAGGTTCAGCCCGACGATGGGATTGGGTTGCCAGTTGGCTGTCAGGACCAGGGGAAAGCTCCTGTCCTCGCCTACTCCGCCAGGAGTGGCGCCTTCTTCGTTGAGGCGAAACTCAATTCGTTCATAACGACCGGCGAGCCCCATGGACCACCGGTTATTGAATTTGTAACTGAGCGTCAGTCCAGGACCCTGCGAGGCAGCCAGGCCACGTCCGGTCCCCAGGTTCCACTTCTCAGTAATATTCCAGTCGATCGCCAGGATCGGGAACACCCGGGTGCCATCCTCCAGCCGGGAAAATACGCCAATACCCGGACCTAGGTTGAGGTCGGGATTAATCCGCCAAAAGGCCGCTGCAAGAATGCCCCAGGTGCGGCCATCGCTGGTCTTGGCGTCGTCTTCACCGTTGTAGCGAAAGGATGGGATGATAAATAACTGGCCGGTTTCACCAAAGCCGATCCGGCCGACGACAGAAATGCGGCTGTCCTCAATTTTCTCCCAGGGTCCGTCAGGTCCAAAGGCTGGCGTATCGTCGAAGTCATAAGAAGCGCTGCCGCCGCCGACAGACAATCCAATTGAATTTCGACGGTCCCAGGCATAAGTGACACCCAGGCCGAGGAACCAGCGGTTGACGGAGAAGCCGCCGTCACCTTCATCCAGGTCTGCATTGGATTGCAGCAAAAAACCGCCATCAAAGTTGAATGAGACCGGGCCCTGTGAAGGGGGTGGCCCTTGCGCTTCCAGTGTGTCAGAGAACGCCAGCAAAAAAGATGCGACCAGGATAAATGTTGCTAATCGAGACATGATATGTACTGCTCCTTTAACTCTTTTTTTCCGCTGCCACAGCCGGCAGGCTGTAGCTGGCTACGAGTCCATTGAATGTCATCAAGCCGGAGCCCAACAAGGCATCCAGCTTGGTCAGTTGTTTGTCGATCGCGGCTGTTAATTCATCGCGCACGGCCAAGATTGAGGCCGATGGCGGGTGGTCGCCTAAAGACGCCGACCACATGATCCCGGCCAGTTTATCATTCAATCGGATCGGATAGTTCAGTGGGTCCTGACGGTCTTCCATCTTCGTTGGGTAAATCGTTTCTTCAATGCCCGTCAACCGGCCTTGCAAATCGGTCGCCGCCGTCACGATGTCTGCATAGCGTCCATCGTCTTCGCTCCAGTGGCGCATGGCGAAACTCCCACCTCAAGGATATATTCAGGAGCGGCGATTATGTCAGAGATGGGAGCAGGATGGCTACTGGTTCTCCGCGTCGTATTTCAGGATTTCCTTGCGCGCATCGCCACACGGATCCGGGCTGCTCAGGAACCGGTCTGATAAAGACTTGGCCAACAGCGAAATACCGATCGTGGCAACCGCCAGCCCGCCGCTTTTCAGTGTGCCGGCCGGGTCGATCTCAACGGCCGGGGCAGCCAGCTTGCCGCCCACCTTGATTAATGGATTGATGATCATGCCGGTGCTGAGGCCAATGCCGGTCCGGGGTTTGGTGTTAAAGGAGAGGTCGATCTTCTCGGTGTTCATGTCCACCGTACCTTCACTGAGTATGGTCAGTTCGCGCGTCTGCACAATCAGTGGAAATGCCGTGATCAATCCTGACTCGGCGGTCACCGCAAAAACCGAACAATCAAGTTCGGTGTATTCGCTGTTCTCGGCAAATGGGTTGAGTTGTGTAAACAGCTGCGTGAGGAAGTCTGAGAAAAGCAGGTCCATACCCGCATTGGCCAGCTGCCCCGAGCCCTGGTATACGCGAATTTTCCCATCCAGTGAACTGGCCATGGCGCGGCGGGTTGCGCCGGAGCCAACCAGGTTCACTTCAATATCCGTGGGCGGATAGGTTTGTGGATCCTGCCCCGGTGCCGCAGAAATCCCAATTCGGAGGTTTTCGCCGTTTGCGTCTACTTTGAGCGTTGGTGTGCCGGTTCGCCCATCCATGCTGAACTCACCGCGGTAGATGCCGCCCTCGGTGCCTCTCATGGAGAACGGACTGAGCTTGATCAGCCGTTCGGCCAGGACGAAAACAAGATCGATATCTTCAATGGAGGTATTGCCAAGAACCAGCAGATCGACTTTCAGGTCCAGGTTGATGTCCAGGTTGTGCTGGTCCAGCGCCATCACGGGAGTTTCATCGAATACCCATTCTTTGGGCTTGCTACTGCTTTCAGCAGGTTGTTCTTCCTGTGAGTCATCTCCAGGATACCAGTGGCTGGCATCCACGATGGGAGCTTCAATATTTCCCTTGAGCGTCGTTTTGTCACCCAGCCCGATTGAAAGGTTGCCATGGACCTTGCTGCGGCCGAGAACGACATCCGCGTTTTGAAGCTCAAACTCTTTTGTATTGCCTTTCAACCCGGTGGCCACGGAAAATGGTTCCGCCGGCAAAGGCGTGCCAGCCAGTTGATCGAGTTTTGACGCATCCGGTCCAGCAGCCCTGATCGCCAGGTCAAACGAATTGTCCGGCAGCAGGTTTCCGTCCACGTAGGCCTTGATTTCACCGAGTGACAGCTGAACCTCGTCAAATTTGGTGCGGGTTTTCTCGTTCACCAGGCGCCCGCTGGCGCTAAAAGGCACTTGCGGCAGGTCCCGGTCCGGCACCAGGAAATCGATATCGCTGAGCTTGCGCAGCTTGATGTCGAATTCTGCATCCACGCCCGAGGGTTGGTCGAGGTCGGCAATTTTGCCGTCCAGGTCCAGCTGTATGTCACCCAGGTTTCCATCGTTCATCCTGAATGCCAGGCCCTTGCCCACCGGTTCCACAGAGGCGGACAGTTTTATCGGTTGATCGGGCAGTCCCTCATGACCAAACAGCATGCCCAGTTGGTTGGCATTCTTGATATCAAGGTCAAATTTAAGTTTGCTGCCTGCATAACGTTTGACCAGGTTGATATGCCCATCAATGGTGGCGTGGTTGCCTGCCAGGTCGACGTAAACCCCCTTGAGATTGACCAGATCCTGTTCGGTGACCAGCTCTCCCCGGGCCGTAAAGGGGGCGTTCGGCAGATCCATGCCCGCCAGGAAGGAAAGGTCGCCAAGACGAGGCAGGAAGAGATTGAAATTGCCCGTGATACCCAATGGCTGCTCCAGGTCCGCGATCCGGCCATCCGCATCCAGCTGAATTTGTCCCAGGTTGCCGTCTTTCACCACGAACGCCAGTCCTTTGCCGTCCGGTTTGATCTCGGCGGACAGTTGAATCGGCTGGTTGGGCAGGCCTTCATGGCCGAACAGCTGACCGAAGCGCTCTGCATTGATGATATTCACGTCCAGAACGATGTCGCTACCGGCAAAACGGTCGGCAAGGTTCAGGGTTCCATCCACGCTGGCCCGGCCTTCCGCCAATTTGATGTCGACTTTGCCGAGCTTGAGACGTTTGCCCTGCAAGCCGAACTGGCCATTGATGCTCAGGGGATAAGCGGGCAAATCCGGAACGCCAAAAACTGCAGCCAGGGGGCCCGGATCGGGCGAGTTCAATGAAATGTTCAGATCGGCGTTCAAGTCATCCGGCAGGCTGCCCAGCGTGCCGTTGACTGCCAGGGTAGTCTGTTCCTGTTCTGCCTGACCCTGGATTGCGATCAACCCCTGGGTGTCAACGCTCACTGTGCTGTCGAGGCTAAAAGCCCCCAGCACGTGTTCATCCTCGCTCAGCGGACGAGTCCAGCGGCCGGTTTCGCTGGTTTGGAACTTGATGTCAAGCTCCGTTCCGGCGAGCCTCTCAGCCAGGCTGAAATGACCGCCGATTTGCAGATGGTCGCTGGATGTTTTCAGAGAGCCGGCCTTTATTTTGATTTTGTTACCGTCAAAGGCCGCGTGGGCCTGGTGACTGAACGCTTCTTCAACCAGGCCTTCTAGACCGAAAACTTTCGCCAGCGCGCCCAGGTTGGGCCCGTCCATCGAGAACTTGACTTGACCCATGGAGGGCCTGATCAGACGATCGAGTTCACCTTTAGCGGTCGCTTTGAGGCTGCCCAGATCTCCATCGAGGTCAATTTCGGTCATGTCTCCTTCGGTATTCAGTTTCAGGCTGAAGTCAAAATCACCGTCGGCGAACAAGGGAATTTTTAATTCATTCAGGATGTTCTCGATCGCTGGTCCTTGCAGCTGGGCGGAAAGATTGGCACCTGTCCCGGTTCTGACGTCCTGCATTGTGCCGGAGGTGTTCAGCGAGATTTTCCCGAGTGTGAACTGGAGCTCCTGTTCCATCGGGCCGCCGTAAATTATGGAATCGAAGGGCGCAAACCAGCCGTCGATGGACAGTGGCATGTCATTGAGACTGCCCGAAACCTGGCCCTCCCAGCGGGTGTTATCATGGTGTTGCATTTCCAGGCTGGCCAGGTGCAGGTTCAGAGGTTCTTCGATTTTAAAACTGCTCACATACACTCCGCAGTTTCTGATGACAAGGTCTTTTATCCAGATCGGCAGTTTGCGCGATCCAGAATTATCTTTTTCCGGTTCAGGTGGGTCTTCGGGTTCGTCCCCGGGGGCGGGTTCCGGGCCGACAGCCCAATTGAGTTCTCCGGAGTCGTTTCTTTCGACATAAACGCTGCAATCCTCCAGCTGGGCATCCGGGAAAACAGGGCGATCGTCAAACAGGGTGGACAGTTCGAAACTGATGAAAATCCGGCCTATGCTGACCATTTCCGGGTGCTCGGACCATGCGGCATTCGCAAAGTGAATATCACGGCCTTCGAGCGTGGTAGTGCCGCCCAGGTTGAATACCAGCGGCCCATCAAAGCGGAGCTCACGCCCGGTGTACTTCAATGCATATTTGCTCAGCTGTGATTTCAGGAAAGACTCATTTTCCAACTGATACCATGCGAAGCCGATGATGCCGGCAAACAGCACGGCCAGCGTGATCAGGGAAATTAGGATTTTCCGGCGCATGGTCTATTTGATTATAGGCCTAATTTTTGTCAAATGCCTTGGCGACAGCCTCACATAAAGCGTCCTGCAGGGCCCAGTCCTCATCGTTGCTGGCCGTTGCTCTGGCGCTCTGCAGCGCCACTACCACATTCTGCTCCGGGTGGATGCAGATCCCCTGCCCGAAAATTCCTGAGGCGCTAAAAGCATCGCTTCCGTCCAGCCACCAGAGATAGCCATATCCCGGGTAGGCGGCCGAAGGTTTCGTTGCCGCACCCATCCAGCCATCAGCCAGTACTTCGGTGCCATTCGGCAGACGGCCATCGGCAAGGGCAAACAAACCAAGCCTGCCATAATCACGCAGTGTTGCACTGATGCAGCAGCCGCCGAATTCACCGCCGCCGGGCTCACTCAGCGACCAGACAGCGTCGTGTTCCATGCCAAACGGATGCCAGATTTTTTCTTCAAGGTAAGTCGACAGGTTGTTGCCGATGGCGGAACGCAACAATGTGCCGACCAGGTTGGTTTCCGCCGTGTTGTAGTTGAACAGTTCACCGGGTGGTGCTGCCCGCTCTTTCTGGCCCAGGTATCCGTAAAGGGCGACGGTCTGCCAGCTGGCGCTGTTCACGTCTGAGGACGGGTCCGCATAATCCTCGTCCCATTGCACACCAGAAGCCATCTGCAGGATGTTACGGAGGGTAGAATCATCGTAAGGCGTGCCGTTCAGCCTTGGCAGGTAGTCACTGACTTTTTCATCAACGCTTTCTATGTAGCCGTCCCGAATGGCGGCACCTACCAGCATGGAGACCACAGACTTGGTGACCGAGAAGGAAATCCAACGGCTTTCCGGCTTGTTGCCCAGGCCATAGCGCTCAAAAGCGATCTGGCCATCCTTCAGCACCAGCAGGCCAGCTACATTCTGCCGGGTAAAGTACTCATCGACCGTTATCGAGCTGGAATCTGTTTTGATGATCACGCCGCCCAGGTCGACGGGCGCCGGCGGCAGCTCGAGAGTAACAGTGGATGCTGAGATTGAGCGGGTTGGGAAGACCTTGTCGATATTCCGGTAACCAGCGACCTGCTGCTCAGGGGTCCAGAACAGGAACCGGTCGGGCGGACCCAGTATTTCCATGTCTTTGGCGGGATCAACGAAGGGCGCCTTGGCATGAACTGCAAAGGAAACGACGAACAGGCTCAGCAGGGTCAGTTTTTTCATTCCGCAATCATAACCTGCAAAGCTGTACGGATCGCGCACTTGTGGCAGCTTAAGCCGCGGTCAGCTTCCCAGGCTCATCTCATCGTTCATGAACCACGAGTAAAATGCCGCGGCGGCCACCACCACCAACGCAACCTGCGCTGTTTCGATGGCTGGCAGTGAGATTGAAAACGTAAACAGCCGGGTAATGCTGTCGGATAGCATAGCTGCACCGGCCAGTCCGAACAGTGCACCCACCAGGCCAAAACCCCAGAGAATGACTCTGCGTAGCAGGCGTTCACGTTTCACGTCGTGCATGACGTTCGCAACGAATTCCGAGCTATCGGGCTCATCATGATAAGCCAGCAGTTGCCCTAATTCCCGGTCTAGTGGTGATTCAGGCACCGTGTGCCTCCTTGTGTTTGGAAATGGAATGATCATGGTCTTTCAGCCAACGTTGTAGTTTCTGTTTGCCTCGTTGAATATGTGACTTCACGGTTCCCAGCGGAAACCCGGTGACTTTGCCAATTTCCGGGTGACTCATGCCGGCCGAGTACGCCAGTGTCAGGCAGGCGCGTTCTTCCGGGCTGACGAAGCCCAGCAGCCGTTGGGCAAGAATTTCCGAGTCCATCGACTGGCGCGGGTCGTGTCCCTGGTCCGGCGGCTCGGCCATCACCTGTTGCCTGGCGTGTTTTCGGGTGTGCTGCAGGAACTGCCGGTAGGCGATGGTATGCAGCCAGGACAGCAGGCTGCCGCTGGACTTGAAGGTGTGAAGTTTCCGGTAAGCCATCAAAAAAGTCTCCTGCGCCAGGTCATCGGCCGTGCCGCAGTCGCCCGCAGCGAGTCGTCGCAAAAAGCCGCGAATGGCGGCTTGATGCCGTTCCACCAACTGCTGGAACGCGACCTGGTCGTTGGAGCTGGTGACCCGTAGGACCAGCTCACTGTCGGAAATCGTCACCTGCTTTACCTAGTCCTTGTTCAGCTTCCATACTAGCAGGAAGCCCAGTCCCAGCATGGTCGGGAACACCGATCCGGCACGGATTCCGTTAACGACGTCGGCGTCGTTGAAAAACAGGCTGCACAGTAATCCGGCGACCCCCAGGAACAGGAACACGATGCCTCTGCGCATATCCCGAAATTTGGGATCAGCCGAGGCACCCAGCTGTTTGAGCAGATCGGGGCTCAGCTCGCCACCCTGGTCGATGGCCTTTTGCACGGTTTCCATGATGGAGGCACGATTCTTGTGATTCCAGTAAAAGTAGCCCAGCACGGCAATGCCAATAACGATGAATAAAACGACGGGTACCATTTCTCCAGACATTTTGGTTCTCCTGATCAATCAATAAATGTTGTTCTTACCCCTAAGAGTCCCTTCCTCGCCAATTTGGATGCAGAAAAAAAAGGGGTCAGGTTAACTTAATTGGCGGAGCTGCTGCTCTCGCCAATTAAGTTAACCTGACCCCTTTTTTCCTTTTCCCTTCTTTCATCGCAGCATGCGGTCAGGTTATCGAAATGTTACAGACAGCGCGGAGCTTCAAGCACAGACTGAAAGTCACGTATCCAAACGGAGAGAAAAACGTGCATTCCAAAAGTATAGTTTCCTTTATTGTTCTCGCACTCAGCAGCAGCGCGCTGTTTGCAGAAACCCTTCCTCTCAAGTCGGTCAACAAGGCCGGTGCAGTGATCGATGCCGCGATCGCGGCGCATGGCGGGGCGGAGAACATTTCCAATCTCAAGACCGTGGTCAGAAAGTCCGATTTCACCAATATCGCAACTGGCCAGAGCCGTAAGCCCGGCCCTCCTTACGACCGTAATCAGGCCTGGAATTTCAATGCCATTGACCTGGAGAAAGATATTTTCGTCGCCAAAAACAAGGGTGAAGGTGGTGGTTACGTATTCAAACAGGGAACGGTCATCAACGGCCAGAACAGCTGGCAATTGGACTACCGTGCGGGCACTGCCGCACCGATCGCAGAACCTGATTTCAACACCCAGTCCGGACCTTTTGTTCGGGTCACCCCTGTGTTACTGATGCGACAATTGCAGTCGCGTCGAAATACGTCCAATTGGCTCGGCGAAGCAGACCTGGACGGCCGCAAGCATGACGTCATCACGCTGGTGATGGAAGTCGGCCCGGCGCTAGCTCTTTACATCGACCAGGAAAGCCACATGCTGACCCGCATGGAGCGGGTATTGCCGCCATTTGGGCAGGTCGAGTACCGCTTCCTGGACTACACCATGGTAGATGGCATCGCCTTCAACCAGAAGTTTCAGCTTTACGTCAATGGTGATGACAACCTGATCATCGACATCAAGGACACCCAGGTCAATGTGCCGCTGGATGATTATCTGCAGGTCCCTTCGAATCTCGACAAGGTAGCGGCGATAACGCCTGCCGAGTTCGGGTCACAGGAGATTGACGAGGGTGTATTCCTGATCGGCGGTAACGGCACTTACTCCCTTTTCGTGGAGATGGAAGATCATGTAGTGGCTATTGGCGGAACCCAGACTGTACCGGCCAGCATCAAGGAAATGCGCAAGGAAATTGCTGACAAGCCCATCAAGTACGGTGTATTGACACATCATCATAGCGACCACGTACCGGGCGCGGCGGCTTATGCTGAAGAAGGCGCGACCATCATCACATTTGAAGAGAACCGGCAAGTCGTGCTCAAAGCAGCCGGTAATGACCAGGCCAAACTGGAGTTTGTTGAAGACCGTATGACCCTGACGGACGGCGACAGGACGATCGAGCTTTACAACATTGGCCCGACGCCCCATGCGGAGAATATCCTGATCGCCTATCTGCCGGATCAAGGCATCATTTTCGAAGCCGATCACTTCCCGCAGCCTGCCAATGGCATGATCCCGCCGGCGGTCCCGGCCACTGCGGCTTTTGCCAGGCGGCTGGATGAGCTGAATCTTGAATATACAAAGCTGGTGGGTGCGCACAGCCCCCGGGTTGCCAGCCCCGAAGACGTGAAGAAAGCGATCGGTTACAAAAGCGCATCAACTGTGGGAGGTCAGCAATAATCTAGGTGAAAAAGGGGGTCAGGTTAACTTAATTGGGGCAGAGCAAGCACTCTGCCCCAATTAAGTTAACCTGACCCCCTTTTTCTCATTTCTGGCACATGCGGGCGAAAAAGGATACATTCGAGGTGATCCTGATGCCTGGTGTTTTGCTGAAAATGCTCGAGCGTGATCTCAAACGTTATGCCGCCTATTTCAGAGGCTGGTGCCAGGCCTTTGGCGAGCATGAAAGTATCTACCGGGACAATAGCGGTATCAACTGGTTGACGGCCCCAACCCAACTGGGGCTGGTTCTGCCCACGCCATTGATCAAGGAGCTCTATCGCGAGGTGCTGTTGCATGAGCAGGCGCCTTCGGTGAAATTCCGCCGCAAGTTCATCGAAATCGGGTCGCTGGAAATACCCATCGAAAAAAAACATCAGAAACTGGCCCGCAATGAAATTACCAAGATTCTCGAAGACAGCGTGGAAGTCCACGTGTTCCTGACTTCGCACTTGCTGTACAGCGGCAGCAAGATTATCACTTTCTCCAGCAAGAAACCGCTGGCGATCATCTACAAGGAGATCGGCAGCATGCAGATCTACGTGACCTGATCAGGCGGCTCGCGCCGGCACATCAAACTCGAAACGGGTGCCCTGGTTGACGATGCTGTCGACGGTGATGCGACTGCCGTGCAGGTCCAGGATGCGCTTAACAATTGCCAGGCCGAGTCCGGCCGAGTTGGTGCGCTCTTCCTCACCCTGTTCTGAACGGTAGAAGCGGTCGAAGATGCGGTCCAGTTCGTGTTCTGCGATCCCGCAACCGGTATCGGCGACCGCCACGGCCACGCAACCGGGTTTCCTGTCGAGGCTGATCGAGATCGTGCCCCCTTGCGGGGTGTAACGCACGGCATTGCGCAGCAGGTTTTCCAGCACCCGTTGCATCAGGCCAATATCTGCATGCACCATCGACGAGCCATCCTGCGCGTTGACCTCGATGTCGATACCCTTCTGTTCAGCCTGCAGTTCAAATTCCTGGGTCACATCCTGCAACAGTTCGGCCAGGGAAAACGTCTCCAGCGTGGGCTTGATGCTCGCCGAGTCCAGCTTGGACAGTTCGAACAGGTCACCGATCAGTTGCCCCAGGCGCAGCGAATGCTTGCGGGTGATTTCCAGGTAACGCCGGCGCTCGGATTCGTTCAGCGTGTCGTTCTTCAGCAACAGGGTTTCCACGTAACCGTGCATGGAAGCCAGCGGAGTGCGCAGGTCATGCGACACATTGCTGACCAGTTCACGGCGCAGGCGATCGGTTTCTTTCAGGCCTTCGAACTGTTCCCGGATTTTGTTGGCCATGCCGGAGAATGCCTCGCGAAGCTGGCCGATTTCGTCCTGTTTTCCGGAGTTCGTGTCATTCAATGCCAGGAATTCAACCCGTTCCGGATCGAAGCCGGAGTCGGTGAAACGCTGCACATCTGAGGTCAGGCGGGCGAGTCGCCGGGTGAGCAGGCCAAAGACCAGCAATCCCACCAGGAAGGCGGTCAGGACAATGGCTACCAATGCACCGAGGCTGAGTTTCTGCACATAGCTACCACGCACGCTGTCGGCCAGCTCATCGTATTTCTGTCCGCCAAGTATCGCGTACAGGTAGCCCTGCAACTGGTCGTTGTGCATCACCGGGTGGGCGGAAAAGATTTTTTGGCGCTCGGTGTTGCGGGGGTCGGTGCCTCGCAGCGGCATTTCCGTTTCGCCCCCCATCAGCTTCCTGACCGGTTCAAGTTCCACCGTGGTGGACTGGATGGATTCCGGTGGCATCGCATGGGCCAGGATCCGGCCCTCGGTGTCCAGCAAATACACCTCGACCGTGGGATTGATGATCATTGCTCTTTGCGCCAGCAAGGTGAGAGCATCTGCATTGACTGCGCCGTCTTCGATCAGCTGCATCTCGCCGGTGACATACATCGCGATAGAGGCGTTCAGGCGCTGCGTGATCTCCTCGTAGTAGAGGCGCGTGCTGACCTGCTCCACCATGAAGAAACCGCCACCTATAATGGCAACCACGAGGAACAATGCGGCACTGAGTCGCGCGAATAGCGTCCTCATGCGGCTTGCATTCCCGATTGTGCGTCGAGCTTGTAACCCACACCCCACACAGTGACGATGACCTCGGGCTGGGCCGGGTCCGGTTCAATCTTGGAACGCAGGCGGTTGATGTGGGAGTTGACCGTATGTTCATAGCCGTCATGGCCATATCCCCAGACGCTGTCCAGCAATTGTGCCCGGCTGAAAACATGCCCCGGGTGCCGGGCAAAATGCAGTAGCAGGTCAAATTCGCGAGCGGTCAAGGGCATGGGCTCGTTGTTAACCAGTACCTGCCGCCCACTGGTGTCGATGGTAATGGGTCCAATGGTCAGGGTTTCCGCGCCCCCCGGAAAGCGTTTCTCCAGCGACTCGATGCGCCGGAAAATGGCTTTCACCCTGGCCATCAGTTCGGAGATGCTGAAAGGTTTGGTCACGTAATCGTCAGCGCCCAGTTCCAGGCCCAGCACCCGGTCGAGCTCGGACGATTTCGAAGTCAGCATCAGGATAGGTACATAATGCGACTCGCGCCGCAGTGTGCGGCAGATGCTCAATCCGTCGGGTCCCGGCAGGCGCAGGTCAAGGATCACCAGGTCCCAGTTTTGGGCGAACGCATGGCGCATCCCTGCATGTCCATCGGCTGCCAGGGTGACCTTGCAATCAAGGTCATGCAGATGCAGGGCGAGCAGTTCGGCAATGTCCTTTTCGTCCTCGACCACCAGTACCTTTCGCTTGTTCATATTCTTTCCCGTTGTCATTCCTGTTCGAAAAAATAGACCAGAAATCTAACGAAAGTATCACGGCGAATTATTTTTTCGATAAAAAACCCTTTTATTCCATGAACATACAGAATCAATAATTCGTGATAGGCCTGTGAACACTGTTTTGGAGAATAGGTATCGGGACGTGAGACAGCACCCAAAACCAAGATTTCGAAACAGACAGGAGTTTAATCACATGAAAAAGACAGCTTTAATCCTGAGTGCCGCATTGATGTTCAGCGGATCGCTCTTCGCAGGTGAAAACAGAACCTATGAGGTCACCATCACCAACGTGACCAAGGGACAGATTTTTACGCCGGTGCTTGCGGCGACGCACAAGAGCGACATTGCTTTTTTCGAGGCGGGAATGCCCGCCCTTCCACAGCTGGAATTACTGGCAGAAGATGGCAATATCGAGCCATTGAGTGACCTGCTGCTCTCCGTTCCCGAGCTGGTCCAGGATACGGCCGACACGGGCCCGATCATGCCCGGCGCATCGGTGACATTCACGATTTCGGGTAGCAACCAATACAACCGGCTGAGTTTTGCGGCCATGATGTTGCCGACCAATGACTCCTTTGTCGCTTTGAACTCGGTCTACCTGCCGCGCAATGAACGCACGGAGACGGCGATAGCCTATGACGCCGGCACTGAATACAACGATGAACTGTGTGTCAGCATCCCGGGCCCACCAGGGGCTTTCTGCGAGGGCGCCAACATGCCTGATGACAGTGGTGAAGGTTATGTCCACGTCGCCAACGGAGTCCATGGCATCGGCGATACCATCCCGATGCTGCACGACTGGCGCAGCCCGGTGGCGAAAGTGACCGTTCGCCGGATCAAGTAAGTCGGTATTCGCACCTTGAGTTGAATAAAAAAGGGCCCCGACCGGGGCCCTTTTTTATTGCGGCTGGAAATAGTCGTCCGGTAGTTCGATATTGTGCTCGGTAGAACGCACCCGGGTGGTGGCCAGCCATTCGCCGGTCGCCAGGTTGCTATTCTTGCTGACCTGGTACAAAAGGACCCCATTCAGCCAGTCCGGCTCCTCTTTTCGGGTTTCGATCAGAACGGCTGTCGGGTCTGCCGCTGGGTGAAAGGCCCGCCGGTCGTGCTCGCGGACGATCAATGCGGTCGCGTCATCGACAAAATAATCCCGGCTGAAATCATCGGCCAGCGTGACGCGAACGCGCCACTGGGTGTTGTCTTCCTCCAGCACCTGCCCCTCCAGTGTCACCGATGTGCCGCTGCGATACAGGTCCATCAAGGTAAAAAACCGGCCCGGAAACTGGATGCCGTGGCGCAATGCGGCGGCTGACTGCTCATTTTGAAGCTTGATGCCATCCGCCTGCGTCCATTGCCAGGCCCGGCCGTTATCATCCAGTCCCTCGCTGAAAACCCGCTTGCCGTTCATCAGGATGTCGATGCGCATTCGGCCTTCCCGGCTCGCTACGTAGGTGGCGTCTACCTCGAAATCGGGTTCTTCAATCGTCAGCTGAACCCTGACGTTGTCAATTTTCGCCCAGTTTTCGGCGCCGCCTACAGCCGCTTCGTTGCGGGCCAGCAGCTCTTCGAGATCGCCGGCATACAGGCAGGCCGGCACCAGGCAAAGAACGATCAGCAGATTCTGCATTGCTTTGAGCATCGTTTCCCCCGGGGCTTTTGCTTCCGGTTTTACGTCACCATGTTATACGCCAATGGCCCCTTCTGCTCACCCCAATTCATCCGACACACCGCCCGAAGCGCAAGGTCGCAGCTTCCTGGGGGTTTTTCGCTACAGCCGCCGCGCCCTGGGGCTGGTTTGGCAAACCAACCGGCGCCTGACCGTGGCGCTGGGCTTTTTGACCCTGGTGGCCGGTATCCTGCCGGCGGCGGTTGCCTGGGTTGGTGCGCTGATTATTGATTCAGTGGTGGCGGCAGCAGAGACTTACCGCGTAACCGGAGAGGCGGAGTTCACGACGGTTTTCGGACTGGTGGCGCTGGAAGCGGCTGTCGTCGCCGTGCTGGCCGGCGCACAAAGGGGTATTTCCCTGTGCCAGGCACTGTTACGCGCCCAGCTTGGCCAACGGGTCAACGTGATGATCCTGGAAAAAGCGCTGACCCTGGAGCTGGCCCAGTTCGAGGATTCAGAGTTTTACGACAAGCTGACACGCGCCCGGCGTGAAGCATCCAGCCGCCCTCTTTCGCTCGTGAACCGGACCTTCGGTTTGGGGCAGAACCTGGTTTCACTGGTCAGTTACGGCGTGCTGCTTATCCAGTTTTCTCCCTGGGCGGTGCTCGTGCTGATCCTGGCAGGGTTGCCGAGCTTTGTGGCCGAGACGCGTTTCTCAGGTGAGGCGTTTACCCTGTTTCGCTGGCGCTCTCCGGATACCCGCATGCAGATCTACCTGGAAACGGTTTTGGCGCGTGAGGATAACGTCAAAGAGGTCAAGCTGTTTGGCCTGGGGCCCCTGCTGCTGCAGCGATACCGCAATATTTTCGAACGCCTGTATGCCCGTGATCGATCGCTGGCAATTCGCCGTGATGGCTGGGGCTTTCTGCTGGGCTTGATCGGAACAGCCGCTTTGTACGGTGCTTATGCATGGATTGCCGCCGCCGCCGTGCTCAGCCGAATCACGCTTGGGCAGATGACGATGTACCTGATGCTGTTCCGGCAGGGCCAGTCTGCCGTGTCCGCGATCCTGACAGCCATCGGTGGTATGTACGAGGACAATCTCTACCTGTCGACGCTCTATGAATACCTGGAGACGCCCTCCAGCCGGCCGGCAGTCCAGCCGCAGGGCGAGGTGGCCCGCGGTCCCGAGCCGCAGGATGGAATCCGGTTCGAAGCCGTATCATTTACCTATCCCGGCGCTTCCCGGCCTGCGTTGCAGGATATCGATCTGCATATCCGCCCGGGCGAGTCGCTGGCGCTGGTGGGTGAAAACGGCTCCGGCAAAACCACGCTGATCAAGCTGATGACCCGGCTCTACCGGCCCGATTCCGGCCGCATTCTGCTGGATGGCATGGAGCTGGAACAGTGGCCGGAAGACGCGTTGCGCCAGCGGATCGGCGTGATTTTCCAGGACTTTGCCCGCTACCAGTTGCTGGTTGGTGAAAACATCGGCGCTGGAGACGTACGGTTTTTCGATGATGAAGAGCAGTGGCAGGAAGCCGCAGAAAAAGGCATGGCCGACGACATCGTCGCGGACCTGCCCGAGGGTTACCAGACCCAGCTGGGTAAATGGTTCAAGGGCGGCCAGGAACTTTCCGGCGGGCAATGGCAGAAAATTGCGCTGGCGCGCGCTTTCATGCGCAGTGAGGCGGACATCCTGGTGCTGGACGAGCCGACTGCCGCGATGGATGCGGCAGCGGAAGCCACTATTTTCGAACATTTCAGGAAGCTCACTCAAAGCAGGATCGCGATCCTGATTTCACATCGGTTTTCCACCGTGCGCATGGCCAGCCAGATCGTTGTGATCGAAAATGGACGGATCATCGAGCGTGGCAGCCATGAGCAACTGATGGCTCTGGACGGTCATTACGCCCGCCTCTTCCAGCTACAGGCGGCGGGCTACCAGTAGCCCAATCTCGTGCAAGCCTGCCTGGAGGGCACCAGTCCGGTGCAGTTTCCACCTGCCGAATTCTAAATAGTCCATCAAAAACAGTATCTTGACTACTGGCATGTTCCTTGCAGCAGGTTGTCTATGAAACCAAGTACCCGAATGCCGTCGTTGCGGGCGCTGCGGGCTTTCCAGGTTGCCGGACGCCACCTCAGCTTCAAGCTGGCTGCAGATGAGCTGTTCATTACGCCCTCCGCGGTCAGCCACCAGGTCAGGAATCTCGAGTCTTTCCTGGGCATTGACCTGTTCTTCAGAAAAACCAGGGCCCTGGAACTCACCGGTGCAGGCCACAAGTACCATGAATTCCTGGACGGGATGTTTGCACGCCTGGAAGCCGAAACGCACCAGTTGCTGACCGAGTATGGGCGGCGCATCATCCGTTTGTGTGTGCCTCCTTTTTTCGCCAGGGAGTTGTTGCTGCCCCGGCTGAAATCTTTTCAGTCCCTGATGCCCGATACCGACATCCGGGTCGTTACCCAGCCCAGCCTGATGAAAGAGCATCCGCCGGATGCCGATCTTTCCATTCTGTTGGGTAGCGGTGAATGGCCGGAACTGGTCACTTATCCCCTGTTTCCCCGGCGGATCGTGGCGGCCTGTTCGCCGGCCTTGAAGAAGAAGGCGATGTTCTCGAAGTATTCCGACCTGGACGGTCAGACCCTGATCGTGCATGAGAACCGGCCGCACTCCTGGGTCAACTGGGCCCAGGCCATTGACATCAAGCCACCCAGGGCCGGGAAGATTTTCCGATTTGATTCGATGGCCGCTGTCGTGCTGGCGGCATCCGAAGGGCTGGGTGTGGCGCTGGTGTCCTGGCCGCTCAGCGAACGCCTGTTCGAATCCGGCGCCCTGGTGTGTGCATTTAATGACGAAGTGGATACCGGCGAGCAGTTTTTCATGGCTCATCGCCCGGAGGAGGAAGAACGGCCGGAGGTCATGGGCATTATTGATTGGCTGCTGGAGGAGTTCCAGGCCGATGCATGAAAAAAATTATGTCATAGGCAATTAAACAGCGTTTGTCAGCAGGCCACCGGATTTCTAATCTTGCAACCGTGTTCTGAAACATTCATCAACAAAGGAGAGTAGCGATGAACAACAGCAAGATTCTGACAGTTGGTTGCGCCGTGGCCCTGGCCCTGGCGCCCTGCAGTGTAACTGCGGCTTCCCTGCAAGACGGGCTGGACGCGTGTGCCGACGCAATGGTCACCGTGCTTGCCAGCGGCAGTGACGCTCCCCTGGACTACAGCGTAAGTCCGGACAGTGATACTTCAAAAGCACGGTTAAGAGTGCGCGAGACCATTCACCTCGATGCCCGTGACCCCGCCAGCAATGAAGTCGTGGCGAGGGCCGACTGCGTGGTCGACTCCAGGGCCAGGGTAAAGAGACTGGTCAGCGTGCCATTAACCGAGCCGGACGCTGCTGAACGCGCCATAAGCCTGTAATCACCACCGAGTGCCCCGTGGGGGCGGGCCCGGTATTCGGAAGTGCGATTTCGGATACCGGGTTCGCCCCTACACTTCCTGGCCGGCGGCATAACCCGAAGACCAGGCCCATTGAAAGTTGAACCCCCCGAGATGTCCGGTGACATCGACCACTTCGCCGATGAAAAACAAGCCACTGGTCGCAGACTCCATGGTTTTGGATGACAGGTCCCTGGTGTCCACGCCCCCAAGGGTAACCTCGGCCGTTCGATAGCCCTCGGTGGCAGCAGGCTTGACCTGCCACGCTTGCAGTTCAGCGGCGACGGCCTTCAGCTGACGGTCCGGCCAGTCGGCCAGTTGCCGGTCCCGGTTATCCGGCCAGAACAGCGCCTCCAGTTCCCCGACCAGTTTGCCCGGCAGTCGTGAAGCCAGTTGTGTCCGCAGCAGGGCACGCGGGTGTTCTGCTTTCCAGCTTGTGAATAATGCCGGTGCGTCCAGGCCGGGCAGGAAGTTGAGGTCGATACTTTCACCGGGTCTCCAATAACTGGAGATCTGCAGCACCGCCGGCCCGCTCAGTCCGCGATGGGTGAACAAAAGGTCCTCGCGAAACGCAGCCCGGGGGTTCGTAACAATGACTTCACAGGAAATTCCGGAAAGACGTGCAAAGACTTCATTCAGGGCGCCGGTGAAGGTCAGTGGGACCAACCCGGCCACCAATGGCAGCTGCCGCAGGCCAAACTGCTCCGCCAGTTGGTAACCAAAGCCCGATCCTCCCAGGCTGGGGACCGACAGGCCACCACTGGCTACCACCAGGGTTTCAGCTGAGAACCTTCCCAGGTTGCCGGCCAGGTGGAAGCCATCGTTATGGCGGACAGAGGTCGTCTCGCACTGAGTGATCACTTCGACACCCGCGCGGCGACACTCTTCAAGCAATGCCGCCACGATAAGTTTCGAAGACTGCCTGCAAAACAGCTGCCCACTCAGGCCATTGACCGTTTGTTTCTCGAAGTACTCAATTTCATGCCGCTCCACCAGTTCAATAAAGTCCCACTGGGTGTACCGGCTGAGGGCGCTTTTGCAGAAATGTGGGTTGGCCGACAGGAACCGGTCAGGGCTGATATGAAGGTTGGTGAAATTGCACCTGCCACCGCCGGACATCAGGATTTTTTTGCCCACCTTGTTGGATCGGTCCAGCACCGTGACCCTGCGTCCGCGCTGTGCCGCGGTAATCGCGCACATCAGTCCGGCGGCGCCGGCGCCGATGATCAGGGTGTCCGCGAGATGAGCCGGCATGATGGCGATGATTCTAAAGTACAATGCCCCGGCGTGAAACATGACTCCCTTCAATTGAACAGTGAAACCGTCCGTTACGAGGTCATCCACCGGCCACGGGTGACGCGGCGCATCCACCTGGAAATTGATCCCCGGGGCGGCCTGCGGGTGGTTGCGCCGAAACGCATGAGCCGCCGCACTATCCACCGCGCGCTGCAGGCCAGGGCCGTCTACGTGGCCCGGTTTCTGGAACAGGCGCGGTCAAGGCAGCAGGATTTAAAAGTGCTCACCTGGTCGAGTGGTGAGGAACACTTTTTTATGGGTGTGAAACTGCGTTTGGCAGTCGATGAACAGCCCGGCCAACGAAGCAGTGTCCGGGTGGACGATGGGCAGCTTCATGTCGAGGTTCCGGACCTGGCGCCAGGGCGCGTGAGTCGCCTGCTGGCGCGCTGGTATCGCCAGCAAGCGCAGCAGCAGTTTAGCGGACGGCTGGAACATTACAGCTCATTGGCCTGCTGGACGGGAGACAAGACGCCGCCGATGAGGTTGCGCCGCATGAAGCGAACCTGGGGCAGCTGTTCGTCCAGGGGTGTGATCACGCTGAATCCACACCTGGTCAAAGCGCCGGCGGAATGTATGGACTACGTGATAGCGCACGAAATCTGCCACTTAAAGGAACATAATCATGGCCGGGCTTTTTACGTCCTGCAGGAACAGCTATACCCTGCCTGGAGGGAAGCCAAAGCGTTGCTCAGGAACCAGGGCCATCTCTACCTTCATTGCTGAGCGCCTGCTTCTGGTGGTCAGGCTTTTTCTGCAGCGGCCGATAATTTCTTCTTGTCCGCCGCCAGGAAGGGCAACAAAGGCGTCTGCGCCACCAGGCTGAACAAGGCGACACCGTACACCGTGCTCTGAATCGTGTACCAGTAAGGGATGTCCATACTGAGGGACAGGGCCAGCGCGATTGCAACCGCCCCCCTGATACCGCCCCAGAGTATGAGGTTCTGCTGGGAAAACCCGAGTTTTCCGACGCCGGGTAGCAGCGATATCGGTCCCAGCCCGAAAAAAACGATGACGGCGCGCGAAACCAGGGCTGCCAGGATTCCCACCAGCATCGCCAGCCAGTGATCCTGGAACATCTGGATCGTAATGCTCATGCCGACGGCAAAAAACAGCATTGCGTTGGCGCAGAAACCGAGAATCTGCCAGGAATCAAGCGCGAACGCGATGTCTTCTTCGGAACGGTGCTTCCGCTGCCGCCAGGCAACGGTCAGCCCTGCGGCCAGGGTGGCCACCACGCCGCTAAAACCCAGCAGGTGTTCACCGATCCAGAAACTGGAAAAGGCCAGCACCAGGGTGGCTGAAGTCGAAAGAACCTTGTCGTCCGCAGGAGCGATCACCAGGTCCAGCAACCAACCCAGGACCACGCCAATGGCGGCGCCGCCCAGCAAGGTCAGCGCAAACCGGCCGGCCACCGACCAGGCTGAGATCTCGGCGCCCGGCATGATCAGCAGGCCTGAGATCATCACGAACAGAGTGATGGTGGTTGCATCGTTGATCAGGCTTTCGCCCTCAAGGATTTGTTCCACACGCCTGGCATTGCCATTGCGCCCCAGCACGCCGGCAATCATGGCCGGGTCGGTAGCGCTGATCATCGAACCGATCAGCACGGCCAGCGCCCAGCTGCCACCCAGCGAATCGCCCATCAGGTAGAGGATGATTCCCGCGGCGATCACTGCGGCCGCCAGTAGCAGTGGAACCGACAGCATGCCGATCAGTACCGCTTCGCGTTTCAGCCAGCGTGTATCGACATTAATAGCGGCTTCGAAAATCAGGATAGGCAATAACAGGTAGAACACCAGGTCGCGAAGAATCTGCCAGCGCAGGCCCGTGTCCATGCCCAATCCCACCCAGATTTCCGACGACACGAAGCCAATGATGACGAGCGCGACCGGCAGCGAAATCCAGGGTAGCCGCGAAAGAGGCTTGCTCAGAACCGCAGCCAGCAGGATACCGAACATCAGAAAAGGCAGGAGGTTTCCGAACATGGTTTTTGGCTCCGGGGAATGCGTGTGCTTTAGATAATGAACGAAATTAACGCCGGTCTATTGCACCCGGGATGATAAAGCGTTGCCCTGGCACGATCAGCCGACGCCACCGGAATGTTGTCCCAGGTCAATGTCGTCCGCTGAATGTACCGCGATCATAGCAGGATATTTTCGGCGGAGTATTGTTATGAAAAGCCCGGACCAGGCCGCGTTCAAAAGCATTATGATCGTTACCATGATCATTGCTGTAGCCATGTTGCCCTTCGTGGCAAAAGCAGATTCGCACATGCAACATAGCCCGCCGGCATTCTCGGAATTTGATGCCAATGGTGACGGCACGGTCAGCGAAGAAGAATTCAACACCTTCCGTAGCGCCCGCATGGCGGCCATGGCGGAAGCCGGCAAGCCGATGAAAGGCGCCAGGTATGCACCCGCATTCAGCGATCTGGATACGGACGGTGACGGCGTCCTGAGCGAAGCGGAACTGGTGGCCGGACAGAAAGCGCAGCGGCAGAAAATGCATGAGATGCACAAAGGTGGCGACGGTCAGGGGGCGCACGGGCATCATGGCAAGGGCATGAAGATGCCTACTTTCGGTGACCTGGACCTGGATGGCGACGGTTGCATCAATGCCGAGGAATTTGCCGTGCACCAGGCAGAACGGCACGGTAAAAAGCAGGATCAGGAATAACCACAGCAGCAGCCAGCCCCACTGGCCGCTTCATCCTGTGGCAGAATAGGCCCGCCATCCATCAGAGGCAGGGGCCGACCTTCTAACCATGGGACTATTCCAGGAACTCAAACGACGTAACGTCATTCGCGTAGGCCTGGCCTATGTGCTGGCTGCCTGGGTGATTCTGCAAATCGTTGACTTTGTGCTGGAAGTCATCGTGGCACCCGATTGGATCCTGCAGGTGTTCGTATTGGCGGCCGCGGTGGGATTACCCATGGTGCTGATTATCGCCTGGGTGTTTGAAATGACGCCCGAAGGCATCAAGCGCGAATCTCAAATCGACCGCAGCCAGTCCATCACGCCGCAGACCGGTCACAAGCTGGACCGGGTGATCATCGCCTCCCTGGCGGTTGCAGTGGTGTTCCTGCTGGTGGACAAATTCGTGTTGACACCAACGGTCACTCCGGCTGGCCAATCAGCCGCAATCGTCCAGCAGCCAATGATGGAATCACCGCCCCCTCCAACCGCAGCGGCCAGCCCCATGAGCCTTGCCGCCAAATCGGTCGCCGTACTGCCTTTTGTCGCAATGAGCCAGGGTATCGACGATGAATATTTCGCCGATGGAGTCACCGAAGAAATACTGAACTCGCTGGCCCAACTGCCGGAACTCCTGGTTACTGCCCGAACCTCGTCGTTTGCGTTCAAGGGGCAGGATGTCCCGGTCCAGGAAATCGCAACGAAGCTGGGAGTCAGGCACATCGTTGAAGGCTCTGTCCGCCGATCGGGTGAGCGGTTGAGAGTAACGGCACAGCTGATTCGGGCCGAGGACGGTTTCCACTTGTGGTCAGATAATTTCGACGGCACTTCCGGCGACACCATCCTGTTGCAGGAAAGCATCGCAGAGCAGATTGCCGTGGCCATGGACGTAGTTCTTGACGAGAGCAAGCGAGCCTCGATGCGTAAAGCGGGGCTAAGGGATGTCGAGGCTTTCATTGCGTACCAGAAAGGAGTTGATTTGTATGAAAAAGCGCACGGCGCGGACGACCAGGTTGGCACATTGTTGTTGGCCAACGAACAGTTTGAATTTGTTCAGCAACGGGTGCCGGACTTCTCCCCGGCCTACTGGCGACACTCGGACGCCTATCTTCATATCTTGCTGAATGATGCGACAGGCCAGCCGATGGATGGTGTGTCTCCGGAAATGGTGTCGGATGCGTCTGACAGGCTGGTCGCCGATTTTCGCGCAGCCATCGAGCATGCGCGGACACCTACGGAGCGTAATATCCTCGAGATCGACCAGGCCTTTGTAACGGGCAATTGGCGGGGAGTCCCGGCGCGGATCGAGCGGTGGCTGGGATCAGAAGGCTGCGACTCGTTCATCTGGATCGATCCGATGGCGCTGGTGCTCGGATACAGGGAACGGCTGGCCATGAAGCTGGAGGCGACCCGCCAGTGCAATCCGCTGGCGCCCAGTTCGTGGCTGGGCGAAACCAGGGCCTGGATCTGGTCAGGCGACCCCGTTAAATCCCTGGAGGTCGCTTCCCGGGCCGCCGACCAGGCGCCCAGTGAGTGGATCAGCCTGGCGCTGGTGCTTGCCCACATCGCCAACGGTCAGTTTGACGCGGCAGAAGTTGAAATCGATTCCCGGTTCCAGGTTCCCGCTTATCAACTAGTGGCCCGGGTTGCCGTAGCGGCAGGCCGGGGCGACCGGCAGCAGGCGGACCGGCATTTCGCAGAGCTGATGGCGATGACCTCTGACAACGGGTTCTGGAACATGCTGGGATCAGCCTGGCGAGGTGACAGGGAGACGACCAATCGCCTGGCGGCGAGAGTCGACCAGCATGTGTTCGGCAATCCTGCACTTTCCCTGCTTTTCTGGTGGTGTGCCTGCGGATCTCCGTGGGATTTGGAAGCAACTCCAAATTTTGCAGACATGGTCAGATCCACCAGCCAGCCCTGGCCACCCGAATCGCCAATCAATTTCCCGTTGAAAGACTGGTAAAAAGCTCTTTTCCATACCGGCTTCCGGCGGGATTATTGGTGTAAAATTGAGGGTGGAATGCTTACTCTTAAACCAGACAGGGAACACCCGTCATGAGCACCGTTATTCGCCAGCAGGACCTCATCGAAAGTGTCGCCGACGCACTGCAGTTCATCTCGTACTACCACCCGTTGGATTTTATCCACGCCATGAACGAAGCCTATGAAAAGGAAGCCAATCCGGCAGCCAAAGACGCCATGGCCCAGATCCTGATCAACTCGCGCATGTGCGCCGAGGGGCACCGCCCGATCTGCCAGGACACAGGCATCGTTACCGCGTTTCTCCGTATCGGCATGGGCGTGCAGTGGGAGGGAGACCTCAGCGTCGCAGAGATGGTTAACGAAGGCGTGCGCCGGGCCTATATGAACCCGGACAATATGCTGCGGGCCTCCATCCTGGAAGATCCGGATGGCGCCCGCCGCAACACCGGCGACAATACACCCTGCGTGATCCATTACGACATGGTGCCCGGCGATACGCTGGAAGTGCACCTGGCGGCCAAGGGTGGCGGTTCGGAAGCCAAGACCAAGTTTGCCATGCTCAATCCCTCCGATTCGGTGGTGGACTGGGTGCTGAGCATGGTGCCCCTGATGGGCGCCGGCTGGTGTCCCCCCGGCATGCTGGGCATCGGCATTGGCGGCACGGCGGAAAAAGCCATGCTGCTGGCCAAGGAG
This sequence comes from Lysobacterales bacterium, assembly GCA_029859645.1. Classification (GTDB taxonomy): domain Bacteria; phylum Pseudomonadota; class Gammaproteobacteria; order Xanthomonadales; family SZUA-36; genus JAHEFT01. The sequence continues at coordinate 2,201 of JAOUCS010000024.1, read as the reverse complement.
GCCCTGCTCGACCCGATCGATATTCATGAGTTGAAGCAACGGGGCGCCGGCGACCGGGCCGAGGAACTGCGCCTGGAGCTGTTCGACCAGATCAATCGGCTGGGCATTGGCGCCCAGGGCCTGGGCGGACTGACCACGGTGCTGGACGTCAAGGTAAAAGACTTCCCCACCCATGCCGCCAACAAGGCGGTCGCGATCATTCCCAACTGTGCAGCCACCCGCCACACGCACTTCATGCTGGACGGCAGCGGGCCGGCCCGACTCGAAGCACCCAGCCTGTCCGACTGGCCTGAAGTGGCTCGCGAAGGTGGTGGCAACGTGAAACAGGTCAACCTGGACACCATCACCCGCGAAGAGATAAAAGACTGGAAGCCGGGTGATACCCTGTTACTGAACGGCAAGATGCTGACCGGCCGCGACGCGGCGCACAAGCGCATGACCGATATGTTGGCCGCCGGCGAGGAACTGCCCGTCGATCTGGCCGGGCGTTTCATCTATTACGTCGGCCCGGTCGATCCCGTGCGGGATGAGGTGGTCGGCCCGGCCGGTCCAACCACTGCCACCCGGATGGACAAGTTTACCCGTACCATGCTGGAGGAAACCGGCCTGATGGGCATGGTGGGTAAGGCTGAGCGTGGCCCGGCCGCCATTGAAGCCATCCGCGACAACCAGGCCGTGTACCTGATGGCCGTCGGTGGCGCCGCATACCTGGTCGCGAAGGCGATCAAGTCGGCCAGGGTGCTGGGCTTCCCGGAACTGGGCATGGAAGCGATCTACGAATTTGACGTCAGGGACATGCCAGTCACCGTGGCCGTGGATGTCAATGGCGACGCCGTCCATAAATCGGGCCCTGAAACCTGGCGATTGAAGATCAAAGAGGCCTTTGCGTGAGGCGATTGAATGCCGCCGGCTTGCTGGCAGTTCTCTTTCTGTCGCTGGCCTGTGCCAGCCATCAGCAAGGGAGCGTTCCGGCTGACCCGCAATCTTCGGAGTTTCGCCACGATATCAGCACCGGCGCCAAGCCCTGGACCCATTCGAATTTCGATAATAACGAAGACACATTCACTTTTGCGCTGTTTTCTGACCTGACCGGTGGCGAACGTGAGGGCATATTTGCCGTTGCCGTGGAGCAACTCAACCTGTTGCGGCCCGAACTGATTCTGAATGTGGGTGACCTGATCGAAGGCGGCACCCGGGACCGGGCGCAACTTGAGCGTGAATGGAATTCATTTGATCAACGCGCCAGAGGTACCCGGGCGCCGGTTTTCTACACCGGCGGCAACCACGACCTGACAAATCCCGAGATGTGGGCAGTGTGGGATGAACGCTATGGCCGGCGCTACTATCATTTCGTTTACAAGGACACCTTGTTTCTGGTGATGGATACCGAGGACAACACCCCCGAAGTCCAGTGGGAGTTGTCACGCATCCGGGACGAATCGATGGTGGTGGTCAAGGAAAAAGGATGGGGTGCTTTTCCTGCAACTGCTTATGGCAAGTCCACCTTACGCCAAACAGGACAGGTCAGTGCGGAACAAGCCGCCTATTTCACCAGGGTCATCGACGCTAATACGGAAGTCAAACATACTTTTGTGCTGCTGCACAAACCGGCCTGGAGACGTGCGGACGAAGAAAATTTCGCCGCCGTCGAGGATGCACTTAACGGCCGCCCGTACACGGTGTTTGCCGGTCACGAGCACGACTATCAGCATGAACTGCGGCGCGAACGCGACTACATCCTGCTGGGAACGACCGGTGGTGTTCAGAACGCGTCCAAGGCCATGGCCATTGATCACGTGACCCTGGTGACGGTGGCGGATGATGGCGTGGCTATCGCCAACCTTCGCATGTCAGGGATTTTTGACAAGACCGGGGTAATCCCCGCGAAAGGAGACACGCTGTGCTTCGAGGACTGCAAGTGACTGACCGATCATCAACGATCTGCCGTACACTGTTATTAATTACTGGAATTGCGATCATGAGTCTTTCTACTGCCAGTTACGCACAATCTGCTTTTCCGTTCGTGGACACGGACTTCAATGTGCCCAAAACCCTGGAAACAGAGCGCTTCCGCCTGCGCATGCTGACGGTCAACGACGTGGTCAAAGATTACGATGCCGTGATGAGCAGCAAGCAACACCTGAATGATATCTGGGGCCCCGGCTGGCCCGAGGGTCTGACGCTGGAACAGAACCTGATCG